>JAKSNA010000051.1 GCA_024400295.1 Bacteroidales bacterium | reverse complement strand
TCCACTTGAGAGCAACGTCTCAAAAACAGCCTAAAATTTGTCCATTACACCAAATAATCGGTCTTTGGATTAATACCGTACCCCCAATAGTCAAGGATCGGGAAAAGCTGGTCGTTGACGACAAACTCCACCAGACGGCTGTCGGACTGTGCGAGCTTTTCGTCAAGGTTGCGTTCATGAACCTCGCTCTGGCTCCTTGAACTGCCGTTATCGGTCACCATAGTACCACCGACTATAGCCTTTGATACCTCATTATCAAGAGCATCTATCTGAGCCTTGTACACCTGGAACGAATCACCACCGGTGAATGGCTGTATGTTTAGCGAAGTGCCTTCAGGAAGCACGGCGGTGGCCGCCTCGCCAAGAGCCTGCAGCATCTTCTGAACCTTTGCTACATTGGCGTCATCGGTCTTGTTTGTTGTCGCGGAGATTAGCGGCATGCCGTATCGCTCCGAAAATTCAGCCCACGACTGCTGTGCGTTGCGTTTCCATATCAAACCGCCGCAGATGTCAGCCATGATGCCGAGGTCTTCAGGTTCGCCGAAACGCACAAGAGTGTTTTCATAGCCGGAAGATATGTTGATGTATTTGTCACTGCCGGCTTCGAGATAGACGCGCTGCATCCTTCCGCACACGTTGCGTCGCGGAACCAGCTGCCACTCCATCGTGCCAGGATTGACAAGCTCAAGGAGCGTGTATCCTTTGAGCACGCATTCGAGACCTTTTTCAATGAAACTGTAGAACCACTTTTTCTGCAGCAACTTTGTCTTTTCCTCGTTGACTGTGCCTGTTTTTATATCCTTGACAGAGAACTTGCGGCTTGTAGTAGCTGCTTTGCGGAGTTCGGACTGCGCAATGAAATGGCCGTCGGCTTTCAGATTCTCATACAAGTCCTGCAGCACGTAGTTGCGCGGATTGGTCGGGTCTTCTGCCATCTTGAGCGCGTTGCGCCATTTCCTGATTTCAGCGCGACTTTTGTCCTTGAATTCAGATATGATGGCGGCTACGATGTCGCTGTCTTTTTTTGTTGCTTTTGCCTGTCGTTTGTCCTTGCCCATAATCAATACTTGTTAAAATTCTGCTTATAACGTGAAACAATGGATATGTCGCTCTTGTATTCGTCATCTCCAAGCTGTGGAAGGTCGCTCTGCATTGTGCCGTCACCGACAGCCTTAAGCCAGTCGAGAGCATCCTGATAGCGTTGTGCACGGAGTTCCGGAATCTTTCTCGGTGCCCTCTTGCTCCAGAGGTGGTAAAGTGCGATATCGATGGTTATCATCACGATGAACATGTCGCGGTCGTCACCTGTTGCGGAGAATATGGTTTTGCAGTCGTATCGCCCGCCGATATATTGTTTAATCTGGTCGATGGCCATGCGTTCGGCAGTGCCGAGATTGGCGTTGCCATCAGATGAGTCAAGCAGAGGCAATATCTCCTGTCTCACCTGTACGTCGTAGTCTGATTCGTTGATGAACATAATGTTAGTATCTGTTTTTGTTACGTGAAATCCTTTCCTGTCTTGTGGTGATATGGATTTTGCCGATGTCGCACCGTTCAAGGGTGTACAGTTCCTTGCAGGCACCGTGTACCGCATCAGGGCCGTCGTCGTTAGCCTGGCTTCCTTTCTCAAAAGCGAGGAATTGGTCAACCAGGCACACCATGTCCGGATCGTTCACCAAATCCTCGTTGAATATCATGTTGTGACGCTCGAAGTGTCCCGACAGCGACTCAATCCTGTCGAATTTGTCAGCCTTGCCTCGTTTGTCGGCCACCACCGGTATGTAATACCCTCGTTTGTCGCCCTCAAGATCGAAGTCGTTGACAAAGTCATCCATGGCAAACAAGCCTTCAATCTTGTATTTTATATTGTATCTGTCGAGATGTTTGTCTTCGTACAGGTCATAGAGCCATTCGGCGCATCTTGCGCGGCTGCCTCGGCGCAGATAGGCGTATATGACATGGAACTGCCTCTTATATTTGCCTACGAGAATCATGCCTTTGAAGTCGCCGGCATCTTTATAAGAAAGGTCGCCGTAGAAACACAGCGCATCATATTGGCTTAGTGGCAGCATCTTTCCCCAAATGATGTCCTGGTGCTTGAAAATGGTGCCGTCTTCAATGTGCTTGTGCATGTATTCGCGCATGAACGACCGGTATGGCGTTGTGTTGAATTTGTTTCTCCAGTATTCAGCCGATGTCTTTTCCGGCCATTCAGGTTCAAAAGTGTTGAGATTCTTGACCGCACATACTGTCATCACCTCGAACACATCCTCGTCGCCTGTCTGTTTGGCTTTGGCCTTGGCTTCGATGAAGTAGTTTTTCAGACGGTTGGTTATAGACTTTTTGTGGAAGTTGTTGTTTGCGTATATGAAACGCTCAGTGCTGTCGTTGTCGCTGTCGAAGCATCCCCAAACATCCTCGGTGATGCAGTCCACCGCCTGGCGCATGAGCCTGTCATTGTTCACATGGCGTTTGTTGTCAACATCATCAACCACTATATAGTCGGGTCTGTTTTCTTCATCACGTGCGCCGCGCGGATTTTCAAGAAAACCCAACGACATGAAGTGTACGCCGTCCGATGTGGAGAAATCGCCTTCAGCCCAGTCCCCGTATTGGTAGCGGTTCCCGTAATCCCTGATTAAACGCTGGTTAAACTGTATTTGAGCCTGTATGTCGCTAAGCAGCTGTGCGGCCTTGTCGCTTGTCTCACCGACAAGGAGCATGAATTTGAGGTCGTGAAGTGCAAGATACAGATAGAGAGGGATGCCCATGTCGATATGGACTGACTTGGCGGCCGAGCGGTACCATTCAGCCATTATCTTGATGCGCTTGTTCTTTATTATCTTTTTGGCGAGAGCCTTGTGGAACCAAGCGCACGGTTTTTTCGCGTAGTTTGGGAAATAGTATTCGAACCACTTGATGTAGTCTTTCTCAAGGGCTTTCATACGTTTGGCCTTTTGAGCTTCTGTCTCTACATCATCTATGGTGCGTATGCTCAGAGCCTTGCTTTTGACTCTTTCCCAATGCGCGAGGGCTTGTTTCTCTGTCCTGATGGCACCCATTATTCAATTGTTGTGTTGTTAAGCTTCTCTGCGATGAACAAATCTTGGTATTTGGTCATGGTTCTGATGAGTTCCGGGGAAAGCTCTGCATCAAATCTCATGCGAGTCTGAAGCCAGTTGTTATATGCTGCGAAGACTTCTATGATGGTCACGATGTTGGTCTTCTTGTCAAGCTTCTCTATTGACGCCGCTATCTTGGCAAGATCGTCTGGAGTCCAGTTCTCATCGTCAAGCCTCTCACCGACCTTCTTCAGCATCTTGGCGACTATTTCCTGTCGTGAGACCGTCTTGGCGGCTCTCATCTCCTCCCAGTTCTCTTTACGGCTCCATGCGCTCACTGTCGTTTCCGACACGTCGAGTCGCTGTGCAATCTCTTTTTGCGGAAAGCCCTGCATATAGTAGAGCTTCGCAAGTTCCCTTTTCATTTCGGATTCTTTTTTCGTCATGTTTTTTGAATTGAAATTTTGTGCAAAAGTCGCCCTTATATCATTGATAGAAAAAAAGTTGGAAGTATTACTGCACTGTTTTTTAATAGGTGGGATAATTATCGGACTTTTGCATCGTGTTTCAACGAAAAGCTATGAAAAACGAACTGAAATTATACGGCGAAATCTTTCCCGACACCGAGAACTCGGCTGCACGGTTCATCGAGAGGCTGAACGAAGCTTGCGATGGCAGTAAAGATGTCATCAATCTGCATATACACTGTTATGGCGGCAGTGTGATCGAGGGTAATCTGATATACAACGCCATTGCGAAGTGCAAGAAGCCCGTCGATGTTTATGTTGACGGCTTGGCAGCGAGTATGGGCAGCGTGATAATCATGGCGGCAAGAAATATATATATGGCCAGGAACGCATTCCTTATGGTGCATGCGCCTTCCGCCTGTGTCATCGGCACAGCCGAAGAGATGGAAAAAGAAGCCTCCCTGTTGCGCAAGATGGAAAATGTCTTGATAGCGGCATACGCCAAAAGAACCGGCAAAAAAGAAGACGATATAAAGGAATGGATGAATGGTGACAACTGGTTCTCGGCTGAAGATGCTCTTAGGGAAAAATTGTGTGACGGTGTCGTTGACGTGTTCGATGCCGACATACTGCCAAAAGACGTGGAAATCAAGAAGCTGTCTGCAAGCGCACTGATGCGCCATGCGGCTTTATTTAATAACCTAAACAAACATCAAGAAATGGACAAGAAAAGTCTTATTGAAAAATTCGGGCTCACCGGGGTGACGGCCGAATCGTCGGATGCCGAAGTAATGGCGGCACTCGAGGCGAAGTTCAACGAGGCCACCAACGGAAAGAAGGTGGCTGATGAGGAGCTTGCAAACATGAAAAAGAAACAGATCACAGACGCGGTCAGCGAGGCGATCAAAGCCAACAAGATCCCTGAAAGCCAGCGTGCAAACTACGTGGCCATCGGAGAGAAGAACGGCATTGACACCCTTACCTCCATCCTCGGCGAAATCAAGACATCGACATCTTCGATTATCGGAGCTCTCGGCAGACAGGGCGGCTCGCCTTCCAACGAACGCGACGGCTGGGACTGGGAGAAATGGCAGGCCAACGACCCTCGCGGTCTTGAAAAGATGAAAGTTGAAGATCCAGACAAATTCAAGGCATTGTATGATGCCAAGTATTCAAAATAACAAAAACACCAACAACATGAAAAAATTCTTTGCATTAATCCTTGCGGTGGCGGTTAACTGCATTTTCGGCGCGACATTGGCTACAGCAGCTGGCGTGGCACCTGTTCTCGGAGCGGTGGTGCTCAATGCCGTCGGATGTATCCACATGTTGCCTGCTGGCAGCCTGTTATCAGGTGTATATACTGAAGTGTGGACTGGTGAAGTGGTCAAAAAGCTGAGAGATGACGAACGAGGGACATGGCTCGAGGGCATTCCGGATTATAGTATCTATGCAGAAAACGATGTCATCCATCTCGTTGTGGCCGGCGCTGATCCTGACGTACTTATCAACAACACCACTTATCCTATCGACATACAGAATATTACAGACACTGATAAGGCAATAAGCCTCGATAAATTTCAGACAAAGGCCACACCAATTACAGATGACGAACTCCACGCCATCTCATACGATAAAATGGCAAGCATAAAAGAACGCCATGGTGAAGCCATCACAGACAAGAAAATTGCAAAAGCCATCCACGCTTTCGCACCTTCAAGTCACACCGCTGCGACCCCTGTTGTTGAGACATCTGGCGAGGTTGATAACGGCAGACAGCGCATCACCAGAGCTGACATAATCAAACTGAAGAAATACTTCGACGACATGAAAGCCCCTAAAAAAGGCCGTCGTCTCGTATTATGTTCAGATCACGTGCAGGATTTGCTTTTGCTTGACCAGAAATTCGCAGAACAGTATTACAAATATGAATCAGGACGTATTACAAACATGTACGGTTTTGATGTTTATGAAGACACTGACATGCCGGTGTATGCAACAAATGGTGCCAAGAAATCATTTGGTGCAACACCTGACACAGGTGAGTTCCAGGCATCAGTGGCATTTGCCGTAAAAAGAATGTGGAAAGCATCTGGCTCGACAACGATGTATTACAGCGAAGCCAAGACTGACCCGCAGAACCAGAGAAATCTTGTAAACTTCAAACATTACTTCATCGCTTTGCCAAAGAAAGCTGAGGCCATCGGTGCTATCATGTCAAAGGCTGTAGTGTCACAAAACTGATTTGATTAACCAAGGGGGCTCGGTGCCCCCTACAACTATGTAATATTTTGGCAAACAACACAGAATCAACAATGGAGAAAAAAGCTAAGGAATTGATGAAAAAGCTTTCTGTCAACGAGATTTACTCCAATTCCAAGAAAGAGTTCTTCACGTCATACAATCTCGCTGTCAACAGTGAAAGCGGTGACGTTTCAAAAATCAAAACATACAAATAACTATGGGAAATTTAAAAGGTGTAGATATACAGCGCGGTGCCATCGGCCCGGCTGTCAACGGTAACAAGGACTCCGTCTGCGGCCTCCTTGCCAATGGCCCTGCTGTGGCCGCTGGTAGCGGTGCCGTGGGTATCGCCCTTGGAGAGACCGTCAAGCTCACATCAGTGGCCGACGCTGAAGCTTTGGGCATCAACGAGGCTTATGACACTACCAACAAGGTGCGTGTTTACCGTCATATTTCGGAGTTCTTCCGCATCTGTAAAGAAGGCACTTTGTACCTGATGCTGTACAGCGGAACTCCGTCAGATGCGTTTGGTAATACATACGGAAAGAGAATGATTGCCGATTCCAACGGCGAAATCAGAGTTGTCGCCATCGCCTATAACCCTGACGAAAACTACGAGCCGACAAACGTGAACGGCATCGACGACAACGTCTATGCGGCCATCTCCGCCGGTCAAGTTTTCTATGACTGGACTTATGAAACGTTCCGCCCATGTCAGATTGTCCTCGAAGGTAGAGGTTATGCGGCTGTGACATCGGCATCAGCTCTCGATCTGCGCAACATCACAATCGGCGGATCCGTGCTGGAGGCGTTCAAGGTCTCTGTCTGTATCGGACAGGACTGGGACTACGCCGAGACACAAAATGCCGTCGGCAAGAAATTCGCTGATGTTGGAACGATGCTCGGCAGTATCGCCTTGCGTCCAGTAAACCACAACATCGGCGAAGTTGAAGGTGGTGACATCTCAAGTGCCAAAAGAGGTATCTGGGTCACAGCCGGACTCAGCAATCATAACAAGATCACAGCAGAGGAATCAGCCCTCGAAACACTTGACACCAAGGGCTATATCTTCGCAATCTCCTATACCGGGAGATCGGGCCACTACTGGAACAATGACCACACCTGCACCCCGATTATTCAGGATAAGGAAGGTTATTTCAACGAGTACACCATAAGCTACGGTCGCACTCACGACAAAGTCGTCCGCGAGCTCAGGACTGCACTCCTCCCACAAGTGAAGAGCACACAACCTGTTGATCCGGAGACGGGTAAGCTGCCTCAAGCCATGGTGGGTTATTTCGACGCTCTCGGTGATGATGTTTTCGCAAGAATGGCTTCATCCGGCGAGATAACACAAGGCAAGACCACGACAGACCCTAACAGTAATTTGCTGGTCATGCCGCGAGAACTGAAGGTGTCGTTTGTCATCGTGCCGACAGGCCAGATTGACGTAATCAAAGGAACTATCAATCTTAAAACAAGTATTTAGTCATGAACGGAGGAACGATTATATCAAGAAAAGGCAAGGCATATTCTGACGGTGACGTCCATATCGCCATGCTTGGCACCATCGATTACGAGGTGATAAAGATTGAGTACGACATGAAACAAGCTCATACGGCGCATTATTCTCTCGGCTCCAATAATCCGACGAGTTACAGCACAGGCAAGAAAGAGTACACATGTGCTCTTGGATTGCGCCTTAAAAGCGCTTCAGCGATTGAGAAGGCTGCTGGTGTTCCGCTTACGGAAATCAAGCCGTTCCCGATTGTGGTTGTGATTGTGAACGAGGAAAATGAAATCATCAAAGATGTCCTCACAGTCAAATTCAAAGAGCAGAAGAGAAACTTCGGAGACCAAGACGATGTCGTGTGCGATTATGACATGTTCTGTCTCGGTATAGAGTTTAATGTTTAAAACATCAGTGTAATGGAAAAAGAAAACACAAACAAAGCAATCAAGCTGCCGGAAGGTGTCACAGAAGCTGACATCAAAGCTTTCAAGGAAAAATATGGCCATAACAAAGTTATGCTTGCATCACTGCCTCTCGATGATGACGGCGACGAGTTTCTTGATGTCATCATTACAGTCCCGACACGCAAGGTGATCTCCGAGTTCGAGAAATGGGTTGACAAGAATCCTGACAAGGCTAAGGAAATCATGGTCAACGCCTGCCTGCTTACAGGCAAGGAGCGCGTCAAAGCTGATGACGGCTTGTTCCTTGGGGCATTCGATGCCATCAGCAAGGTCATGCCTGTCCGCACGGCCATCATAAAAAACTTATAGAAGGTTATCCCCGGATAGACGTCGAGCTTGACGGGGATAGCCTCCATCGCGAGCTTTCCAACAACATACGGAGGATTGACGCGGCCTTGAGTTTTTACTTCCACATACCGTTCCCCGAAGAGCTCCCGGACGAAGTGTGGATCGAGAAATGGAGGCAGATTGAATGGTTATCTGAAAAAGGTTTGTTAGGAGTAAAATTGCCACAATGATTGTAGTAGAATTGTCAAAACGGTATCTGTCGGCGTTCGGTTGCATCCCGAGCGGTTACCCTGATACGGCCACGATAGAAGACAACATCAAAGCCGGCATTGAAAGGGCTGCTTTGAACATCGGGCGCGGAAGGGCAAACATCGGCATCATGTCCGCTAACATGAGACGGTTCGTCACTAATGTGAACGGCGTAAGCTGGGCAAATTTTACTCTGAAAAATGGCGGTACATACTATAAATTCGCCAACACCCTGTTCTATGAGGAACTTCCTGGGGTGTTGGCACCTCCGCCAATGGTCTCGTTCACAAGGGATAAAAACATCAAGAAAACCAGCATCGACGGCAGTGACTTTGAAGTTGTTGAGTGTTTTGGACTCAAACCTTGGAAGATAACGATATCAGGAATTCTGATAGACATGGACAACCATCAGTACCCGTCATCAAAGATGCGTTCATTCAGAACTATCTTCGAGACCAACGACATATTCGACGTGCTGGAGTCGCAGATCTTCGAGGATTTGGGCATCCAGTCAATCTACATCGAACGTCTGGACGAACTGAAGGTGCTTGAAGACTATCAGGACACCGTCCAATTCAAGATGACGGCGTACAGTATCAAACCGCTCGAATTTTTTATTTAACGGATGCCATGGGAATCATAGGAAAACGCAACGGTAAAATCAGGATAATCCTCAACAAACTGAACTGTGAAGTCGGGGTATTCATCCACAATCTGCCACTCGCAACAAGTGTGGGACGTCTCGCTGACAGTCTTCACAACTATGTCGGGGTATTCGTCGGTGACCTTAATCCTGAAGTCCGGGTATTCAGTTACAATCTTCACCCTGCCATGCAGAGGAATGCCTTTGCAGCTGCAGGAATCCTTGTCAATCGGCTCCCTGGATACAAATACAGGCAGCAGCACAAGTATAAGACTGTATATTAGACTTTTCATACCGCAAAGATAGTAAAAAAAATGTACGTAGTGCCAAAATCTGAGATAAAAATCGGTGACGTCATGTTTTATGGCGACAACAGCGGCATTTCCGCTGTCGAGATAGACTCGTCGGTTCGCAACCTCGGTGGTACCGCCAAGATTACCATACCGCGCAATTTCAAAAAACGTGATGGCAAAGGCATTCTTGACTGCATCAAAGTGAGCGACCCTGTCAGCATCAGTCTTGGATATAATGACACTATTAACCTGGAGTTCACCGGGTTCGTTTCGCACATCGGCGACGGCACGCCTATTGTCATAGAGTGCGACGACGAGTGGTACAGATGGAAAAAAGCCGAACATCTGTCAAAGTCATGGAAAGAGACCACGCTTGCCGAGGTACTTCGGTTCACGTTTGCCGGCTGCGAAGTTGAATGCCCGGACATCAATCTGTCAGGTGGCTTTATCATCAAAAACGCCACGCCTTATGAAGTGGTGAAAGGGCTGAAGGAGTCGTACGGATTCTACACCAGGCTGAAGGATGGCAAAGTGAGCTGTTTTTTTCCATTCGAGTTCACCGGTTACAACACACACACCTATGTGTTCGGAACACGTGACGCCGACACACTTCAGTCGCTTCAGAACAGGAATCTCGGCCCTAACATAGCGGAAAACAGGTTGACATTCACGCGGAAAGAAGACGTTAAACTGAACATCACGGCTGTGGCCAAACAGCGCAACGGCAAGGATATCAAAGTTCAAATAGGCAGCACCGATGCTGACGCCCAGAAAAGGACTCTGACATATGGCAATGAGATAATGTCTG
This sequence comes from Bacteroidales bacterium, assembly GCA_024400295.1. Lineage (GTDB taxonomy): Bacteria > Bacteroidota > Bacteroidia > Bacteroidales > F082 > Limimorpha. The sequence goes on along the minus strand of JAKSNA010000051.1, from coordinate 5,677 downwards.
AAGCCGACCTTAGGAGAAAGGCAGAGCAAGATATACAGAGACTTTCATACGACGGATTCAGGGGCGATATCACCGGGTTCGGAGTTCCTCAGACAAAAGCAGGTGACAGTCTCAAGATTGTTGACGGCGAGAACCCTGAGCGTGAAGGCACGTATCTCATTGAGAGCGTCAAGCTTACATACAGTATCAGTGGCGGATTCCGCAGAAAAAACACATTGTCATTTAAAATCGGTTAGGATATGGAAGAGCGCCTGATAGAACTGATCAAAAAGATAATGAAAAAGGACTTGCCCGTCATGGCAAGTACCGGTATAGCGTCAAATATTGACGAAGGCGAACGCACCTGTGACATAAAGGTTGATGACAACATAACGCTGTTTAACTGCCGTTTAAACGCCGTTATCGACAGCTATGAGAGCAACATCCTGATAGTTCCCAAGGACGGCAGCCAAGTGGCCTACCTGCTCGTCGAGAACCAGGACACCAACGCCATCGTCATCGGATATACCGAGATAAACAAAGTAATAGTTAAAATAGGCAGTCTGTCACTCAGCATAGAAGCGGAATCAGTGAAGGTGGACGGGGGCGACAACGGCAAAATATCAGTCTTCAACAAGTCGCAAAATCTTTCAAAGCTTTTGTCGGAACTTATTGACGAGATTAAAAAACTGACGGTGACCACATCGGCAGGACCTTCAGGCACCCCGATAAACACCGCACAATTCACAATGATTAAACAGAAACTGGCACAACTGATGGAATAATATGGCACTTAACATAGAAAAACTCAAAAAAGATATTGCCGGTGCGTTTGCCGAGCAAAGGGATATAAAGACCGATCCGGCATCCGCCGCCGAAAAACTTGCAGAAGCACTTGCAACGGCCATTGACAACTATATCAAATCAGGCGACGTGACGGTTGAAACACAGGTCACAGGCACGTGTGCGACACCTTCGGGGGCTGGAACAATTGCCGGAACCGGCACATGCACTAACGGTAAAATGTCATGAGAAGGGATTTGATACTTGACACGGAGACAGGCGACCTGGTATTCACGCATGGCGACCTCGCCATCGGCGATTCTGACGAGCAGAACGCACAGCTTATAGTAGATGCTGAAAAAGGCGAGTACAAAGAGCATCCTCAGGTCGGAGTGGGACTGCGTAAATATATTAAATCAACAGGCCGTGAACGTGAGATGCGCAGGGAGATAACGTTACAGCTCGGACTTGACGGATACGACAACGCAAGCGTAGAGACAGACAACGGAACGATAAAAATAGAGATATGATGACAATTGAACTTGTTAGGTTATTTAAAAGAGACGACTACACAATCGGACGTCTTTTCATCGATGGCAAGGTATTCTGCGACACACTTGAGCCATCGGTGGCATCGGGTATAATCATACCTAAAGGCGAATACACAATCAAAGTGACGTATTCGCCCAAATTCCGCAGGATGCTTCCTTTGATTGATGTACCAGGAAGGGAAGGAATCCGGATTCATAGAGGGAACACTGTAAAGGATACAAAAGGATGCGTAATTGTGGGATATAACACCAGGAAAGGTGTTGTAACAAGTTCAGAATTATGCGAGACAAGGCTTGTTGAAATGCTTGAGAAAGAAAACGAAATTAAAATAATCGTAAAATGAATACAGAAGTAATGTTGGCAATAATTGGGATAGCCGCAATACCGCTTACGTCGTGGATTACATCCAAATTGCTCAAGGCGGAATATAAGGCTAAAATTGACAAGCTGACAGCGGAGGTCGAGACAATAAAAAGTGCCAACAACACTGTGAATGTCGAAAACACACAGAAGCTTATCGACCTTATTATGACATCGGTCGTGACACCTTTGAAACAGGAACTCGAGGAGACCCGTGCCCTGTATCAGAAGACGATAAAAGAAGTTGTTGAACCATTAAAAAAAGAACTAAATGCAGTACGTAAAGAATTGTCGAAACTCCGTCTGGCTGTCCAGCGCATTCCTGAATGCCCTCATTCTGACAATTGCCCTGTCAAGCGTGAGTTGCGCGAGCAGGAAGCCGATGATTACGCACAGAACCAGTGACACTATATACGTGGAAAAATCGTTTCGGGACACTTTGATAAAGGTTGAACCTGATTCCGCTTCCATACGTGCCGTCATAGAGTGCGATTCAGTCGGCAATGTGCTGATGCGCGAGCTGGAGACTGAAAGAGGTCGCAGGATAACCGCTGAATTCAGGCTGACGAACGTGAATGCCAATGCTGCAGAGTTGGATTTTGAATGCAAGGAGGACAGTCTTTTGCTGAAGATCGCTTTGTTGGAAAAATGTATAACCAGGCTACGTGAATGCCAGTACAGCGAAGTGATACACATCGAGCGGCAATTCAGATGGTGGGAAAAAGGTCTGATGTACCTTGGGGTGATTTCAACAGCACTATTATTCATACTGGTACTTATTGTGGTTTTTGTAAAACGATAGATAATGAGAACAATCTCTGAAATAAAAAAGACGATGACCGACGCAATCCTCGCTGATGCCACATTGGTTCAGGCCTTGAACCTTGACACGACAAAATCGTGGGACGCACAGATGAGTGCGGTTAGTGTCATCAACATATTGTTGTTTGTGGTGGCTGTAGGCCTTCATACTATGGAATGGATGTTTGACCTATTCACGCAGCATGTGGAGGAACGAATCGCGGCCGCTTATCCCGGCTCAGTATCTTGGTTGTACAACCGCGCGCTTGAGTTCCAGGATGACGACGAGGCGAACGACTATTATGCGCAGCATGGAAGATACGAGTCCGCTGTCGAGTCGAAACAGATAGTGAAACATGTCTCTGTAGTCGAAAAATTCAACATGGTCACAATAAAGGTGTCCGGACAGAACCACGAGCCCCTGACGGCTATGCAACTTGCAGCTTTCGGAGCCTATATGAACAATCTGAAGTTTGCCGGTGTGCATCTTGCAATATCGAGCATCCAGAGCGATGACTTGAGTCTGACATTGCGCGTTTGGCGTAACAGACTGGTGATGCGAGCTGAAGACAATGCCAAAATACAGGAGGCTGTGACGCTGTATCTTGACAGTATCAAATACGGCGGCATGTTCAATAAGACCAAGCTTATCGACGCGCTCCAGGTCATTCCTGGCGTGACGGATGTCATAATCGAGGGATGTGTCTTCGACGCTCATGACAGCAACACCACCCATACAGTTTTGGATAGCCAAAACTACGAATCAATCGCCGGACATATAACACTTAACGAACTGACGGTAAACTATGAGTAAATACGACTTCTCATCGGACGGACTGCTGTCGCTGGTCCCAATGGCTCTTAGGAAGCCTGTCATGATAAGGTTTCTGAAGTGTCTCCTAATACCGGTGACATATATGCATGAACTCTTTCTGGCTTTCAAGGAAAAGAAGGAATACCGTCTTGCACACTCCGGCCAGGTTTATGCACTGACACAAGTTGTTTGCGATTTCTGCCGCGACAACGGATGCTACATCACAGATGGCAGCTACATTGACGAGGTGATGCTCCCTTATGATGGCAGCAATGAACTAATACACTACCAGATCATGCTTCCGTACGATGGCGAAGTCACACCACGGCTTATTGTCCCATATTCAGGATTCGGGCAACTGTCACAAGCTGACTTTATAATACACCTTCCAACGCAACTGGCTGAAGTGCACACTGACATTGCGGCTTTACGCCAACTCATCAATGAATACAAGCTTGCCGGCAAGTTCTATGACATCGTGTTTGACGGTGTGGTGACAGAGACATACGATTTCCAATGGAGCGAGGAGGTGTGCGTGAAGGCCGAGGAGCAGGTGCCGGAGGCTTACGGTTTCGAGTGGGGTGACGGTGTGTGCGTGCTTGCCGCGACATACACTTTCGCATGGAGCGAGGGGGTCTGCGTGCAGACATTGGCGGAGACGACCGAACCATACACCTGCCAATGGAAAGACGGGGTCTGCGTGCAGGCATTGGCGGAGACGACCGAACCATACACCTGCCAATGGAAAGACGGGGTCTGCGTGAAGACCGACAACGATGTAAAGACAACTTAAAAAATTAACGATATGGCATACACAAACACGGGCTACGCCCGGAAGAAGACAATCACGATAACCAAGGGGAGCGCCGTGAACACCCACAGCATCACAGCGTCGTTCACCTTCGGCTCAAAGAACTATCCTGCATTGACAGACGACGCGTTCGCGAAGCTGTCTGTCAGCGACTACGAGACGCGCCTGACGGCGTTCATCAAACACCTTTACAGTCTGTACGAGGGTCTCGAGACAGACTGCCCGGACCTCACAATCAACACTGTCACGTATGAACCCCAAATGTGCCCGCTGTCATGAAGAAGCTCAACATAACACAGGGGAGCCGCACGCCGTTCTGGATGCGCGACCTCGAATACATCATGGCGGCATCATCGGAGGTGTTCGCCGCGATGCTGAAGGGGCTGTCGCTCGAGGCGAGGGACTTCGTCATTTCGGGCTGCAGAATCACCGAGGCAGGCCAGAAGATCTCGATGACGGGCGGATGGTGCTATTACGACGGCGAGGTGCTGCCGGTTCTTCCGCTGGAGCCGACAACGTACAGCGGCGCGAATCCGAGGATAAAGTTCACCAAGGTCACACGCTATGACCCTGCCGGTGACAGGGTCATAGAACTCGAGGGGGTGTCGGGCACGTCGCAGGTGTACAGGGACGACTGTCTGCAGCCGTCGCTCGTGTCGTCCGGTGACAACTACCGTCTCGCCATCGGCCGCGGGGCGTGGAATCTCGGCGAGAGGGTCGCCGCCGCCGCGCGTCAGGCTGACTCCGGCGTGGTGGAGGCTGAGCTAATGTTCGCCGGCAGCGGCTCCGTGCGATACAGGCAGGTGGGCGGTGTCGTACAGCTGTACGGCAGCCTGCTCAACGACTCCCTCACCGGATTCAGCGGCGTTGTCGCGCGTGGTCTTCCGCGGCCGACTGTCGGGATGAAGTTCCCGCTCGCCGCCGGCGACGGCACCATAGAGGTCGACACCGACGGCATATTGTCAATATCGACACAATTGAATAAGGTGACCCTCGGCCACGTGGTGTATGTGGCAAGCCCAGTGACACTGACGGCCGACGGACACTACACGACGGAGCAATCCGGGCAGCAGGGAGGCGAGGTATGACACAGGCGGCCGTGATGAACGGGCAGACGCTCTTCGACATCGCGCTGCAGTGCTGCGGTGACATAGGCGCGGCATACGACATCGCCGTGCTGAACGACATCGAGGTGACGTCATGCCCGGCGGCCGGGTCCGTCGTGACGGTGCCGGACAGGGCGAACAGGAAGGTCGCGGACTACTTCGGCAGGAACGGGGTCAGGCCGGCGACCGGGTTCATGCAGGACATGACGGCGCACCCCGGCGGCATGGAGGGGCTTGACGGCGACTACTACTGGGGCGAGATCTGCGATCCGGGCGCGGGAGACGACGGCGACTACTACTGGGAACCGATCTAAAAACATTCAAACAACCATTAAAACAACCATTAAAACAACCATTAAAACAAACAAAAACATGGCAAAAGTCCAATTCAAGTACGGAACATGGGCGAAGTACGACGCCCTCTCCAGCAAGGATGAAAACACACTGTATTTCATCACAGACAAGAACCTG
>JAKSNA010000050.1 GCA_024400295.1 Bacteroidales bacterium | reverse complement strand
CAACACCCATGGTTACAGCCCCCAGCAAATCCTTCAACGGGACTGTAGGCTTGCGCTCCAACGGGCGGCTGTCGGTTTTCTTTGTCTGTGTTACGCCAACAGCATCAACAATAACAAAGTGTGTCTTTGCCGAGGCTGTCTTGCTCACTAATTGCAAGGAATCCTCGTTAATGGTTCTGGTTCCTCGCCCTTTCATCTGCTCAAAGTAATTCGCACTGCGGACATCACGCATAAACAAAAGAACTTCAAGAGCCTTGACATCGGTTCCTGTAGCAATCATATCAACGGTAACGGCAATACGAGGGTAATACTGATTGCGAAAACGATTCAGGACAGACTTCGGATCTTCGTCAATCTTGTAGGTTACCTTTTTGCAGAAATCGTTGCTCTCGTTGAACTCCTCGCGGACAATCTTGATAATATCGTCGGCGTGGCTGTCGGTTTTGGCAAAAATCAATGTCTTGGGGACTTCGTACTGCCCGTTTTCATCGTAGCGGTTTGGGTAAATCTCTTCCATCAAAGCCTTCTTGAACTGACGTATCACGGTACGAATCTGGCTTGGATTCACCACCGATTTATCCAAGTCGTTCTTTTTGTATTCTATATCCTCGTCAACCTGTTGCCAACGAGTCTTGCGGGTAGCCTTATCGCGATAATCGATATGCCAGCCAGCCTTAATCAAACCGCCGTTTTTAGATATTTCCGTTTCTATGGTATAAACATCATACGGCACATTCACACCGTCAACCACCGATTGCTCGTAAGTATATTCACTCACGACATTTTCGTTGAAGAAACCGAACGTTCTCTTATCAGGCGTTGCGGTCAGGCCAATCAAAAATGCGTCGAAATAATCAAGCACTTGTTTCCAAAGGTTGTAGATGCTTCGGTGACATTCGTCGATTACGACAAAATCAAACTGTTCAATCGGAACCTTTGCCGTATATTCCACAGGAACAGCCTTTTGTTCCTTCACTCGTTGTTGTAACCAAGTAGATTCATTAGGATTGTCGGTCTCTGCGCTTTCGTCCAATTCCTCGCCTTTCAAAATAGAATATAGGCGTTGAATGGTAGAAATGCACACTTGGCTATCATTCGCTATATAACTTGAATTCAAGCGCTGAACATTATACAATTCCGTAAATTTGCGGTTGTCGTCGTTCGGACGGAAATTCATAAATTCCTGTTCTGCCTGTTCCCCCAAATTGCGGGTATCGACAAGGAATAATATACGTTTGGCTTTTGCGAATTTCAGCAGACGATAAATGAATGTGATTGCCGTGAATGTCTTTCCTGAGCCCGTTGCCATTTGAATCAAAGCGCGAGGGCGATTGTTTTTGAAAGATTCCTCCAAATTCACAACAGCCTTAATCTGTGCCGGGCGTAAGCCGGTTTCATCCAATATTGGGAAATCCTGCAATCTGCTACGGAGACTTCTTCCGTTACGAATCCATTCTGCGATAGTTTCAGGTTTATGAAAAGCAAACACCGGACGGCTACGAGGTTTCGGATCGCTATAATCAGTGAAATGCGTAACAATCCCCGTTGTTTCATACACATACACCAACGGCTCGTTGTTCAGATATTTCAGTTTGGCATTTGCATATCGGACAGACTGCTCCTCCACCATAGTAAGATTAACTCCTTCTTCTTCGCGTTTCGCCTCAATAACGCCAACAGGTTTTCGGTTAATAAAGAGCACATAATCTGCTGGACCTGCATCCGTTTGATATTCGCGTACGGCAACACCCAAACCGGCTGAGAAATCAATCTTTGCCTTCGATTGAATTACCCAACCAGCCTGCTGTAGCAAATCATCAATTACATCACGCGCTATCTGCTCCGGATTCTGATTCATGAGTCAATGTTATCTTGATAAAAAAGATGTAAGAAGGAGAAATTCCCTATTGCAATTTTATTCTGCAAAAATACGTTTTTTCTCGATATTGTAGTCAAAAGTTTTTTTTCATAAATTCATCCCATTCGTTTGCTCGTTTTAAGAATGCTTTTATAGAAATGTTTTCTGTTATGTAATTTTGTAATTATAACATTTCTTCCAGTTGTATTTATCTATATCGAGCGTGGGTGTCATTATGTCGGTTTGTGTAAAAAAACATATACAAAACCTCATGGTCGTTTCCCGTCAGAAACGACGAAGAGACACAGTCGCCCGCATCTCTCCGTTCAGTTGTTGGTTTTGTAAATGATCAGCCAAGATAGCTCTTGAGGATCTTGCTTCTGCTGTTGTGTTTCAGACGGCGTATCGCCTTCTCCTTGATTTGGCGCACGCGCTCGCGTGTGAGGTCAAATTTCTCGCCGATCTCTTCGAGCGTCATCGGATGGCCGCCGTTGAGTCCGAAGTAAAGACGGACGACGTCCTGTTCGCGCTGTGTCAGCGTTGAGATGGCGCGGTCGATCTCCTTGCGCAGCGACTCGTACAGAAGCTCGGTCTCCGGCGTCACCACCTCATCGCTCTTCAATACGTCGTACATGTTGTTGTCTTCGTCCTGCACGAGAGGGGCGTCCATTGAGACGTGGCGTCCGGCGTTCTTCATCGACTCCTTCACCTCGGCTTCCGTGATGTCAAGGACCTCGGCTATCTCCTCGGCGTTAGGCTCGCGCTCGAACTCCTGCTCTAACTTCGCGTATGTCTTGTTGATTTTGTTTATCGATCCGATCTTGTTCAAAGGAAGACGGACGATACGTGACTGTTCTGCAAGAGCCTGGAGGATTGACTGGCGGATCCACCATACTGCGTATGAGATGAACTTGAAGCCTCTTGTCTCGTCGAAACGCTGTGCGGCTTTGATGAGTCCGAGGTTGCCTTCATTGATGAGGTCGGGGAGGCTCAGTCCCTGGTTTTGGTATTGCTTCGAAACTGAAACCACGAAACGGAGGTTGGCCTTTGTCAGCTTCTCCAGCGCGGCTCTGTTGCCCTGCCGGATTTCCTGCGCCAGCTTCACTTCCTCGTCTGCCGTGATCAATTCAACCTTACCAATCTCCTGGAGATATTTGTCCAAAGAAGCGGTTTCCCTGTTGGTGACTTGTTTGGTAATCTTTAACTGCCTCATATTTGTTTAGTTAAATAGTTTTTTAGGTGATTGAGGGTGTCGAGGTGAGAAGGAGTTTAAGGTGATCAGGTGTTTGAATCCCTTAAACTCCTCAATTTCCTTAAACTCCTGGTTGACTACTCTTTTTTGTCGCGTCTCGGGCCTTTGTGGTCGCCACCTCTGCGTTCGCCGCCTTTGCGCTCGCCGCGTGGTCTCTCAGGCTTCTCGACGTAACCTTCCGGTTTCGGGAGTAAGGCCTTGCGTGACAGACGGAGCTTGTTGGTCTTCGGGTCGATCTCGATGAGTTTCACCTGGATCTTGTCGCCTTCCTTCAGCACGCCGTCCATCGACTCAAGACGCTTGTAGTCGATTTCTGAGATGTGGAGCAGTCCGTCCTTGCCCGGGAGAATCTCCACGAAGGCACCGAACGGCATGATCGACTTCACGACACCGTCGTACACTTCGCCGACTTCCGGCACTGCGACGATGGCTCTGACTCTCGCCTTGGCAGCTTCGAGGTCTTCCTTGTTTGTAGAGGCGATCTCGACTATGCCGCATGTGTCGTCTTCCGTGATGACGATGACAGTGTTGGTTGTCTTCTGGATGTCCTGAACGACTTTTCCGCCAGGTCCGATGACAGCGCCGATGAAGTCTTTCGCGATGATGATCTTCTCGATGCGCGGCACTGACTCCTTATAGTCGGCGCGTGGCTCTGTGATGGTCTTGGCCATCTCGCCGAGGATGTGGAGCCGGCCTTCCTTAGCCTGTGCGAGGGCTTCGGTGAGGACTTCGTATGAGAGGCCGTCAACCTTTATATCCATCTGGCATGCTGTGATGCCGTCTTTTGTTCCCGTGACCTTGAAGTCCATGTCGCCGAGGTGGTCTTCATCACCCAAGATGTCGGAGAGGACCGCGTATTTGCCTGTCTCGCTGTCGGTGATGAGTCCCATCGCGATGCCTGCGACTGGTTTCCTCATCTTGACACCGGCGTCCATGAGTGCGAGTGTACCGCCGCATACCGATGCCATTGAAGATGAGCCGTTTGACTCGAGGATGTCCGACACGACGCGTATTGTGTATGGGTTCTCTTCGCCGTCAGGGATCATGTTTTTCAAAGCTCTTTCCGCGAGGTTTCCGTGGCCGATTTCACGGCGGCTCACTCCGCGGCTTGCCTTGCATTCGCCTGTGGCGAAGCTCGGGAAGTTGTAGTGGAGCATGAAGTTGTTCGTGCCTTCAACGACGGCACCGTCGATGGTCTGCTCGTCGAGTTTGGTGCCGAGTGTCACTGTCACCAATGCCTGTGTCTCACCGCGTGTGAAGATGGCTGAGCCGTGGCATGACGGGAGGACATCAACCTCTGTCCAGATAGGACGTATCTGGTTGAGCTTGCGGCCGTCGAGACGTTTGCGCTCGATGAGGATGGCGTCGCGGACTGCCTTGCGCTCGATGTCGTGGAAGTAACGTTTTGCGATAGGGGCTTTTTCTGCAAGTTCTTCCTCGGTGTATTTCGTGAGGTAATTGTCGAGTATTGCTGCGAAAGCGTCTTCGCGCTCGTGCTTGTTGGCGTTGCCTGTCAGTGCGAAGTCGTAGCATGGCTTGTAGAGCTGTGCTGTCATCTCGGCACGCATCTCTTCGTCGTTGACTTCATGGCAGTATTCGCGTTTCGGGTTGGCGCCTTCGACTCTTGCTGCGAGGTCGAGCTGTGCCTGGCACTGGCCTTTGATTGCTTCGTGAGCTGCCTTCAAAGCACCGATCATCTGGTCTTCTGAGACTTCCTTCGACTCGCCCTCGACCATGCAGATGTCTTTCATCGTGGCACCCACCATGAGTTCGAGGTCGGCGTTTTCGAGTTGGTCGGCACGCGGGTTGATGACGTACTCGCCGTTGATCATCGCGACGCGGACTTCCGAGATCGGGCCGTGGAACGGGATGCTCGACACGCTGATGGCCGCTGATGCCGCCAATGCCGCGTATGCGTCAGGGAGGACGTTCTTCTCGCCTGAGAGGAGTGTGATCTGAACCTGGATCTCCGCGTGGAAATCGTCAGGGAATAACGGACGGATGGCACGGTCAACAAGACGGGAGATCAGTATCTCGTAGTCTGATGGCTTGCCTTCACGTTTGAAGAAGCCGCCCGGGAACTTTCCGGTGGCTGCGTATTTCTCTTTGTAATCGACTGAAAGAGGCAGAAAATCTGTATCGTCTTTCACGTCTTTTGCCGCCACGACTGTGGCTAAAAGCATTGTGTTGCCGCATCTGACAACAGCTGCGCCGTCGGCCTGCTTCGCCAAACGGCCAGTCTCGATGGTAATGACATCATTACCAACCTGCAAGGTCTGCTTAATTCCTTCTGGACCCATAGTAACTTTTTTTAATTAATTATAAACCGCTGTTTTTGGAATACAGGTACAACAATGCAAAAAAAGGCAATTGTACGTTGCCTTTTTTTGCAATCGCATTGTAAGAACAATGCCGTTATTTTCTGATACCCAATTCCTTGATTATTGCACGGTATCTTTCGATATCGTTTCTCTTCAGATAGGCGAGGAGCTTTCTTCTCTTACCTACGAGAGCGACTAACGAACGCATTGTGGCTAAGTCTTTCTTGCTCTGCTTCATGTGTTCTGTCAAATTCTTGATTCTGAATGTGAACAACGCAATTTGTCCTTCTGCTGAACCGGTATCTTGTGCGTTTTTACCGTAAGTTGCGAAAATCTCTTGTTTCTTTTCTGCAGTTAAATACATATCTTTTATCTTTCTTTCTTTTCGAGCCGCAAAAATAATACTTTTTCTTTAATCAGTCACACTTTTTTTCTAAATTATTTTCACTGGAAACATCTTCTTGATTATCAATTTGTTGTAATGTTGATGCTTCTTCTGTGACGGCTTTATATTCCGTTTTTTTGTCTCTTTTTGCCGGAAAAAACAGTCCAAATCTTAATATTTTCTTGAAAAATTCTGATTTTTCGGCCAGCGGGATCAGCGAACACGTCACGATAATGCTGAAGAAAATCACAGAATAGACAATGTTCTTCACCATTTCGGCGCCAGTGATGTCGATCTTTGTCAGCATCGTGGCGAGGATGGCGGCGGCAAGGCCTTTTGAGACAAGGCATGACATATACATTGACTCAATCTCGGAGTAGTCGTTTGTTTTTTTCGTGATGGAGTATCTCACCGATAAAATCCTGAGTACAAACAATATGGCGACGATTATTATGCCAATCAGAATTGATTGCCAGTCGGTGAGCTGGATGGATATTCCTATATAGATGAAGACGAAAGTCCTTAGCAGGAACGCTATTTCCGAGAACAGCATCCTCTCATTGTAGTTCAGCGTGTTGGGCTGTTGCTTGAAGAATTTCTTGAAGATGGAGTTATATACCGAGTCGATGTTTGCCAGTGTGATGCCGAATGTCAGTGCGGCGATTTCGCCTGAAAAACCCAGCAGCGAGTTGACGCCGTAGATGATGAAAACGAAAGCCGGCGTGGTGAATGTGGAGTTTTTCACCGTCCTGATTCTTTGCAGGACGAGTGCCCAGAACACTGCTCCAAGAAAGCCGAGGATGCCTGCGAGGATGAACGACGACAGTACGTTGCCTATCACATGCCCGATGGAGAACTCGTTGTCCTGAATCGCGTTGAGCAGCGCGATGGAGATGATGAAGCAGATGACAGTGCTGAACGATGTCTCTAAAACCATCGTCGTCTTGCAGTTGCTCGTGACTTTCAGCTGTTTCGTCAGCGGTATGACGATGGCCTCTGCCGCGCCGCCAAGAACCGCACCCATGAAGAACGAGGTGACCCACGGTATCGCCAGACAGTAATGACCCAGAAGCCCGATGACAATCATTATGCTGAAATAACTCACCACCGTGAGAGTTATCATCTCCTGAAAAGAGTCGCGTATGTTCTTGAAACTCAATTCTGAACCGCTTTCAAACAAGATGATTACAAGGGTTATCGTCGAGAAGACATTGCCGAAGCCACCGATGGATTCGGGCGTGACCAACTTGAATACCGGTCCGATGATTATACCTATCATTAATAATAGAAGCAGGTCTGGCACCCTGCGGCGACTGAACAGCTCGGTGAATACGTGTGCCGCAAATACCATGCCTCCAATCATTACAACTGTAAATGCTGTTGAATCCATATAATTAAATTTTTGCAAAAATAATACAAAATCGGTGTTGTGTGTGTGAATTTTTTGTAGTTTTGCGAAAATTTATCCAAAAATTATGAAGAGTAGATTTATTAAGTGTATTTGTGTGGCATTGGTGGTGTCTGTGGCGCTCGCGTTCCCTTCATGCAAGAAAAACAATGTCCGAAAAATTGAAGTGAATAACTCGTTCGCGCTGTCTTTACTGCGGGACGAAGTGTCGGTCAGCGAATTGCTTGAACGAATGGATTCTACATCCGTGGAGTGGGTCAGAGTTATGCCTGACAACACCGTGTGCGCAGTCTTTAACGACACGATACGTGATGTCGTCAACGGGGCGAAACTTCTCGACAGAGTAGAAGACATTCAAATCAAAAACAGCTGTGATGTGGAAGTCCCTGTTGTTGAGATTCCTGCGGAAGTGGTGCAGATATGGACTTATAATCCATCGTATGTTTTTGAATATCAGATACAAGTTGATGCGGATACAATGTTTGCCGTGAATTTTGCCGTTGAACAGTTTGAACTGAACAGCCTCGTTATGGAATCCGGCAACCTGGCGTTTCATGTGAATGCGGCACCGGAACAGACTTTCCCTGTGCAGGTGCAGTCGGCGGTTATGCAAACCAATGAGATCTTGTATAACAGCGGTATCGGATTCGAGGTGTCATTGACAAACCCTGGCGATGTCAACCAAGACCTTGCCGGAATGATCATCGAACCTAAAAGTGGAATGATAGTGTTCTCCGGCACGTTGAATGTCTCGGCCAACATCGACAAGGCGGCATACGATGCCATGGGCGGACAAATAGGAGGGAAGGTGCATGTTGACATTGAAGGTTCCCTCGCCAACCTCTTGATTTACAGCATCGACGGTGTCTTGTCGGAGATAACCAAGACGTATGCCGATACTGTTGACGTGAAATTCGGAATCAAAGGTATCAATGGCAATCTTGACCTGTACAGACCAGAGCTGCGGCTGAACTATATCAACACGTTCGGTCTCGGGGCGACAGCCGCCGTTGACACTCTTGGATTTTTACGTTATGATGTGTCAGGTGTGCATTACAACTCACTGTTGAAAGAAAATTTCGACATCGAATTGAAAGGAAACATCGATATATTCACCCCTGTGGCGGAAAGCGTCTCCGAACACATCGTGGATTATATCAACGTTGTTGGTGGTTACGATGGCATGGTGTGGGGTGGCAATATAAACATGGGCGGGACTCACGTTGAAGTCAACCGTGACTCGCACATCGACCTCGCCGCCGAAGCCGTGGTGCCGCTAAAATTCAAGATTGATGAATTGAAATACACTGACACCGTAAAGTTCCATATCGACGGCGGAAATGTCCAGAAGTTCCTCGACGGAATGGAGTTTAAATTCAGGGTTTATAACGGACTGCCGATTGAGGTGACGATGCAGACATACGTGATGAGAGAAGGCGAAGTCATTGACTCGCTGCTTATGCCTGGCAGCAACGTCGTCAGACCGAGCTATGACGGATTGTATGAGTTCTGCGAAATCGTAACGTCTATAGATGGTGAAGAACGTATCGAGAAAGTGCTCTCCGCCGACAATCTTCTGCTCAATATTGGGGTCTCGACAGAGAACAATGTGGTGAGCATCAAGGCGGACAATTCGGTGCGGCTTGAAATAGGCTTGAAAACCAAAACGAATGGAATTGATATTGATGATGTCTTATAACTTATGAATGCCATGAAAAAAATATACAGATTGTTTTTTGCCGTCGTATTTGTGATGGCGGCATTTTCCGCTGAAGCTCAGAATGAAGGCCTCGCGCTATCGCTTCTGCGCGATATGCCATACAATAATTATCTCAATCCGGGAAACAGGGTCAAGTTCAATGGCATTGTCGGCTTCGGCATCTCAAACATAAACCTCGGCGTGTTGAACACAAGTATCAAATACGACAACATTTACAGGTTTGAAAACGGCATCCCCGTGGCAATTGATGCGAACAAATTCATACAAAGTCTCAATGATAAGGATAATTCAGTCAGAGCTGATTTCTCACTCGACATACTCAATGCCGGATTTCGCGTGAAAAAACTATTCTTCAACATCGACTGGAGGCTCAAGATGAACGCAGGCCTTGACTACTCGAAGGATTTCGTCGGCTTCTTCATCCTCGGAAACGGCAATTACATGGGCTTGGACAACCCGGCTGACTTCAATATCAACACAGACGCCACCTTGTATTCCGAGGTTGGTGTAGGAGCGCAATATGAGATAAATGACAAACTGACAGTAGGTGTGCGCCCGAAACTGTTGTTCGGTCTCGCCAATGCGGGAATCAACAGCGACAGAACCCGCATATACACCGACCCCGACACTTACGGCATATCCGCCAGCGTGGACCTTGATGTCAGGACATCCTCGGTGCTCGGAATTAATATGGGGAGAATCGGCGACATCACGAACGTGTTTAACGCTGACTCCATAGGAAACGCCATCGGCAAAGGTAGCTATGCTGAAAACCTTGGTTTTGGCATTGACTTCGGGGCGTCGTATGTGATAAACGAACACTGGGGAGTGTCGGCGAGCGTGTGCGACCTCGGCTTCATCAAATGGAAGAATGCAAGGGTCAAGAGAGTGGATGTCGAAAATACACAAGTTGTTGCTCAAGTCATAGAAGACATCAGTAACATTAACATAGGGATAGACTACAATTCGATGATTGACAATCTTCTCAAAAACGTCTGGGGCAATGATTCGCTTTTCAATGGCGATAGCTATAAAACGTATCTTAACACGAGGGTTATGGTTGACGGGTACTATGAGCTGAACCCGATGCTGCGAATTACCGCGATAGGACAGATCTGCAAACACAGAGACCGCATGTACCCGTCGTTCACATTGGCATATAGCGGCTCGTTTTTTAGACATATCAACGTTGCGGCCGACTTCACGGTGTCGAAGTATTCAGGTACGAGCGTCGGTCTTGGATTTGGCTTCCATTTCGGACCTATCAACTTCTATGCGGCCACTGACAACGTCATGATGCTCTCGAGAATCGGCAAGTCAACGGTTGAGATGGCAACATCGTACAACACCGCCGACTTGAGGCTGGGTCTCGTGCTGACAATCGGCAAACCGGAGAAATGAATGTGGGTACGTGAAAAAGTGGGCTGACGCTTGGTGCGTCAGCCCACTTTTAACTTTACTCTTTTATCTTTTAACTAACTACGCTTTGTAGAAAGGAAGTTTCGTGACTTCGGCGGGGATGAGTTTCTCTCTCACCTTGATGTAGATCACGCTGCCAGCCTTCGAGAACTCTTTCTTCACGTAGCCCATGCCGATGGCCTGTTTCACCGACGGAGCCATCGTGCCTGAGGTTACCTCGCCGATGTGGTTGCCTTCGGCGTCGCAGATCTCGTATTCGTGGCGTGCGATGCCCTTGCCTGTGATGATGAACGGGACGAGCTTGCGTGTGATGCCCTCGGCCTTCTGCTGTGCGAGACGCTCGCGGTCGATGAAGTCGTTGCCGTCAACGAACTTGGTGATCCAGCCGAGACCTGCCTCGATAGGTGATGTGGTGTCGCAGATGTCGTTGCCGTAGAGGCAGAAACCCATCTCGAGGCGGAGAGTGTCGCGTGCGCCGAGGCCTATCGGTTTGATTCCGAACTCCTTGCCGGCTTCGAGGACCTGCTTGTAGATGTTCACCGCCTCGGCGTTCGGGATGTAAATCTCGCAGCCGCCTGCACCTGTGTAACCTGTCGTTGAGAAGATGATGTTCTTCACGCCCGCAAATTCAAGGATCTTGAATGTGTAGTATTCCATGTCTTCAACGGTCGTCTTTGTGAGTTTCTGCATCGCCTTGAGTGCGAGAGGACCCTGCACCGCGAGCTGTGACCACTGGCTGCTCTCGTTGATGAACTCGACGCCGAGCTCCATGCCCATCTCCTTCGCCACTGCCGACATCCAAGCCCAGTCCTTGTCGATGTTCGCCGCGTTCGGGACCATGAAATATTCGTCTTCAGCAACGCGATAGACCAGCATGTCGTCAACGATGCCGCCCTTGCCGTTCGGCAGGCATGTGTATTGGACCTTGCCGTCAACCAGTGCCGCCACGTCGTTAGTGGTGCAGCGCTGTACCAATGCGAAGGCCTTCGGGCCTTTCGCGCGGAACTCGCCCATGTGCGACACGTCGAAGACACCGACGCCCTTGCGGACTGTCTCGTGTTCAACGTTCACGCCTTCAAACTGAACCGGCATGTCGAAACCTGCGAACGGGACCATCTTGGCACCCATCTCATAGTGCATTGCATTCAATGCTGTCTTCTTCAATTCTGTGTTTTCCATTGTAATATAATTTGTTAAGTTCCTGATCTTGAAAAACTGATTTATCGCGTGCAAAAATAGTAAAAAATGATATATCTTTGCATGAAAATTCATTTTAGATAAAAAGTTTATAAATAATTGATTATCAGATTGTAAAACAGATTACCGCATTAAATGCGAGTCCGACTGGAATTTTGATTGTATGGTGAAGAATGACAAAATTGTTTTCTCTTTGGCGGGGATTCTGCTGATTGCAGGATGTCTGGCTTTCAACATGTTGAATGGAACGACATTTTTTGCCGTCAGACATCTGATTGCCGCCGCCGGCTCGCTGCTGTCATTCGGTGCATTGCTGCTCTCTCCAAGAGCGGCAGTCATTCCGAAGTCAAGAGTGTTTTACCTGTATCTTGCTTCTGTGGCCGCAATCGGATTGTCGGTGTTTTCCGCAGTGAATGTAGGTGAATCAACGTTCGTCTATTCGAAATATGTACTGACTTTCCTGCTCGCGATATTGTTTTACAATCTATTTGTTGTCAATGAAAAAGCTGCACGTAAGACGTTGTATGCCGGGTGCGTTGTGACGTTGGCGGTTTATCTGCTGGTGTCGTGCATGCAGTTGTCTCATGTCGAGGATTTCAGCTTCGGCAGTCTGTACAAGGTCACGGGGTTGAGCGGCAACAAAACCTTTCTGACGATTATGCTGTTTGTGCTGTCTTCGTTTGCATTGGCATACATTGCGGAAGCGAAAAGGAAATCATGCAAGCTGCTGTCAGTGACGCTGTTTGCCGTGTCATTGGCACTTATCGTCACACTGAAATCAAGGGCCGTGATGCTCTCGTATGCGGCGGCTGTGGCATTTTTCGCTGTCATGTTTTTTGTTAGGAAGAGAAAGGTTTCGTTTTCAAGAAAATTCAAGTTGTGGACAACGGCGGCTGTCTTCGTCGTGGTCATCTTGTTTTTCACAGCCGGATTGCGGCTTTTAGTGAAGGTCGATGTGCCAAAGACGGCGGATGAAACCACTGCCGAATACGCGTATCATTCGACATCGTCGCTGTACGAACGTTTCATTTTGTGGGAAAAGACGTATGAAATGATTGATGACCACCCTTTTAACGGCTGCGGCGTCGGCAACTGGCAGGTGATTTTTCCCGACTATGGACTGTCAGAACTTTACGGTGCCAATTATTGGAACATCAATTTCACAAGACCTCACAACGAGTTTTTAGGTCTGCTGGCTGAATGCGGGCACGTGACTTTCTTCGTCTGTATGCTTTTTGTCATCTCGTTGATAATGAAGTCATTTTTTGCGATATGCAAAACCGTTGACCGACACAATTTCGTTTATGGAGCCGTCATCTTGAGCGCGTTTGTTGGCTGCTGCGTCAATTCGTTTTTCAGTTTCCCGAGCGACAAGACCGAATATTTCATCTGGAAGGCGGCGATGTATGCTGTTCTTTTTACATATATAACAAAGGATAAAAATGAATATAATAGCTTGAAACTTAACACTTTATGGAAATGCGTGCCGGTCGCCGTGCTGGTCTTCACTGTGTTTGCCGGTTTTCTCAGTTATAAAGGCGAGCGTAATGTTGCGGCTGCGGCCAATGCGGTCAGAAACAACGACTGGAAGACTGCTTTGCGATGCTATGAAGAAGCCGTTTCCGTGTTCTATGCCGTTGATAATGACGGCTTCCCCGTTAACTGGCACATCGGGAAAGCGAAGGAACAGCTCGGACTTTCAGGCTCGTTGTCAGATTACAGAAAGGCTCATGACGACATGCCGTTCTGCAAGCAAAACCTCAATGACCTCGGCGCCGCCGAATATGCCTGCGGAAACATAGAAACGGCGGTGGCGTATTTCGAGAAAGCCATGCAAATCAGTTCGGGTTTCCTATATCCGTATTTTAATTTGTCGTATATTTACTTGAAAAACAATGATTTGGATAAAGCCGCCGCTGTAATCTCGACAATGAAAATGGATGAAAATGTGAAGAATATCCTGATTAACGATGCCGTTTTTTTTGAAAACGAAAACATCGAAGACACAAAGAAGAGAATAGAATCCGAATATCAGACGACCATGAAGTTGCGTCGCACTTTGAATCATCTTCGGGGCGAATGAAAATGTTTGACATTAAATTTAATACAGATGAGGATTTTTAAAAAATGCATAATACTGTTGATTGTCACGCTGTTGAGCGTTCAGAGAGTGAATGCGGCATACATACTTGTGCCGATGGACGAGACGCAGACGAACCACCTGAAGGCCTACGGTGTGGCTTACTGGATCCTTGAACGCGAGGTGGAGATCAGTTGGCTGCTGAATTACAAGGGCGGCAGCTACCTCATCCCGTATCACGACATGTTCGAGCGCGAATGCAAGCTGCGCAACGTCTCGTATCAGGTCATCGCCGACGTGCAGGCGGAGTCGATACTCGCCGATATCGCCGACCCTGGCGTGAATATGGACGAGATGAAACTCCAGAAAGTGCCGCGTCTCGCGGTCTATGCCCCGAAGAACATACTGCCGTGGGACGACGCCGTCACCTTGGTCCTGACTTACGCCGAAATCCCTTACGACATCATCTATGACGATGAGGTGCTCGACGGCGTGCTGCCTTCATACGACTGGCTTCACATGCACCATGAGGACTTCACGGGGCAGTACGGGAAGTTCTGGGTGCGCTACCGCAACTACCCTTGGTACAAGGAAGACGTCCAGAAACAGGAGGAGACGGCGCGGAGGCATGGCTTCAGCAAGGTGTCGCAGCTGAAGCTCGCCGTGGCGAAGAAGATACGCGACTTCGTGGCTGGCGGCGGCTACCTCTTCGCGATGTGCTCCGCGCCCGACAGCTACGACATCGCCCTCGCCGCCGATGGCCTCGACATCTGCGACGTGATGTTCGACGGCGACGCCATACGCCCCGGCGACCCGCAACGGCTCAACTACGACAACTGCTTCGCTTTCACCGACTTCACTGTCTCGACGAACCCGCAGGAATACGAGGTGTCGAACATCGACGTCACCGAGACGCGCCCGAAATCGGTGAAGGAAGGCAACGACTTCTTCCTGCTCTTCGACTTCTCCGCAAAATGGGACCCCGTGCCGACGATGCTCACGCAATGCCACGAGAAACTGATCAAGGGCTTTATGGGACAGACAACCGCTTTTGACAAACGTTTCGTCAAGCCGACCGTCGTCGTGCTCGGCGACAACGCGGCGTTGGGGGAGGACCGTTACATCCACGGCGACTACGGCAACGGGTTCTGGACCTTCTTCGGCGGCCACGACCCTGAAGACTACCGCCATCTCGTCGGCGACCAACCGACAGACTTGGAGATGCACCCGAACTCGCCCGGCTACAGACTCATCCTTAATAATATACTCTTTCCGGCGGCGAAGAAGAAACAGCAGAAAACTTAGTTCCACCGTTGTCCGATGTCCCAGTGGTGAGCCGTCTTTACAGAATGCTTGGTGTCTTTTAGATTGAATTCCTCTTCAATAAGAGCAACGGCTTGTGGATATTGCTCGATCCATGAGCCTACAGCGATAGTGAACTCTTCAGTGTCAGGATTGTAGAATATTCTTCCGCGTGGAGTCATCTCGTATGCTCCAACGTATGGTTCCAGGCCATTGTTTTTGTATTTCTGACGATGATATTCTTTTTTCCATACATCTTCATGCATCTCGGAGCACGACACGCTGACGTATTCGGAACGTGCATTGGGTTTCAAGTAATCAGAAACTCTGTGAGAACGCACTCCGAATAAGTCGTTGTGACGGGGGGCGAACCAGAAAATCCCCACTTTGGGCTCACCGTCCTTGCCACGGTTCGATTCCATCAGACGCATTGCTTCATCCAACTCATCGTCAGAGAATTGTTTTACATCAACGTTCCCTTCGCTGGTAGTTTTGACAGGTTGTTCTTGACTTTTGATTTCATTTAAGGCCACTTTGACTGCTGCCGCCACAATGCGCTGTAATTCTTCTTCTGAAATGGTCATATATGTGATTTTTTTGTTTGCGGTTGCAAAAGTACAATTTTTTTTTCCACTGTGTTTTTTTTTTTACTATTTTTGCGCCCAAAATTTGTCTGATAAATCATAATATAAATACTATGGGTAGAGCTTTTGAATACCGCAAGGCGGCTAAATTGAAAAGATGGGGCCACATGTCGAAGGTGTTCCCGAAACTTGGAAAAATCATAACAATGGCAGCGAAGGAAGGCGGTCCGGACCCGGACATGAACCCGAAACTCCGTCAGGCCATCCTCAACGCCAAGGCTGAAAACATGCCGAAGGACAACATCGACGCCGCCATCAAACGCGCAACGGACAAGAACACGGCCGACATGGTCGAGATCGTATATGAAGGCAAAGGCCCTCACGGCGTCCTCTGCGTCGTGGAATGCGCGACAGACAACACCACACGCACCGTCGCCAACGTGCGCTCATACTTCAACAAGAACGGCGGCGAACTCCTCAAGACAGGCCAGCTCGAATTCATGTTCTCGCGCAAGGCTGTGTTCCAGATCGAATTCCCTGAAGGAATGAGCAAGGATGACCTCGAACTCGAACTCATCGACGCAGGCCTCGAAGAGATCGATGAGACTGAAGACGGTGTCTTCGCATACGCCGACTGGACAGCCTACGGCACGATGCAGAAGGCCCTCGAAGCCAACAAGGTCAACATCATCAAGGCCAACCTCCAGCGCTTCGCCAACACACCTGTCGCATTCGACGATGAAGCTGTGGAAAGCATCATGAACTTCATCGAAAAAGTCGAGGACGACGAAGACGTCCAGGCGGTTTACACCAACATGGAGTAAGAAACAGGGGTGTAATGGACAAATTTTAGGCTGTTTTTGAGACGTTGCTCTCAAGTGGACA
>JAKSNA010000005.1 GCA_024400295.1 Bacteroidales bacterium | reverse complement strand
TTGCTTTTTAGTAAATCGTTTATAATCAATGTTATGTTTTCATCGAACTCACGTTTTTCAAGGCCGACAATGGTTTTGAAGCCATATATTCGTGTATGCAGCCGTACGTCTGTTACACCACAAAAGACGGTGTCTTGTACGCAATCGCTATTGAGTTTCCGCAGGATGAGTTGATTTTAAACATTCCGAAACCGGCTGATGATGCGAAGGTTGTGATGCTTGGCTGCGACAAGGTCCTTCCTTGGCGATACGAAAACGGAAAGATGATAATCGACACTACTCCGTTGAAATACAACGACTTGAAGTCAACGGCGGCGTGGACTTTTGAAATAAGACAATAGTTGTAAAGAATAACGCTGATGTTGACAGGTAGTGTGGAACACAATGATTAGAAGCGGAAGAGTCTCGTCATACTTCACCCTTCAATCTTGTCGATGTTCGTGTCATCTTCAATTCTGAGGTTGTCAATGATGAACTTCTGGCGCTGGTCGGTGTTCTTGCCCATGTAATATTTCAGCAGTTCAGGAATCGTCATGTCGTGGCGCAGGATGATAGGTTCGAGTCGCATGTTTGGCCCGATGAAATAGCTGAACTCATCGGGTGAGATCTCGCCGAGACCTTTGAATCGTGTGATTTCGGGGTGTGCGCCGAGTGATTTGATGGCGTTGACGCGTTCTTCGTCGGAATAGCAATAGACGGTCTGTTTCTTGTTGCGGACGCGGAACAAAGGTGTCTGCAAGATATAAACGTGTCCGCCGCGCACCACGTCGGGGTAGAATTGCAGGAAGAAGGTGAGGAGCAGGAGTCGGATGTGCATACCATCGACATCGGCATCGGTAGCGATGACGATATTGTTATATCTCAGATCCTCAATGCTTTCGTCGATGTTAAGTGCGGCTTGCAGCAGGTTGAACTCTTCGTTTTCATAAACGATTTTCTTTGTGAGTCCGTAGCTGTTGAGTGGTTTGCCGCGCAATGAGAACACGGCCTGTGTCTGTGCGTCGCGGCTCTTTGTGATGCTTCCTGATGCGGAGTCACCCTCGGTGATGAACAGTGTTGACTCAAGGCGTTTCTCCGCGTTGGTATTGTAATGTATGCGGCAGTCGCGCAGCTTGCGGTTGTTGAGGCTTACCTTCTTCGCGCTCTCGCGGGCGAGTTTCTTGATGTTAGCCATGCCTTTGCGCTCCTTTTCGTTCTGGATGATCTTGCGCATCAACGCCTCTGCCACGTCACTGTTGATATGCAGGAACTTGTCGAAATGCCTCTTGATGATGTCGGTGATGTATGTCCTGATGGTCGTCTCATTGTCCTTGTCCATGTAGTTCGACGAGAACTTCGTCTTGGTCTGGCCTTCAAATTCGGGGTTGTCAACCTTGATTGAAATGGCTGCTATGAATGAATTGCGGATGTCGGATGTCTCGTATTCTTTGTTGTAGAAGTCTTTGATAGTGCGTGCGATAGCCTCGCGGAAGACGTTCAGGTGCGTGCCTCCGAGCGGGTTGTACTGCCCGTTGGCGAATGAGAAATACTCTTCATTTGAGGTGATGTTGGAATGCGTGAAGGCGCATTCGAAGAATCCTTCTTTGATGTGGATTATCGGATAGACGCAGGTGTCGGTTTTCCCGATCTTACGCTCAAGAAGGTCAAGAAGCCCGTTCTTCGCCTGATACCTTTGTCCGTTGAGAATCAATGACAGACCGCTGTTGAGGAAGGCGTAGTTCCACACCATCTCATCGACGTATTCCATGAGGTAGTGGTAGTTGCCGAACAGCTCGGTGTCGGGCACGAAGGTGATGTCTGTGCCGTTTTTCTGGTCGGTGTCTTCAAACCCCGACTCGTTGAGAAGCTCGCCTTTTGAGAACTCGACGATTTTTGTCTTGCCGTCGCGGAACGACTGCGCCCTGAAATATGACGACGCGGCGTTGGTGGCTTTGGCGCCGACACCGTTGAGGCCGACCGACTTCTTGAACGCGCCGCCGTCGTACTTGCCGCCGGTGTTGATCTGTCCCATGCAGTCTTTCAACGACGCCAACGGGATGCCACGCCCGTAGTCGCGCACATGCACCTTGCCGTCATTGATGTCAATCTCGATTGACTTCCCGAAGCCCATCACGAACTCGTCGATGCAGTTGTCAACGATCTCCTTCAGAAGGATGTAGATGCCGTCGTCGTGAGCCGAACCGTCGCCAGCCTTGCCGATGTACATGCCAAGGCGCAGCCTGATGTGCTCGTTCCACGAAAGATGCTGGATGGAGTCGTCGGTGTAGTCAGCCGCAACCGGTGCGGAAAAGTCTAATTCGTTGTTATCCAAATTGTTGTCTTCAATGTATTCGTCGGCCATCTCTCAAAAAAAATTTGTGCAAAGATAGTGAATTTAGTTGAAAGTTAAAAGTTAAAAGTTAAAAAGTTTAGGGATTAGTGGTTAGGGATTAGAGAGGAGAACCGCGTCAGCGGTTCCATATCCGTAGAAACGTGATTTATCACGTGGTTCCATATCCGTAGAAAAAATGATTTCCGTGTTTTTTAAATCGTTTTCGATTTATTATATGTTTATTTGTTCATGTTTTTGAAAACGTCCAACAGATTGTTTTTCAATGCGGTGAAATCATTTTTAGTGATTAAAAGCTCTTTCTCGGAGATATTGTTGATTTTTTTGAAGACAATCCATTTGTAGATTATCACGGCCAAATTGGTCAGCGACATCGAGATGCCGGCGCCGATCATCCCGAAGGTAGGGGTGAGAAAGTAAAGTGCCGGTATCGTGACAGCAAGTCCGACCAGCGCGCCGAAAAGGTTATGCCTCGGCATGTTGAGACCTGAGAAATAATGGCTGAAAACCATGTCGATGGCCATGAAGACGATGCCGGGCGCGAGTGCTACCATGACATGTCTCATGGCGGCGAACTCGTACGAGAAAATCCATGAATAGACGCTTGTTGGTATCACGCAGAGCGCAAGGATGCAAATAGCGGTCAGACTCGCTGAGGTCTTCAGCAGTTGGATCGTGATTTTGGCTGCCAGCTTGTTGTCGGTCAGGTTGCTGATTTTCGAGAACTGCACCATGGCGATGCTTTGCCCGATGAGTTTCGGTGCCTCCGCCACCTGCGACGCTGAATTGTAAACGCCGACATGCGCATCGCCCCAAAAGCCTTTGATTATCATGAAACTGAGTCGCCTGTTGAGCAACGTCACCAAATTTGAAAGCTGTATGATGCTTCCGAATTTGAACATCTCCATTGCCGTCTGCAAGAAAACGTCGTTGCTGTCGTCGTTGCTGATGTATCTCCATATTTGCGTCAGACCACACAGATAACTAACGACATAGCCCGTCAGCAGGGAGTAGATGAAGGCGCGTTCGTCTCTTATGTCGAAAACGAAAATATAGACAATCATTGATGATACCTGCGTCATGAACTGAATGATAAACAATATGTTATTCGTCCCGACGCGCTCTTTGCCGAGCAAGGTGGTGAGGTTGAAGTTGTGAAGGCTGTAGAAGAAAACAAGCAGCAGGACGATGCCTTCGTACCCGTGTGGGATGAATTCGGCATTGCCGCCTAAAAACATGGAAATCAATGATGTAAAGCCATCGGGCAACAGTTTGAAGAGTTTTATCATCAGGGCGTAGAAGGCGACGATTACCGTGGTCCACAGATAGGAGATTTTCATCAGGGTGCGGTACGATTTCCTTGGCGTGAAATAGATGAGCCCGCTGCCTGCGAGGAACTCCACGCCGACGAGTAGGAGCGATACGTCGAGCAGCACCACGCCGCCTATGCCCCATGCCTCGGCTCCGAGGTAATGCGAGGCGAACCATAGCGTAACCAACCCGCAAACCGCGTTTAGCATACGCGTGCCAAAAGTGCCGAAAATCTTCCTGACCATTGCCTTATCTAACTTTTAATTTTACTTTCAGTTGCCGGACGAAACCGTCCCAAGTGCAAACAAACCTCTACCGGGTTGCCGGGGTGCGCCTTGTATGGCTCGGAAATGTCGTCGGCCATATATAGTAATAAGGTGTGTGCGCGAGTTTTCCTGCGGTGTCGCGAAGAGAAACCATTTTCCGTCTTTGTGATACAATGTCTGGTTATTAAGTGATTGATTTTCAATTAAATTGCATCGATGCTGCAAACAGAGACGGTCTTTGTCAAACTCATACAACGAAACTTTGCCTGTCTTGTAAGCCTCTGGAATACAATATGTTGTATTTTCATTTTCAAAAACGAAAGGGTAGGAGCGGTGCTCTGGAAAATCAGAGATGACGTGGTATTTCTCAAAATCTTCGGATTTTTTGGCCACGGTTAGGTCGGACTTTCCCTTTTTGTTCGAATACCGCTCGAAGAAGAGGTAGGTGTCTTTTTTCGTCGTGATGACAAACGGGTCGGCGAAATATTCCGATTTCTTCGGCTTAAACATATACCTGTTCCACAGCCTGAAAAGCAGTTTCCTGTACGGATAATGTTTGATTTTCTCGAATAATGATGGTTTGTGCGACTGACTTTCCGAGTTGCAGATTGCTAATGCTAACTCTATGCCGTTGTCGGTCAATAACTTGAATGTCTCAAGCTGCCAACGCTGAACGGTGAAGCCGTCAATCATGACGCCAAATCTTATTTTACAGTCGCGTGTTCCCATATTTGAAATGCAAAAGTAGGAAAATTTTCGTTTGCCATCATGACAAAAAACAACTTGATTATTGTTGAAAAAAATATTTGAAAAATAACGCTGTATTTTAAAAAAGATTGTATCTTTGCCGCGATTTTGAAATTGAAACTCACAATTTTCTATATCATTTTTGCTTTTGGGCTTTCATCTGTTTTTGTAACACCCCCAATGTTAAAATCAGGTTGAAAGCCTTTTTTGTTTTTGTTGTTTTTCATAACAATAAAATGTCTATTTTTGCAGTTCCTTAAAACGGCGAAATTTTTTTGATGAAACTGTCAGTTGTAATAGTTAACTATAATGTTGAGCATTTTCTTGAGCAATGCCTTTACTCGGTTCGCAGGGCGATGAAAGGCGTTGATGGCGAGGTGTATGTAGTTGATAACAATTCAGTTGATGGTTCGTTGAAGATGCTGTCCGAGAAGTTTCCTGAGGTGAAGGTCATTGCGAACAAGGTCAATGTCGGTTTTGCGAAAGCCAACAACCAGGCGATCAGGATCTCGACGGGCGAGTATGTCTTGCTGTTGAATCCAGACACGGTTGTTGAGGACGACACCTTTACCAAGACCATTGCTTTCATGGATTCGCATCCCGATGCGGGCGGACTTGGCGTCAAGATGGTTGATGGAAAAGGACAGTTTCTGCCAGAGTCGAAGCGCGGGCTGCCGACCCCGATGACTGCTTTTTACAAGATCTTCGGGCTGTCGAAGCTGTTCCCGCATTCAAAGCGTTTCTCGCGTTATCATCTCGGCTATCTCGATAATGACGAAATAAATCCCGTTGATATCCTTGCCGGAGCCTTCATGCTCATGCGCCGTGCCACACTCGACAAATGCGGTCTTCTTGATGAGACATTTTTCATGTACGGGGAAGATGTCGATCTGTCGTACAGGATAACACTCGCAGGCTATAAGAATTATTATTTTCCGGAGACGCGAATCATTCATTATAAAGGGGAAAGCACAAAGAAAACATCTGTCAACTACGTGCTTGTCTTCTACAAGGCGATGGAGATTTTCGCGAAGAAGCATTTCGGACAGAAACGTGCGCGTCTATTCTCGTTTGTCATCAATATGGCGATATATTTCAGGGCTTTCCTCGCCTTGGTTTCGCAGTTCGTGAATAAGGTCTATATGCCGTTGCTCGACATACTTCTCGGCTACGGCGGTCTCGCAACTATCGGTTATCTGTGGGGTCATTATACTGTTTACGATGGCGTCGGGTCGTATCCGGTTCACCCTCTGTTTACGGTGATTCTGCCTGTTTATTTGCTTATATGGCTTGTAACATCTTATTTTACAGGTGGTTACGACAAGCCATATAAAATATTGAACTCTGTCGGCGGCGTGCTTACTGGCAGTGTTCTGGCACTCGTTTTCTACGCGCTTCTGCCGGAAAGTCTCCGCTTTTCTCGCGCGTTGATACTTTTCGGGATGTTGTGGATGATAATCGCGGTGAGTCTGTCGAGAGGTGTCGGTTATATGCTGAGACTCAATGACTTCAAATACGGTAAAACCGCCAAGAAGCGTTTTTTGGTCATCGGCAACGTTGAAGAGACTCACCGCGTCGAGCAGCTTCTGAGAAGCACTTCAATAAAGCCTGATTTCGTTGGACTTGTCACGCCGACGGAGAGTTTTGATGTTCCTCAAAACTATCTCGGCAACATCTGCCAGGTGCCCGACATCATCTCAATCTACAAAATCACAGAGATTATTTTCTGTTCAAAAGACATAAGCCATCAGGATATAATCGACAAGATGGTTGAATGGCACGCTCCTGATCTCGATTACAAGATTGCACCCGAAGACACGCTTTCCATCATCGGAAGCAACTCGATAAATACACGCGGCGACCTTTATACCGTTGATATTCGGACAATTAACAACGTCCCGAACAAACGCAAGAAAGCACTTCTCGATTTATCGGTGTCGTTCTTCGGAATTATTTTCTGGGTCATTTTGGCATGGTTTTTGAAAAAACCGGGACGTTTCTTTAAAGACTGCTTCAAAGTGTTGTTTGGCAGCTATTCGTGGGTCGGCTATTGCCACGTCGAGGACCGCGACAGCATGAAACTGCCTGAAATAAAAAAAGGTATATACAACACCGCTTCAATTATGAAAGGTGAAGTCGATGACGAAACGAAATCCAGGCTTAATGTCATGTATGCCCGTGATTATACTGTTTTAAAAGATATTAATATCTTGCTCAGGACATTGCCCAATCGTTAATTTTTTGTAATTTTGCAAGCTGAAAAAATTTTTTTATATCATGTTAAATAGAAGATTTCTGAGAATCAAAGTTTTACAAGCCCTTTACGCTTATCTTGAATCCGGTGATACCGAAGTCGCCGGAGGAATTCGAAACCTGCTTGAAAGCATTAGCAAACTGCATGAGCTTTTTGTGTGGCAACTCTCGTTTATCGTTGAAACCAAACGTTTTGCAGACAACAAAATCACCGATAACAGGAACAAATTCATTCCGACATACGAAGATTCACATCCGAATATGCGATATGTCCAAAACCGCGTCATCAACGCCATCGAAGACAACCGTGATTTCCAGAGGAAAGAAGCAGCCTATAACATCAACTGGGGCGGCATGGGCAGCGAAGTGGTGAAAAACTACTACAACATCATGCGCGATTCGGAGGAATACAAGGCCTATATGACCGAGAAAACCGACAACTGGGATCACGACAAGAAATTCCTCGTCAAGATGATTGAGACATACTACGCTGATTTAGAAGTACTTCAGGATTTCTATGAGGAGAAAAGCATCTTCTTCTGCGATGACTACCACCTCGTTTCTTCAATGTTGATTAAATTCATCGGCGACCTCAGGAAATTTGATGTCAATGATAAGCTTCCGACCATCTATAAGACCGAGAATGATGAAGTTAACGTTGATGAGGAGTTCGTGAAGAGACTTTTCCGCGAGACTTTGAGAAACGGTGATGAATTTGGCAATCTGATTGTCGATAACACCAACAACTGGGAGAAGGACCGCATCTGCGTCATGGACATGATTATCATGAAGATGGCTATCACAGAACTGCGCTGCTTCCCGGAGATACCTGTCAAAGTCACGATGAACGAATACATTGAGATTTCAAAGTTCTTCAGCACACCGAAGAGCAAGAACTTCATCAACGGACTTCTCGACCGTCTCCTTAAAAAGATGGAAAGCGAAAACATGATTGAGAAAAAAGGCCTCGGTCTGCTCGAAAAATAATAAACGACCATTACTTAGTTGTTGAATAAAAATATGCCTATGAACAGAAAACTTTCACTGATGTTATCAATGCTGATGCTCTTGGCTATTGATATTCAAGGACAAACAACGAAGGGGACTTATTCTTTCATGGATGTCACCAACTCGGCGAGAGTGGCGGCTCTCGGCGGGACGATGCTTCCGATTTACGACACCACCGACGTGCAGTTAGCGATATACAACCCGTCTGTTATCGACAAAGGTATGCACAATGCCTTGGCGCTGTCGTATGTGAATTATTATGCCGGCATGAATTTCGCGACTGTGCAGTATTCGCGCACATTCAGAAAAGCAGGAAGTTTCGCCGCGACCGTGCAGTATCATAACTACGGCACCATGAACTACGCCGACGCCACAGGCACCCTGACAGGCGGCACCTTCACGCCATCCGATTACCTTTTCACGATAGGATGGGGGAGACGGCTGACTCCGCGGTGGAGCATCGGTGCCAACGTGAAGTTTGGCGGAATACAGCACGAAGCGTATAAGACATTCGCGGTGGCGGCAGACGTGGCACTGCATTACCACTCGAAGTCAGGCTGGATGATGACCGTCGGCGCAAGGAACGCGGGTGTCGAGACATTCGACAACATCCCCGGAAACGTCAGGAACAAGCTGCCTTTTCACCTCTCGGCAGGCGTGGCGAAAAGGCTGGAGCACCTGCCTTTCCTGATCTCGATAATGTATGACGACATCCAAAGCTGGAAGCGCACCTACGACGACCCTCTTGACCTTGAAGGCAACTATGACCCAATCTCTGGTGAATACAGAAAAAAATCGGCAGTTGGGGAGTTCGCTGATAACTTCATGAGACACATCGTGTTCGGCGGCGAATTATATGTCGGAAAGCATGTCGTGCTGCGCCTTGGTTTCAATTACGGACGGCGTCAGGATCTGAAGACTCCCACGAAGAAAGGAATGTGCGGGTTCTCGTATGGTGTCGGCATCAATATCTGGAAGTTCACAATCAACTACTCACGCTCGGAAATGCACATATACGGCTCACCTAACTACGTGACAATCACCACAAATCTCGACCGTTTCATAAAGGGAGGTAAATGATGTTCCTGCAAGAGCTGAGACTTTCAAATTTCAAGAACCTCGAATCTGTTGACATGCAGTTTTCCGACAAGATAAACTGCTTTGTCGGCTTTAACGGCGCGGGGAAGACCAACATTCTCGACTCGATATATTACCTTGCTTTCTGCAAAAGCTATTTCGCGAACACCGACAGACAGAATATCCGTCATGGCGAGAGCTTTTTTGCGATTCATGGTGATTTTCAGACAGATACGGACGAGCTTCAGACTATCTCATGTGTGCAGAAAGACGGTCTGAAAAAGTCGTTTAAATGCAATAAAAAGGAATATGACCGCCTCGCCGACCATATCGGTAAAATCCCGCTCGTGATGATCTCGCCTTACGACCGTGACCTGATAAACGGTGGCAGCGAGCTGAGACGTAAGTTCATTGATGGCGTGATTTCGCAGTTTGATGCGGCGTATCTCAATGATTTACTGCAATATAACAAGGCGTTACTTCAGCGTAACACGCAACTGAAGGCGTTCTTCGACAACCGCTGCTTCGACATGAATCTGCTTTCGCTTTGGAACGGGCAACTCATCCGTTACGCCACTCCGATCTTTGAAAAGAGAAAGGCATTCATCGAGGATTTCATTCCTGTCTTCCAGAAATATTACGACATCGTTTCCGGCACTTCCGAAAAAGTTGACATCATATACGAGAGCGCGTTGTCGGAGAAACCGTTGGAACAGCTGCTCGACGAGAGCCTTGAAAAAGACAGATACTCGTCATATACAAATGTCGGCATTCATAAAGATGACCTTGTATTTTTGATTGATAATCATCCTGTTAAGAAATTCGGCTCGCAAGGGCAGCAGAAGTCGTTCGTGGTGGCAATCAAGCTTGCTCAGTTTGATTTCAACTACAGGAAAGTCGGTTCCAAGCCGATTCTGCTTCTTGATGATATTTTTGACAAACTTGATGACAGCCGTGTCGCGCAGCTTGTCAAACTTGTCGGCAATAATTACTTTGGACAGGTGTTTATTACTGATACACAACGTTTTAGAATACAATATCTCTTGGATAACATTGATGGGAACCATAAGATTTTTGAGATAGAAAAAGGGAGGGTGAAGACAGATGCGTGAATCGAATATGAGCGTTTTGGGCGATTTGATAAAGACATTTTATCACGAGAATAACCGCGACAATGCGTTGAAAGAACAGGCTATTCTTGACTCATGGAAGTCAGTTGTCGGCGATTTTATTGCCGCTCACACGGTGAAAACGAGCATCACAAACGGCATCTTGTATGTCAAAGTCGATGCCGATTCCCTGAGGAATGAACTCGTTTTCTCGAAAGCAACATTGTTGAAGAATCTAAATAAAAGCGTTGACGGAGAAATTTTGAAAGATATTGTTATAAGATAAAGAAAAAATTTTTATCTTTGCACCCGATTTTAGTCGGAAAAATCGTTCGTTTCCGATGTAATAAAGTGAAATACAATAATTTATAAAAGAATAGATATGATTAATTCGCAAGACATTAAGATTGGAAGCTGCATCAGAATGGATGGCAAACTTTATTTCTGCATTGATTTCCAGCACGTGAAACCAGGTAAAGGCAACACCATCATGCGTATAAAACTGAAGAGCATCGTTGACGGCCGCACATTGGAACGCCGTTTCGACATCGGTGAGAAACTGGAAGACGTCCGCGTTGAACACCGTCAGTACCAATACCTTTACAAGGAAGGTGAAGAATACATCTTCATGAATCAGGAAGACTACGAGCAGATCCCTCTTATCGGGGACCTTATCACTGGTGTTGATTTCCTGAAGGAAAGCGATATTTGCGACGTTGTTTTTGATACATCAGAGAATAATGTCCTTTACGCAGAACTCCCGCCTAAGACAGTCCTCGAAGTGACGCACACAGAGCCTGGTGAGAAGGGCAATACAGCAACAAACGCCATGAAAGACGCTGTCGTCGAGACAGGCGCACAGGTGAGAGTGCCGCTGTTCATCAATACAGGCGACAAGATCAGAGTTGACACACGCACTGGCGACTACTGCGACAGAGTTGAAAAAGCAAAAGAATAAGAGATAATATGAGAATAGAGCCGAACACGACGCTGAAATGTGTCGCTGATTTCATCGGAGCCACCAAGATGATTGGTGACCCGAACTTCGTGATATCAGGTCTCAATGAGATCCACGAGGTTGAAGCCGGTGACATCACCTTCGTCGATCATCCAAAATATTACAACAAGGCGCTCGATTCGGCGGCATCAACAATCATCATCAATACTGATAAGGTTGAATGCCCTGAAGGGAAGGCTCTTCTCGTGCATGACTGTCCGTTTGACGCTTTCAACAAACTCGTGCTTTCGTACCGCAGGTTCGAGCCGGCCACGGCAATGGTCAGCCCTAAAGCCGAGATAGGCGAAGGCACCATCATAGAGCCAGGCGCTTTTGTCGCCGAACACGTGAAAATCGGCAGGAACTGCATAATTCACGCCAATGTCACGATTTACAACCATGTGGTCATCGGTGACAACGTGATTATCCAGAGCGGCAGCGTGATAGGCGCCGATGCCTGTTACTTCCAGCGTCGCAAGGACGGTTTCGTGAAGTTCGAGTCATGCGGACGTGTCGTTATCGAAGACGATGTGGAAATCGGCGCGTTATGTGCAGTTGACATCGGTGTGACGAGCGACACGATAGTCGGAAAAGGCACGAAGACCGATAACCACGTACAGGTCGGACACGATGCCAAGATTGGCAAGTACTGCTTCCTCGGAGCACATTGTGCTATCGGCGGAGTGTCGAGAATCAAGGACAACGTCTCCGTGTGGTCGATGTCGGCGGTCAACAAAGACCTTGTGATCGCTGAAGGCACGACGGTGCTCGCATACACCGCGGTTGACAAGGACACTGAGCCGAACACCACTTACTTCGGAATCCCGGCCGACGAGGCCCGTAAGAAATGGAAAGAGATGGCGATTGCCAAGATGCTTCCCGACATGGTCAAGAACATGAAATAGTTTTTAACGACTATAAAAAAACAGAGATGTCATGATGTGGCGTCTCTGTTTTTTGTTATATAGACGAAATGTCATTTTGAATTTTTCCAAATCATATCGGTCAGACAGTTGTTTTTCCCGCTCATTCAATCCTGAAAACCGCTTTCACGGGGAAATGGTCAGAGATGTAACCGTCGCCGTAGTTTCCGTCCATAGTGGCGAATGAGACCGGAACGGCATTCATGTAAAAGATGTGGTCGATGACGCTTGGGGCTTCACGCCCAAGTCCGTAATTGTTATATGTGTTTTTGCTGTCGGAAACGGGGGAGTCTGTCCGCGCCTGATGCATGTAATTAATTAAAGGTATGAAAATCGGGTTGTCGATGGTGGCGTTGAAGTCGCCGGTGAGGAAGATGGGGCCGCCATTCGTTATTTCATTTATCTTTTCGATGATGAGCCTGATTGACTCTTTGCGTGCCACGGCTCCTTTGTGGTCTAAGTGAGTGTTGAAGCAGAAAAATGTCTTCCCAGATTTCAGATTCTCAAAGTGTCCCCATGTCACCATGCGGCGGCACGCTCCGTCCCAGCCTCTCGAGACCTTATCCGGCGTCTCGCTGAGCCAGAAATTGCCGTTGCCAAGCAGTCTGTAAATGTCATTCCTGTAGAAAATAGCCATGATCTCACCCCGCCTCACACTGTCGTCACGTCCGACACCGATGAAGTCGTAGTCTGGAAGTTCATCGTAAACAAACTCCAGCTGATCGGTCAAAACCTCCTGCATACAGATTAAGTCGGGTTTCTCTTGATTTATCATGTTGATGGTCAGGTCTTTCCTGTTTTCCCAGCTGTTGATGCCGTCGTTTGCACCGCTGTTGCGGATGTTGTAGGAAATCAGAGTGATTTCATCTGTCTTTGAACATGACACCGCGGTGATGACTGCGACAATCACGGATAGTGTCCTGAATAAACGTCTCATTTCAAAAATTTTAAGTTTTCCGCTTGCTGTTTTGCATTTACAGTGCCGACTGCGCCTTCTTTCTCATGCTTTCGGCAAACTCGCAGAACTGTCCGACATTCATTTCCTTGGTGAAGATGAGTCCGTGCGTTGACCTGATGAGCGGATTCTCGTGTTCGTAGAAATAATTCTTTCCGAGCACTAACTGTATGTCTTTCAGCTGTTTGACCCAGATACTTTCCGCCAGCTCGCTGAATGAGCCGTCGAAGTCGGGGCTTGGATATTCGGCCTTGACCTGTGTCAGATAACTCGATGCGAATGACTTTTCGATGACAGCCATCGCGTTGAGCGACACAGGTATGTATGTGGTAGCCTCGGCGGGGTTGAACTTAAACCAGACATTGCGGTAGCCGATGATCTTGAGGTTGGAGAGGTCGGCCTCTTTGTTCCACTCGGTGACGGCGCCGGCGACGGCCTGAAGCACCTTGAAATGAGTGTCGGGTCCGCTGCCCTCCGGGTCGATGACGACACTGATGGTCGTCGGTTTTATCTCGCGTAACTGATTGAGTATCGGCATGATGTCGCGTTGGTAGTCGGGAGCTTGCGAGAACAGGCTTGCCTGGTAGAACCCGAGTCGCAAATGATGCACGTTCTTCACCTGAGTGCCGGTGTATGCCCACACAAGCTCTTCCTCAAACTCGCGTATCATACCCTTAAGCCGTTGTATCTCAATGGTGTTCTTCTCGCCGTCGTAACTGTTTCTCAGCACCTCGATCTGCTCGCGGATGACGCGTTTCAGCTCTTCGGTGTTCTTGACGCCCCATATCACCACGATGTCCCTGACGATGCGGTGGCTGAAGCCGCGGCGCATCTCCTCTGCGTTTTTGCGAGCCACGTTGTCTAAATAATGATAGATATCCTTGTCGTATTTGAATTTATAACCGCTCACAAAGAAATCAGAGTAGTTGAGCATCTGTATCTCGCCTTTTTCGATGAAATCCATGGTGTATTCGAGGTTTTCTCTGACGAAACCATTTGTCACCGAGTTGAAACCGGATGTCATCACGGCGAAATGCACCTCGTTTGAGGCATCACGTGTCTGTCTGTTACAGAGTGGCAGAATGCCGAGCATGATGTCATCATGATGCGGGCCGGTGTTGTAAATCACCTCGTTACGCGGCGGTATTGAGCCTTTTGACAGTTTGTCCTCCGTGGCGGCAATGACATCCTTCACGGTGTCGGTGCTGAGGTTCGGGATCATCGAGCAGCGGGGGTCATTGTGCAGGTCGTCGATGGTGAGACGATGGGCGTATTTGTTAAGTTTCTTGCACAATCCGATGACTGCACGCACGGTCTTCTCGAAATTCCATTCGCCTGTGTTGTAGTAACGGTTTATTGAGTCCTCAAGACGGCACGCCGACCCTCCGGTGAGATAGAAACGTGTGTTCGCGAGGCCTTGCAGCGCGGTCGCCGGATACAGCGTCATCTTCGGCGATTCGAGCGCGTCCTT
This sequence comes from Bacteroidales bacterium, assembly GCA_024400295.1. Taxonomy (GTDB): domain Bacteria; phylum Bacteroidota; class Bacteroidia; order Bacteroidales; family F082; genus Limimorpha. The sequence continues at coordinate 112,354 of JAKSNA010000005.1, read as the reverse complement.
GACAATGAACGCGTTGGCTTCACCTGCGGCGTATATCAACGAGACAACGTCCTTGTTATATATGATGGTCTCCAGTCCGATGGTGATGACGAGACGGTTCTTCGAGACTTCAATGCCTCCGAGGTCTGACGCGGCATCGGCCTGTGTCGCATAGTTAGTTTTTGTCAGCTGAGTGTTTGAATATCTGTTGCTTCCGCTCACGTTGAACGCCACGCGGCCGTCACTGCCAATCGGACTCATGAAAAACCCGATGCCGCCTTTCTCGTGAATCTTGTCCTCGTAACGTGCGCACCAGTCGTCAATAAGGAAAATGGACTGCTGCTGGATCTTCTCAAGACTCGTTTTCGGAGTGCGGTAACGAAGGTCAAGGTCGATTTTGTAATCGGGAAAGACCTCTCTGTATGACTTGCCTTCGTAAAGAGGAATCTCATCGGTGTTGATTAGCAATGCTTTATCCGGATCGAGGCCGAAGCCTTTTATATAAACCTCATTGACATAATTGTAAAATGAATTATGTTGTGTCGGCGCGATGGGATAGAACTCATCCATCTGAACGAACTGTAAACCAGACAGTTGCGGTTTGGCGATGGAGCCGAGACCATGTTTTTTCAAAACTTCCTGAATCCTCTGACTGTCCCAGTTGTCGAGGATCTCGTGAGTGTACTGTATGAAATACTGTGGCGTTTTGCCTGTGGGCAGCGAGATGACTCCATTCGGGTTCTGCGCGACCCATTCGATGAAACGGAGTGCCATCAACAGCCCCATCTGCGGGACGCTCTCTGTAATAATATAAGGTGTCGTTGTCGTCATCTCTTTGACGCCCGACTTGTCGATAAAAGCCTGCTCAACGGCTGAAAAAATTTTTTTCATTTAAGATGTAACATTTTGGACTGCAAAGGTACTTAATATTGTGAAAAAAAACGTAATTTTGTCAAATAAATTTTGAGTTACTTTATGCTTGAAACAGTTTTAAAAATGATATTAGCCGCATTGCTGATTATTGTGACAGCAGTCTTCTGGAAAACGCGTAACAGCTTGAAATTCATTGTGGGTTTTTGTGTGGCGGCACTTCTTATCTGTGATTTTCACGATGATGCAGATGATGATGGCTCCAATATGTTGTGGTACGATTCGCCTGCCGAAATATGGGAGGCGACACTGCCGTTGGGCAACGGACGTCTCGGTATGATGCCTGACGGCGGGGTGAAAAAGGAAAATGTCGTCTTGAACGACATCACGATGTGGTCAGGTTCGGAGGCTGACTACTCGAACCCCGAAGCTCTGAAGTCGTTGCCGGAGATACGCAGGTTGCTGCTTGGCGGGAAAAACTATGAGGCACAACAGCTTATGTATGAGACGTTTACGTGCGGAAACAAAGGCTCTAACCATGGCATCGGCGCCGATGCGACTTTCGGCTGTTACCAGACACTCGGAAATCTTGAAATTGAATATGACTATGGCAATATCGGTTCAACGACTGGAAAAAATCCAGCTCAACGGACTGATTGCCAACATTATCGCCGCGGCTTGGACTTGAATACGGCTACCGCCTTCACTGAATTTGCAATCGGAGATGTGGATTACAAAAGGGAATATTTCGTTTCAAGAAACAATGATGTCGGAATAGTCCGTATTACAGCGGATAAGAATAATGTGATAAATCTCACTGCAAGGCTGAATCGTGAAAAAGACACTTCAACAATTGAATTTGAAACAGTTGATGATGCGATAGTGATGCGCGGACAACTCAATGATGGCACCGGCGGCGGGGAAGGCGTGAGGTATCTTTCAAAACTTTCAGTGAAAAATAAAGGCGGAAATGTCAGATACGCTGATAATCAGATAATTGTGAAAAACGCTACGGAAGTTGTGCTGATTTTTTCATCGGCAACGGATTTCATGAATGACGACTGTGTTTCTTTTGTCGAAGAGAAATTGGGAAACGCCAAGTCATTTTCATTCAGGAGATTGCATAAAGAACATGTGAAGTCGTATCAGAAATTTTATAACCGCGCTGAACTGAATCTCGGCGAACCGATGAAATCATCACTGACGACAGAAGAGCAACTTGTTGATTATCAGAATGAAGAAGATCCTGTCTTTGCAGCGTTGTATTTTAATTTCGGGAGATATTTGTTCATATCATCAACTCGTGAGGATTTGCTGCCGCCAAACTTGCAGGGGCTTTGGGCGAACACGCTCCAGACCCCGTGGAACGGTGACTATCATCTGAATATCAATCTGCAGATGAACTATTGGCCGACAGATGTATGCAACATGCCGGAACTGTACACACCTTTGGTTGAGCTGATGAAAGGCTTGGTGAAATCCGGTGAGCAGACCGCGAAGTCGTTCTATGGTGCGGACGGCTGGGTGGCGCACTGGGGTACGAATCCGTGGCGTTACACGGCTCCGGGCGAAGACCCGTCATGGGGCGCCACCAACACCGGCGGCGCATGGCTCTGCCAACATCTTTACAACCATTACTTATTCACACAAGATATTGATTATCTGAAAGATGTCTATCCTGTGATGAAAGGCTCTGCGGAGTTTTTCCATTCCGCAATGATTACAGAGCCTTCGCATGGCTGGCTCGTGACAGCGCCGACGACATCGCCGGAAAACGCGTTCTTGGACAGTGAAGGCCGCTGGACTTACGTCTGCATGGGTTCGACGATGGATGTGCAAATCGTGACAGAACTGTTCCGAAATGTGATTGAAGCCAACAAAATAATTTATAAAGACTCATTGGAAAATGCTGATTCTGAGTTTATTGCGTCGCTGAAGTCGGACCTGCTGCGTTTTCCTCCGATGCAGATAGGCAAGGACGGTTACTTGCAGGAATGGCTTGAGGACTATGAGGAGACTGACGTCCATCACCGTCATGTGTCGCATCTGTTCGGGCTGCATCCCGCGCACCTGATAACAGAGTCGAAGACACCGGAGCTTTTCGAGGCGTGCAGGGTGACACTCAACCGTCGCGGCGACGAGGGGACGGGCTGGTCGCGGGCGTGGAAGATAAACTTCTGGGCGCGGCTTCACGACGGGGAACGGGCCGGCAGACTGCTCGCGAGCCTGCTGTCACCGGCGGTTCCCGATGGCGGGAAGAATGTGAAACCGGGGACGTACCCGAACCTTTTCTGTGCGCATCCGCCATTCCAGATTGACGGCAACTTCGGCGGAACGGCGGGAATAGCAGAAATGCTGCTGCAAAGCCACGACGGCTTCATTGAACTGCTTCCGGCAATTCCAATGTCGTGGAAATCAGGGTCTTACAAAGGACTGTGCGCCGTGGGAGGTGATGTCGTCGATTGCCGCTGGGAAGATGGAAAGGTCACTGAAGCAAAGATATACTCGAAATGCGGCGGGACGTATAAAGTCAAGAATCCTGTGACAGGTGAGATGATGAAACTGTCGCTGAAAGCAGGAAAAAGCAAAAGGCTCAAGTTTTGACTAATTGATAATCAATAATATGGATATTAATACAAAAAAATGATAAAATGAGGAAACTGTTATTTGCAGCGGCGATGACCGCAATGCTTTACGCCTGTTCGGAAAAAGTCACACGACAGGCAAATCTGGAAATCGTGCCAAAACCCAACGACGTTGAGATATTCCAACAGGGACAACACGACTTCGGCAATTTTGTGATTGACACAAAGACTATCATCGTTTCCGATGATGTTGAAAATCAGTTCAATGCAGAGTATCTTCAATCATATCTGAAGAATGCCGTTGAAGGTGATTTCCTTATTGAAAACAATGCAAAGAAAAACTTCATCAGTCTTGAAATAAATGATGAAATTACTGATGATGAAGCATATACGCTGGTCGTTGACGGCAATGGCATAACGATTCAGGGCGGCACCACGGCGGGGGTTTTTTACGGGATTCAGACGCTCATGCAGATGCTTCCTGCCGACGCATATAATAAAGGTGCTGAAGCAAAAGCGAAGGCTGTTGAAGTTCCGGCGATGAGGATTGCAGACGCGCCGCGTTTCCACTACCGCGGACTGCATTTCGATGTGTCGCGCACTTTCTTCGGGACGGAGTTCATGTATAAGTTGCTTGATGCGATGTCATACTATAAAATCAACAACTTACATTGGCATCTCGCCGATGACCAGGGCTGGCGCGTGGAGATAAAGGCCTATCCGCGGCTCACTGAACTCGGGGCGTGGCGCGGTCCTGACGAAATGCTCAAACCGGCGTACGGCTCCGGCATGGAACGCAACGGCGGGTTTTATACACAAGAGGAAATAAAGGCGATAGTGAAATATGCCGCCGACCGTAACATCAACATCATTCCGGAGATTGACCTGCCCGGCCACAGCAAAGCCGTCGCTGTCACCTATCCGGAGATTCTATGTGACATAAACACCAAACATTACAGCTGCCAGTGGGAGTCGAACAACGTGTGGTGCATCGGCCGTGAAGAAAACTACGTGATGCTCGATAACATCATCAAGGAAATGGTGGAACTGTTCCCTTCAAGGATTTTCCATATAGGCGGCGATGAAGTCAATATGGACTCATGGAAGGAATGCCCGCGCTGTCAGGCTCTCATGAAAGAGAAAGGCATGACGGAAGCCGTTGAGCTTCAGAACTGTTTCGTGCGCCGACTTGAAGCGATACTCGCGAAATACGGCAGGACGATGGCTGGCTGGGATGAGATAATAGACGGCGGCGAGCTGCTCCCCGAATCCGTCGTATATGCGTGGGCAAGCCTCGACCGCGGCATGAAGTCGGTCAGGGAAGGTCACCCGACGGTGATGCTCATCGGCGAATACATGTATTTCGACATGAAACAGAGTGCCGATGAACGCGGACTGAAATGGGCGGGCATCACCCCGCTTGAGAAGACTTACAGCTTCGATCCGGTCGGAACTTTTGAGCTGAATGAAGATGAAACGAAACTCGTACTCGGCCCGCAGGGCGGAGCGTGGGCGGAATGTTTCCAGGTGAAAGACTACGCTGAATATCAGGTGTTTCCGAAACTGCTTGCTTTGTCGGAAATAGGATGGACGAACCGCGAGCTGCGTCGCTGGGACGACTTTCAAAACCGGCTGTTCGACGCACAATACGACCGCATGTACGCGATGGACCTGAAATTCAGAATCGCACCGGCAGAGGTGAGGTATGAGGACGGGAAAATTGTCGCCGCAAAAGACAATGACGTCCTGACAATACGCTACACCGATGACAAGACGACTCCCACGTTGGAATCACTTGTCTATAACGAGCCGATCGCGACGGAAACGCCGGAGAATTACCGCTTCGCGACGTTCTTCAACGACCGCTCAAGCATCGCGCGTGGCGCACAGAACATCGAACTGCACCATTACCTTAAACCGGCGACGAAAGTGGAGTCGAATATCCCGTTCATGGAGGACATCAACCGCCTCGTCGATTACGACCTGGAGACCTACTGCTTCACAAGCCGTGATGTCGTGGCCGGCGACTACGTCAAGTTCACATTCGACGAGCCTGTCGAATGTCGTTCGATTGGAATGTGTACGGGCTATTACACGCTCGCCGTCTATGGCATCCTCAACGGCTATATCGAATATTCATACGACGGTGAGAACTACATCAAAGGCGAAAGGTTCACATACGACATGTTCGACGGCTACAGGGCATACTGCTATCCTGAAAAACCCGTCAAGGCGGTGCGCGTCGTGGCCGACGGCATCTGCGAGCATGAGGTGACGGGCATCCAGGACCTGAGGATAGAATGAGCCGAAGCGGTTGTGCCTGGAACTCAGCGGAGTATGTCCCAGAAACTTTCCGGCAGATACACGTTTTCGACATCCGTTGCGTCTCTGAACAGCGGGGCGATGTCGCACGGCTCGAAGCCGGCTATGCCGCAGCCGATGGGAGTGACTAAAAACTTCATCTCCGGATGTTGTTTCGCGAACCCGATGAACTCATCGACGTAAGGCTTGATTGTCTCGACGCCGCCCTGCATCGTCGGGATGGCGTACGACTGCCCCTGCAAGCCGACACCGTTGCCCCAGACGGCTCCGAAGTTTTTGTATGCGACGTATGCCGCGCCGCCCGCGTGCATGCCCATCAGGTTGCTGCCGAAGACAAAGACTTCGCCCGGGCGTAATGATGAAATGTGATCTGGTGTTGTTCTGTACTGTTTTTCTGGCATAATGCAAAATGATAGAAATTTTTTTCTGAATGAGAAATTCGGTGCGGCTTCGTAAACCGCGGCTGTTTCTTTGAACTCGTGAAACACCGTCGCGGTGTTGTATTCCGTGTCACACGTTCCTTGTGCGTAATTCTCTATTATATAGGGTGTTACAACCTCGTTCATCATCTTCTTGTAGCGTTGGTTGACGGCCGCTGGAGTGATTCCTAACTCTGCGGCAATCTCTTTCTGACTGAAACCGGCATAAAAAATCATGCTCCCGATCTCCTGCATTATCCGGTCGTGCATGTAATGCCGCGTGATGGCCTCGCAAACCTGCTGCATCATGTTGTCTTCCGGCTCGCCAGAACGGATGTATTCCAGAATGTCATCGGATGCGGTGTCGGAAATGTTCGCGAACTCTTTGTTGTACGCCTTTAACGCATCAAGAACAACGAAACGAAAACCGTTGGTCATCCACGTCGAGAGCTTCACATTGCCCGGACGGTCGAGCAACGGCTTGAAATTGTGAGTCATCAAATGAATGTAATACTCGTGCGCCAATGAGTGGAAATCCAGGCCGGTCTTGTATCTCAACTGGTATTTCCTGTCGAAAATCTCGTAGGCTTTTCTGCAATATTTGTAAAAATACTCTTTTGTGTAATAAGGGTCGTAACTTGCTAACTTTTTGACAATCAATTCATCTTCCATAATCAAATATTATTTTTTTGAAATTTTGCAAAAATATCAATTTTTTTTCAAGTGCTGCTTAATTAATTCTCGAAAAAATCTTTTAAATGGTTAAAGAATATCAAACAAATTGTTCAATTTAAAATCAATATTATGGAAAAAGATGTTAAAAACATGGGGAAAGGCAATGTAAAGAAAGTATTTAATCTTGTTATCGTAGACGAGTCGGGGTCGATGAGCATCATACAGCGTGAGGCGCTGGCGGGCATCAACGAGACGATAGAGACGTGCCGCAAGATTCAGGAGACACATCCGGAGATGGAGCAGATGATGACGTTGATCACGTTCGACAGCGGACATTTTAAAGTGCATTTCGACAATGTCAATGTCGGGGGAATCAGAAAGTTGGGGGTGAACGAATACCGTCCGGGCGGCGCCACTCCGCTTTACGACGCGATAGGCAAGGGTGTCGCGATGCTCAACGCGCAGACCTCCGTCGAGGACAACGTGCTGGTGACGATAATCACCGACGGCGAGGAGAACTGCAGCTCGGAATACAACCTCGGCATGGTGAAAAACCTCATCGAGAAACAGAAGAAACTCGGCTGGACGTTCACGCTCATCGGCACCGACAACCTTGATGTCGAGGGAATGGCAGGCTCGATGGCGATTGACAACCACCTCGCCTTCGCCGAGAATGAAGCGGAGACAAGGGTGATGTTCGCCCACGAAAGAAGGTCAAGGACGCGTTACAACGACCGTCTCGCATTCAATGAGGCGATGCCGAAGGGAAGTTATTTCGACGAGAATTAAAAAGCGTGGAACATCACATCGAAAAAAGCGTTAATTTTGCAGCCCGAAAAATTAACGCTTTTTGTTGTGGACAGTTTTGTTTTTAGCATCAATGCTACGATACCTATTTTCTTGATAATGATTGTCGGCTGGCTCATCCGCAGGTTGGGCATCATCGATGGCAATTTCACCGACAAAGCCAACGATTACGTTTTTAAAATCGGCCTTCCGGTGTTGCTGTTCAAGGACTTGTCGCGTGCCGACCTCGGCGGAAACTTCAGCTTCGACCTCCTGTTTTATTGCATGGGTGTCACCACGGTGATGTTTGTGCTCATCTGGATTTTTACGGAAATTTTCATGAAAAACAAAGACGAAATCGGAGCTTTCGTGCAGGCATCGTTCCGCAGCAGCGCAGCTGTCCTCGGCATGGCGTTTATCGACAATATGTTCTCCGACCCTGGAATGGCACCTATAATGATAGTTGGAGTTGTGCCGCTGTTCAATACTTATTCGGTTATCTTATTGACTTTCAAAGGGAAAAATATGATGAGCGAGAAGAAAAGCATGAAAGATACCTTGAAGAAAGCCTTCGTGAACGTGGCGAAAAATCCGATTATTTGGGGAGTCATAATAGGGATTGTCTCGTCGTTTCTTGAAATTGATTTTCCGAAAATCATTGACAAGACCGTTGACGGCATCGCGCAGACAGGCACTCCGTTCGCGCTGATATGCGTAGGTGCGAGTTTCAACGGCGGTAAGGCAATAAAGAAAATCAAGCCGACGGTGGTGGCTTCAATAATCAAGCTGGTGGTGCTGCCTGCAGTGTTCCTGCCAATTGCCATTGCCATGGGATTCCGCCATCAGGAACTCGTGTCGATATTGATACTTCTCGGCTCGCCCACGACAGTCACGTGCTTTATCATGGCAAAGTCGATGGACAACGATGAAGTGCTGACATCCAGCATCATAGTCCTGACAACGCTGCTGTCGAGCGTGACGCTCACGGCATGGATTTTCCTGCTGCATTACCAAGGGCTGATTTAAACGATTTACGGATCAAACGATTAAAGGATATGTCTGAACAATTGATTGTCAAAGGTGAAACCAAACACGAACTGTATTCAAATCTGCTTCCACAAATTAAATCTTTAGTGGAAAACGAGCCTGACGCGATAGCGAACATGGCAAATGTTGCCGCCTGTCTGAAGGCAACTTTCAACTTCTGGTGGGTCGGGTTTTACCGTGTCATTGGCGATGAACTCGTTTTGGGTCCGTTCCAAGGCCCTGTGGCCTGCACGCGCATCAGAAAGGGCAGGGGAGTGTGCGGCACTTCATGGCAAGAAGGCAAGACCGTCATCGTGCCTGATGTCGATAAGTTCCCCGGACATATCGCCTGCAGCTCGTTGTCAAAATCGGAGATAGTGGTGCCGTTATTCGTTGAAAATGAAGTCGTTGCGGTACTTGACATCGACAGCGAGAAGTTGGCTTGTTTCGATGACGAAGACAGGCTTTGGCTTGAAGAAATCGCTGGCTTGTTGTGTCACGAAACCCTTTTTAACCAAAACCGTAACCAAAACCAAAACTGCTGGCGCGGATAGGCTTGCGGGCTGCCTGCGGGCAGTATTTCAATAACCGGGTACGCGGCACGCGTGCCCGGCATAAAAAATAAAAAAACCTCTTGCCGTGTCGAAAAATAGTGTAACTTTGACGCCAATATGATGATAACGCATATACAATATCAGGGATGTCGTTTCTGTTTGCCTGATTTGGCGAACAGAAACGCCAGAATTACCCCCCCCCCGTATAATTCATCATCAATCAATAACTTACGAGAAAACATAAATTACGCCGCTGACCGCAGGTCGGGGGCTTTCTGTTGTTTCATGGGTTTCAGGGTCATGAGAAATTGTTTTAAGTTTGTTAATATAACATCAAATAACATAACATCAAAAATGAAAGTAAAGAGAATCAAAGGAAAAATTGCAGCCGCGGCGCTGCTGCTCGCGCTGACACTCCCGCCGGCGGCCCACGGTCAGCCGGACGGCTTCTTCAACAACGGCGGCGGCGTGCGCAACGGCGACAACGTCAGCTGGAACGACGTCAACAGCTTCGGCAACGGCGTCAGCTGGAACGGCGTGAGCTTCGGCGGCAACGGCGGCAGCTGGAACGACGTGAACGGCGACGGCGACGGCGCCGCATGGAACGGCATGGAGGACGAGACGCCGGTGGGCGGCGGCCTGCTCGTGCTGACGGCGGCCGGCGTGTGCTACGCCGCGGCGAGAGTCAAAAGATTAAAGATTAAAGAGTAAAGATTAAAGATTAAAGAGGAGAGATTAAAGATTAGGGAAAGATTGTAGAGACGCACCGCCGTGCGTCTGAAAAGTCAAAAGATTCAAAGAAAAATTCAAAAATTAAAAGGTTAAACAAATTAAAATCCAATGAAAATGAGAAAAGCATTATTAATCATGGCGGCTGCGCTGATGACGATGACGCAGTGCAGGAAGCAGGAGACGATGCCGGTGACACCATCGGCAAACACAATCAAGATGACGGTAACGGCCGGTTCTGGCGCGAAGACCGACATCAACACGGAGACGGGCGCGATAACATGGAGCGCGGGCGACAAGCTCTACGTGAGCGACGGCACCAACTGGCTCGGCAGCCTCACCCTCGTCGGCAATGGCGGTAGCTCACAGGGCACGTTCACGGGAAACATAGCAGGCATTGACGAGACCGAGACGACCTGCCACTTCTTCTACCTCGGCCACGACAACGGCATGGAGGAGCCGACAGGCACCGCCGCCGCTAATATCTCGCTCGCCTCACAGGATGGCACCCTCGCCGGCGCGATGAAATACCATGCAGGCTACGGCACGACCGATGTGACGGTGGAGAGCGGCGAGTACCATGGCTACGTGGTTATGAACACCAAGATAGCGATAGCGCACCTCAACTTCACCACCGACGGCACGACGGCCTACAAGGGTTCGGTGACGATGGGCGGCACGGGCATCAGCAACACATTGACAGTCAGCCCTGGCGGCATCTTCAGCGGCGGCGGCGAGGGCGGCATCGCCATAGACAAAGGTTACGGCACGACAGGCGAGAGGTACGTGACTCTCATCCCGACAGGAGAGACGAGCATTTTCGTTGCTTTCACTGGAGACGCCACAGGCGGCATGACCTTCGCCAACGGCATACAGGCCAACAAGTTCTACGGCATGAAGGACGCCGTGAAGGTGACGCTTGAGGCGGCTGCTCCAGCCGGAAGGTTCACCGTCGGTATGGACGGTGAAACACCAAGAAAGGTCGAGTTCGCTCCGGGCAACCTGTGGTACGGCAAAGCTGAAAATGAAGAAACAGCAGCGTTCAAGTTCGAGGCGAACCAGTGGAGTTTCGCAGACACTTGGAATGCAAACCACGTGAGCCATTTCTACTGGAGCAAGACGGCATCGGTGGCATACGCTGGAAGCTACAGTGAAAGCGGCACTACAACGTCCGACGAGTTCTTCACGAACAGTTCGTCTTTCCAGGTGGCAGGTGAGACGGCGGGAACATGGCGCACTTTGAGCAAAGCCGAATGGAACTATCTGCTGAACTCCCGCACCAACGCCTCGTCCCTCCGTGCGTGGAAGGATTTGGGCAACAATGTAAAAGGTCTCGTGATTCTTCCGGACGGGGATGCCTCTGTGATGAGCGGCATAACTTCGACATCTCACCTTGAAACATACGGCGCTGTCTTCCTCCCGGCCTCTGGCTACCGCGATGGCACGGACGTGCACGATGTCGGTTCCTACGGCTACTACTGGTCGGGTACTCCCTACGAGGTCGACGAGGACTGCGCGTACCTCATGACCTTCTTTTCGGGCGTTGCACGCACGTACTACGGCCTTCGGAACTACGGACGCGCCGTCCGCCTCGTGCGTTAGTTCTTGCAGGAGTTCCCTTCCCCCCGCGGGAGAGGGCAGAGAGAACAGCGAAAGGATGCGGAGTGAAAACCGTCAGGCGCCGGCGCTCGGCAGTTCTTAAAATTTACCTGCTTTGTCAGGAAGAGAGAGGCGGTTTTCAAAAGGCAGAGACGGGGCATGCCCCGTCTCTGCCTTTTTTTGCTGTCGGCAAGGAATATGGCCTCCACATGGACGGTTTGCTTCATGGCAGGCGTAAGAAATGTACCAAAACCTGCTTGATCTGACCTCGCATAAACAATCCTTTTTTTTACATTCTATCTCCATAAAATGTGAAAAAAAATCACATTTTTCTTCGATAGAGTGTGATTTTTTATTTTTTTTTGTATTTTTGCCGCAAAAATAGCATTTATGGAATTTATTGAAAGAGATGTTGCTGAAAAATTGCTTGAGTGGAAAAACAGTGCCGACAGGAAGCCTCTCATAATAAGAGGTGCGCGGCAGATCGGGAAGTCGTGGGCGGTTGAACATTTCGGCAAGAGATATTATGACAATGTGGCCGTCTTCAATTTCGACCGGAAAAGGGAACTGGCTGATGTCTTTCGAAGGACAAATGACCCGAAGCGCATTATTGATGAATTGACATTTTTTACCGATAGGCCGTTGCTGCCGGAAAAGACACTGATTTTCTTTGATGAAATCCAGGAATGCAAAGATGCCTTGAATGCATTGAAATATTTCTGTGAAGACGCACCCAAATATCATATCATTGCTGCGGGTTCGTTGCTCGGCGTGGCGATTAATGAAGGCAACTATTCCTTTCCTGTTGGCAAAGTCAATTTCCTTCAGATGTATCCTGTCAGCTTCAGGGAGTTCGTGCGAGCCGCCGACAGCAGTTTGTACGGGCATGTCGCAAGTCTTGCGGGCAAAGCCGCCCCGCTTCCGTCGGTCGTTTTCAACAGGGCTGAAGAGCTGTATCATTCCTATCAGGTTTGCGGTGGGCTGCCGTTGTCCGCCTCTTCCATGATATGGAACAAAGGTTTGGAAATGGTTGAAAAAGTTCTTGAGGAGAATCTGATGGCTTACGAAATAGACTTCAGCAAACATACTTTGCAGTCTGATATTCCAAAGATTCGTGCCATTTGGAAATCGACGCCCGAGCAGCTTTCGCGAGAGAACAACAAATTTGTCTATCGTGTGGTCAGGGAGGGGGCGAGGGCGCGTGAATACGAAAACGCCTTGCAGTGGCTTGCCGCGGCTGGCATGATATATCAGGTGAAACTATGCGAAAAACCAGAACTGCCGTTGAGCTTTTACGAAAACTCCTCCGCGTTTAAGGTGTATATGCTTGATATCGGATTGTTGAGGAAATTGGCGAAACTTCCTGCCGAGATATTCATAAGTGCCGCGACACTGTTCACGGAATTCAAGGGTGCCATTGCGGAGAATTTTGTTCTGACATCATTGCTGGCACAGGGTTTCGACACGCCAAACTACTGGACTTTGCAGGGCAACAAGGCTGAAGTCGATTTTTTGGTTGCCGACAAATTGTCGGTCATACCCATAGAAGTCAAGTCGGACTGGCGCATAAGTGGCAAGAGTTTCGCCGAATACGACAAAAAATATCATCCCGGTCTGCGAGTCCGTTTTTCAATGAATAACATCAAAAAAGACGGAAATCTTTTAAACCTTCCGATTTTCATGGCGGATTGGATCAGAGATTATATAAACGGCAGCGTGTGAAATTCAGATAAAAAAATAATTTGCTGTAAGTGTGTCGTGCAAGAAAGACGACGACAAATCGGATGACGCGCGGGCTTTTTAGTTTGGAGTTTTGGGAGTTGAGAGTGAAGCTGGCTGCCGCATCAAAAAAAACTCCACTCTTAACTCTCCACTCTCAACACTTTAAAAACTTTTTACTATTTTTGCAGCCTGTTTCAAAAGAATATTCAAATGAGAAGGATTGTGCTCACGACCGTTCTGACTTTTGTCTGCCTTGTGGCTATGTCACAGAGAATGAATTACATCGAAGTTGGGAATATGCCTGACGGACGTTACTCTGACGAGTCGTCTGGTGTGAAAATCACCGGATGGGTGCTCGGCGGAATGAAGGCCGGCACGTGGATAGAATGCCATTCCAACACCGAGCTGCCTCATTTCATCGCGCAATACGCTGATGGCAAACTCGAAGGCATCTACCTCGAAATAGACAAGCAAGGCTGTCTCTTGAGCCAGATGGAATACAAGGACGGCTTGCTCGACGGCACTTCGCTGAAATGGGCCAAGGGCGGACGCCTCGCGGAAATGGTGAGCTACAAGGCGGGCCTCAAGGACGGACCGGTGAAACTCTGCTACGACAGAGGGACGGTAAAGGAAGAGTCTAACTACAAGAACGGACAGCGCGACGGCGTGACCGTGTGGTATGCCTACAAAGAGAAAGAACAAGGTCCCAAGATGGCGCTTTATACCTACAAGGACGGAGTGTTCGACGGACTTCAGGAGACGTATTACGACGACGGGACCGTCAGGACAAGAAAGATGTTTAAGGACAATGTGCAGGACGGCGCCGCCACGGAGTTCCATGAAGACGGCAGCGTGAAAAGCGAAGCCGTATATAAAAACGGTGCGGTTTCTGGTAAAATAAAGGAATATCCCAAAGGCAAGAAGTCGCCGGAATAATTTTTTTGCTCTCGTTTTCTTTCGAACAAATTGATTTATTGGTTGTTATGATTGGGGAAATAATAGTCGGTAAAAGGTGTGCTGTTATTGAATATTTGCTATCTTTGCCGATTAAAATTTTTGGCATTTTGAAAGGAAAAAATATAACAAAAAATAAAGAACGAAATGAGCAAAACACGCACAGAAAGTGACCTTATCGGCACACGCGAAATTCTGGCGGAAGACTACTACGGAATCCAGACAGTCAGAGCAATCGAGAACTTTCCGATCACGGGCATCGGCCTCAACCGCTACCCGGAGCTTGTGAAGTATCTCGGAGTCATCAAGAAGGCGGCGGCCATCGCCAACGGCGAGACAGGCAAATTCAGCAAGGAGATCGCCGACGCCATCGTGAAGGCTTGCGATGATGTCATCGCCGGCAAGTACGACAACCAGTTTATCGTCGATGTCATCCAGGGCGGCGCAGGCACTTCGACGAACATGAACGCCAACGAGGTCATCGCCAACATCGCGTTGGAATACATGGGACATCAGCGCGGGGAATACCAGTTCTGCTTGCCGAACGACCACGTGAACGGCTCGCAGTCAACGAACGACGCTTATCCTTGCGCCACGCGCCTGGCCATCTTCGCCAAGCACCTCACGTTGCTGCCGGTCATCGACAGGTTCATCAACTCACTCGAAAGAAAGGCGGAGGAGTTCAAGAATGTCATCAAGATGGGGCGCACCCAGCTTCAGGATGCCGTGCCTATGACGCTCGGCCTCACATTCCACGCCTTCGCCAAGGCCATGCGTGACGAGAGATACCGCATCTGCAACGCAGCCGAGGAGTTCCTCACGGTGAACATGGGCGCGACGGCAATAGGGACGGGCATCTGCTCCACGCTGGAATACCGCGCCGCCTGCCACAAGGCTCTCCGCGAGATAACAGGCTGGGACATCCAGCTCACCGGCGACTTCGTCCAGGCCACATCAGACGCCACCTCAATCATGATCTACTCGGCTGCTTTGAGAAACCTCTGCACCACCGTGTGCAAGATCTGCAACGACCTGCGCCTGATGAGCTCGGGACCGCGCTGCGGCCTCAACGAGATCAACCTCCCGAAGATGCAGCCGGGTTCTTCAATCATGCCTGGCAAGGTGAACCCCGTCATGCCTGAAGTCATGAACCAGATTTGCTACCGCGTCATCGGCAACGACACGTGCATCATGCTCGGCGCCAACAACGCACAGCTCGAACTCAACGTCATGGAACCTGTCATGGTCTATGCCGCACTCGAGTCAATCGACCTCCTCATCAACGGCTTCGACGCGCTCACACGCCTCTGCATCGACGGCATCACCGCCAACGCGGAGCATTGCAACGACATGGTCGAACACAGCATCGGCATCGTCACGGCGCTGGTGCCGGTACTCGGTTACAAGCTGTGCTCGAAGCTCGCGGAAGAGGCCTTGGAGACAGGCAAGGGCGTCATCGAACTCATCAGGGAACAGAAGCTCCTCACCGAAGATCAGATTAAGGAATTTATGAACCCGAAGAACATGATGATATGAAATCATAGTAAAAAACATTGAAAGGTGGCCTCATTCGTGATGCCATCTTTTCCATTTATAAAATGTATAAACAAAACTGAAAAATCATTTTACGGTAAAATGTCTGAAAACAACACAAATTCAAAAAATTTGGGAAAGGTCATAAAGATTGTCATCTCGGTGGCTATCTTCCTTTTCTTCTGGATAGCTCCGTCAAGTTTGTACGGGCTTCCTGACATTTCAATCGTTGAACAGCGTGTCATCGCCGTGTTTGCATTCGCATTCGCGATGTGGGTGACAGAGGCCATCCCGTCGTGGACGACATCAGTGCTCATCGTTGTAATCTTGCTCCTTACCTGTTCCAACGGTGCCATCAGTTTCCTGAAGGAAGGTGACGGAGTCCGTGAAATAGGCACGTTGATTGGTTACAAGGGAATCATGGCGGCATTCGCCGACCCGACAATCATGCTGTTCCTCGGCGGCTTCGTCATCGCGGCCATCGCCTCGAAGATGGGTGTTGACGTGCAGCTCGCGAAAGGGCTGCTGAAACTCTTCGGACGCCGCTCGGAGTTCGTGCTTCTCGGCTTCCTCCTCGTGACAGGCCTGTTCTCGATGTTCATCAGCAACACCGCCACGGCGGCCATGATGCTCACGTTCATGGCGCCGGTGCTCCGTCAGCTGCCTGTCGATGGCAAGGGTCGCATCGGTCTCGCCATGGCCATCCCCATCGGCGCGAACATCGGCGGCCTCGCCACACCTATAGGAACGCCGCCTAACGCCATCGCGCTCAAGTTCCTGAACGACGCCGAAGGTCTCGACATGGGCATCGGCTTCGGCGACTGGTTCCTCGTGATGTTCCCTTACACCATCGTGATGCTCCTCATCGCCTGGGGTCTCCTGCTTCTTTTCTTCCCGTTCAAACAGAAAACCATCGAACTTCACATCGAAGGCGAGACGAAGAAAGGCTGGCAGCTCACTGTCACTTACATCACAATGGCTGTGACAATCCTGCTGTGGATGCTTGACAAACTTACCGGCCTCAACGCCAACATCGTGGCGATGATTCCGATTGCAATATATTGTATAACAGGCATTTTTACTAAAGATGACTTGAAAGTCCTCAACTGGAGTGTGCTGTGGCTTGTGGCCGGCGGCTTCGCACTCGGCACCGCCTTGTATGAGACCGGGCTCGACAAACATCTTGTGGCAGCCATACCGTTTGCGTCGTGGTCGCCGCTCATTGTTGTCATCGGTGCCACACTCGTCTGCTGGATGGTGTCCAACGTCATCTCGCACACTGCCGCGGCCAATCTGCTCATCCCCGTCATGGTGACCCTCGCCACCGGAATGCGGCAGATGCTCGAGCCTCTCGGCGGTGCAGGAACGCTGCTGCTCTGTGTCACACTCGCGTCGTCGTTGGCTATGGTGCTGCCTATATCGACACCACCGAACGCCATCGCATACAGCACCGGCATGATTCAGGTGAAGGACATGGAGAAAGTCGGCGTCATCATCGGCGTCATCGGTCTCGTCCTTGCTGTCGGAATGCTTGTCATCGTTGGTAAGGCCGGCTATTGGTCAATTCATTAACATTAAAATTCAAGAAAAATGGGAAACTGCAAAGGTCTTTCATCAATCACAAAAAAACTCATCATGGCTATCACAGGCGGCTGCCTGGTGTTCTTCCTGCTGTTCCACGGCTCGATGAACATCGTGGCGATCATCTCGCAGGAAGGCTACCGCTGGATCTGTGAGTTCCTCGGTGCCAACTGGTACGCCATCGTCGGCACCATCGGCCTCGCCGCCATGGTCGCCATACACTTCATCTACGCCTTCATCCTCTCTTTCCAGAACTACAAAGCACGCGGCAACCAACGCTACGCGGTGGTCGAGAGACAGGAAGGCGTGTCGTGGGCGTCGAAGAACATGCTCGTCATCGGCCTCATCGTCATCATCGGCCTCGGCCTTCACCTCTATAACTTCTGGGCGAAGATGCAGCTCGTCGAGCTTCAGGGAGAGGCATCGGCCGACGGCATTGGCCTTATCATAAATGTGTTCGGCAACAGCTGCTACAGCGTCATGTATCTCGTGTGGCTCGCTTTCCTGTGGTTCCACCTCTCACACGGCATCGCCTCTGTGATGCAGTCGATCGGCTGGAACAGCCACGTCTGGAAACACCGCATCGAATGGCTCGGCAAGTTCTTCGCCATCGTCATCGTGGCCATGTTCGCAAGCGTGGTGCTTTATTATTGGTTGATTTACTAATTTGATTTTCAAGCTATGGCAGAGTTAAATTCAAAAATTCCAGAAGGCCCGTTGGCTGAAAAATGGACTAATTATAAGGCTAACCAGAAGCTGGTGAATCCGGCCAACAAGCGCAAGCTCGACATCATCGTCATCGGCACCGGTCTGGCGGGAGCTTCGGCGGCCGCCTCGTTCGGCGAGATGGGCTTCAACGTGAAGGTGTTCTGCATACAGGACAGCCCGCGCCGCGCACACAGCATCGCCGCGCAGGGTGGCATCAACGCCGCGAAGAATTATCCCAACGACGGCGACAGCGTCTATCGTCTGTTCTACGACACGGTGAAAGGCGGCGACTACCGCGCTCGCGAGGCCAACGTCTATCGTCTCGCCGAAGTCAGTAACAACATCATCGACCAGTGCGTCGCGCAGGGTATCCCGTTCGCACGCGAGTACAGCGGCCTCCTTGCCAACCGCTCGTTCGGCGGGGCGCAGGTGTCGCGTACTTTCTATGCCAAGGGCCAGACGGGACAGCAGCTCCTCCTCGGCGCATACGGCGCGATGAGCAAGGAGATTGAGAGAGGCACGGTGAAGATGTACGCACGCCGTGAGATGCTTGACGTCGTCATCGTTGACGGCCGCGCACGTGGTGTCATAGTGCGTAACCTCGTCACCGGCGAGCTGGAGCGTCATGCGGCACACGCCGTAGTCATCGCCTCGGGCGGCTACGGACGCGTGTTCTTCCTCTCGACAAACGCGATGTCATCGAACGGCTCGGCGGCATGGCACGCCTACAAGAGAGGCGCCATGATGGCGAACCCGTGCTTCACGCAGATACACCCGACATGTATTCCGGTTCACGGCGACTATCAGTCGAAGCTCACGCTGATGAGCGAGTCGTTGCGTAACGACGGCCGCATCTGGGTCCCGAAAGATGAGAAGAAAGCGGCACTTCTCCGTGAAGGCAAGATAAAGGCAACAGACATTCCTGAAGAGGAGAGAGACTATTACCTCGAGCGCCGTTATCCGGCATTCGGAAACCTCGTCCCGCGTGACGTGGCCTCACGTGCCGGCAAGGAACGCTGCGACGCTGGCTACGGCGTGAACAACACCGGCCGCGCCGTCTATCTCGACTTCAAGGAAGCCATACAACGTCTCGGCAGGAAAGCCGTCGAAGAGAAATACGGCAACCTCTTCGAGATGTACGAGCGCATCGTTGATGAGAACCCTTACGTCACCCCGATGATGATTTACCCTGCGGTACATTACACCATGGGCGGCCTCTGGGTTGACTACGAGCTTCAGACCACCGTCAAGGGACTGTTCGCCGCCGGCGAGGCCAACTTCTCCGACCACGGCGCAAACCGCCTCGGTGCCTCAGCACTGATGCAAGGACTGTCTGACGGTTATTTCGTGCTTCCATACACCATGCAGAACTACCTCGCCGACCAGATCGGCGTGCCGCGTTTCTCGACCGATCTGCCTGAGTTTGAACAGGCGGAGAAAGAAGTGCGCGAGCGTATAGAGAAGATCCTCAACGTGAATGGCACCGAGACCGTCGATTCAATCCACAAACGTCTCGGTCACATCATGTGGGAGTACGTCGGAATGTCGAGGACAAAGGAAGGTCTTGAGAAGGCCATCGGAGAGATAAAGAAACTCCGCACTGAGTTCTGGCAGAACGTGAAGGTGCCGCGTCTCGACGGCATGAACAACGAACTCGAGAAGGCGCTGCGCGTCGCCGACTTCCTTGAGATGGGAGAGCTGATGGCACGCGATGCCTTGATGCGCAACGAGTCGTGCGGCGGTCACTTCCGCGCCGAATACCAGACACCTGACGGCGAGGCCATGCGCGATGACGCCAACTACAGCTTCGTGGCAGCCTACGAGTTCAAGGGCGTTGACAACGAGCCGGTTCTCCATAAGGAAGAACTTAAGTTTGAAAATGTTGAGGTTAAACAAAGAAACTACAAGTAGCCATGAAGTTTATATTGAGAATTTGGAGACAAAAAAATAATACGGTTAAAGGTAAATTTGTTGAATATCATCTCGACAACGTGCCGAAGGAGGCCTCGTTCCTTGAGATGCTCGACATCCTCAACGAACAGCTCGTGATGAAAGGCGAGGACCCGGTGACATTCGACCACGACTGCCGCGAGGGAATCTGCGGCGCCTGCGGCCTGTATATCAACGGACACCCGCACGGAAAGTTCAAGAACACCACGACATGCCAGCTGCACATGCGCAAGTTTGCCGACGGCGCGACAATCACCGTCGAGCCATGGCGTTCGGCAGCGTTCCCGATCATCAAGGATTTGATGGTTGACCGCTCGTCGTTGGACAAACTCATCCAGGCAGGCGGCTACGTCTCGGTGCGCACCGGCGGCGTGCCTGACGCGAATGCGATTCCGGTGAACAAACACTGCGCCGACCTCTCGATGGATGCTGCGTCGTGCATCGGCTGCGGAGCGTGCGTCGCGACATGCAAGAACGGCAGCGCTATGCTGTTCGTCTCTGCGAAGGTCTCGCAACTCGCTTTGCTCCCGCAGGGACAGGTGGAGGCGCGTGACAGGGTTCAGAAGATGGTCGCCCGCATGGACGAACTCGGATTCGGCAACTGCTCCAACACCTTCGCGTGCGAGGCGGAATGCCCGAAAGGCATCTCGGTCACCAACATCGCGAGGATGAACCGACAGTTTTTCGCCGCGAAAATAGCGGAGCCGCTGAAGAAATAATAACACTGTCCTGCGGATATTGATTCATCCCGCAGATCTCGCTTGTCTTCGCGGACATTCAAAGGTCCGCGTCTGATTCGCGAAGTCTGCGGGATGAATATATTAATGCGGTTCGTGTGAATGTTTCGGCTGCTAAATCCTCTTCCTCTGCCAGTTGGCATACTTTACGTAGAGGTACGACACGAAAGCGATGAGTGCGCCATAGACGTATTCGCACGTCCAGACGAGCGCCACATTGGTGACGGTGTGTGTCATCATCCAGATATATCCGATGTAAATCAACAGAATGCCGAACTCGAGCCATAGCGCGGCGTTGGTGTTGCCGGTGCCTGAGACGGCCTCGAAGAATATGCTGCCGACAGCCTGAAAAGCGATGGCGCCGCAGATAACATATATCGAAGGTATCGCGAGTTGCGCGAGTGCGAGGTCTTCGGTGTAGATCCTCATCACGGTCATGGGGAAGGCCGCGCAGACGACGATGAACGGGATGCAGCACAGGAAGCAGTTGAGCGTCACCTTGTAAAGCGTCGGCATCACCTCGCCAGGACACTCTGCCCCGATGATACGGCTTGTCAGCGTGTTCGATGTCGCGAGGAATCCGAAGACGGGGATGAACATGATCATATAGACGCTGCGCACTATCGAAGAGACACCGATGGCTTCCTCGCCCATCTTTTCAACGAAGATGAAGAAGATGAACCACGCGCTGAATGAGAACAGCTTCTGGAACATCGTCGGACCGGCAATCTTGAAGATGTTGAATGTCAAGTCTTTGTCGAAGCGATGGCGTTTGAAAAGCCCGTAGTTTTTCTTTCCCAAAACGATATAAGTGTATGACGTGAAGAATATCGTCGCGGTGACTTCCGCCATGAATGATGCGAGTGCCGCACCGCCTATGCCCATCTCCGGAAGGCCTAACTTGCCGAATATCAAGGCGTAGTCCATCACGATGTTCACCACTGCCATGATGATCGTCGAGAAAGTGATGACTTTGGTGTTCGAGAGGCCGACGTAAAGCGAACGGTATAAGTAGTTGAAACACACGAAGATGATGCCGTATTGACGGTAGTTCATGTATTCCATCGCGCCAGCGTAGATGTTCTGCGAGTCAATGATGAAATTGAGCAGCTTGCCGGTGAACGTGTTCATTATCAGGAACAACACTATTCCGAAAAGGAAAATGAAAAACGCCCCGTGCTGAAATATGCTGCCGATTTTCTCATACTGCTGCTCGCCGAAACGCCGCGCTACAATTATCTGAATGCCAACGGCAAAGCCCATCGCCATCGTGGTGAAAACGAAGTAAAAAAGCCCCGCCATCATCGACGCGCCGAGCGCCACCACGCCGAGATGTCCGAGAAAGGCGGTGTCGGTGAAAGTGATGAGCGTCTGCGCGAGATTGCCTATCATAATCGGCACTGCGATGCGCCAAATCTCTCTTGTTGAAATGCTTGTCTTCATGACTGAAAAAAAACGGCACAAAATTAAGGAATTTTTTAACACAAGTTTCACGAGTTTTTAAACACAAGTTTCACAAGTTTTTAAACACAAGTTTCACAAGTTTTTTTTGTTTGGAAGTTTTTTTATAGTTTGTGATTATTTGTCGAAAAATGTTATCTTTGTAAAATTTTTGAAATCATTCGCTGATTTTTAAAGTTATTTTTAAAATATTGAAAATTAAGTATATAGCCATGAAAAGAAAAGAATTTCTGACAGCGATGGGTGGCTTCGCCTTGTTTAGCATAGTGCCGAGCAAGGTGCTTGGCGGCCAACGTCATATCGCTCCGAGCGACCAGCTCACGAAAGGTATCATCGGTGTCGGCGGAATCGGGCGCTCCGCGCTGCATTTCACCAGCGACGAGTCGTGCCGCCTGACAGCCATCTGCGACGTCGATTCGAAGCATCTTGAAGCAGCCAAACAGCAGGCGAAGGAGAAACTCGGAGTCAACGTCAACACTTATCATAACTACCGCGACCTGATCTGCGACCCGAATGTTGACATCGTGCACATCGCGACGCCGCCGCACTGGCACGGCATCATGGCTGTCGAGGCCGCCAACGCCGGAAAGGACGTCATGTGCGAGAAGCCGATGACACGCACCATCGGCGAGGGCAGGAGAGTCATGGAGGCCGTGAAACAGAACGGGAGGATCTTCCGCTTGAACACGTGGTTCCGCTTTCAGGACACCTTCTACGGACTTGGCACCACCGTCGAACCGCTCAAGAAACTCGTTGACAGCGGACTGCTCGGCTGGCCGCTCAAAGTGACTATTTCAGGCCACACAGGCTTCAACTGGAAATTCTTCTGGGTCGGAAAGGAAAACCTTGAACCTCAGATAGTCCCGTCAAATCTCGACTACGACTCATGGCTCGGGCCGGCTCCGTACAAGCCTTATAACGAACACCGTACGCATCAGACTTTCCGCGGCTACTGGGACTACGACGGCGGCGGACTGGCCGACATGGGACAGCATTACATCGACCCGGTGCAATATATCCTTGGCAAGGACAACACATCGCCGGTGCTGGTCGAGGTCGATGCGCCGCAGCAACATCCTGATGCGGTAGGCACCTGGCGCTCAATAAAATACACTTACGATGACGGCTGCCAGATCATCCTCGAAGGCGAAGACAACGGCGACCCGAAAGCACCGTACATCGAAGGTCCTAAAGGAAAACTCTACAAAGGCTTCGAGTGCACGATACCGAATGTCATGCAACGGCTCCTCGATTTCCCGGACCCGGAACCGCAACGCACCGACTTCCTTGAATGTGTCCGCACACGACAGAAATTCGCACTCAACGAGGAAAACGGATTCCGCTCGGCGACAATCGTCAACATGGGTGTCTGCGCACTCCGGCTCGGCAGAAACCTGAAATTCGACCCGGTAAGAATGAAGTTTATCGGCGATGACGCTGCCAATCAGCTGATTGACCAACCGATGAGAACGCCGTGGAAGATATGAAAGTTTGGAAAGTTATAAAGTAGAAAGTTATAAAGTAGAAGGTTATAAAGTAGAAGGTTATAAAGTTTGTAAAGTTATAAAGTAAAAAGTTATTGAAAATGAATAAAATAATGAAAAAAATATCGGTTGTCGTCGCTTTTCTTCTGATGATGACACCTTATATTATTAATGCGCAGACTGACAGTCGCAACAGAGTTGCTTCGACGATAATCGCGGATGCGCTGAACATGCTGCCCGCAAACGACAAGACGACTGAAGACAAGCTGATGGTCGAGATTCTTGAAACTGGAACAAAAGGAATTGTAGAGCTGGCGATGATGCTCAAACCTGCTTCTGTCGGCGGAAACGCCAGGATTGAATACGCTCTCGACGGACTTTGTGATTTCGTGTCAGACCCCGCTAACAAAAAATACGGATCGATTATGTCTGACGGCTTGCGTAAAGCCATCGAAAAAACTGATAATGATGAGGTTAAGGCTTATCTGATTTCGTTGTTCAGGGGCTTCGGCAATCGTAAAGATGTCGATTTCCTGTCGGAATACGTCAAAAATGAGAATCTCGCTGAAGTCGCGATAAAAACCATCGCGTCGATACCGGGTTCCGCCAGAAACATCGTTGATTTGGCAGAGAATAGCACTCCCGGAAACAGAAAAGTGTTGGCATACGCCATCGCCGACAATTCAATTAGAAAGACAGAAGATATTCTTATTCAGTGGCTTGACGGTGCTGATGTCGAGACGCAGGAGGCCGTGTACTACGCGTTGTCGGTTGTCGGCGGCGAAAAATCACTGAAACTGCTTTCCGCAAAGGCCAAGTCGTTGAAATACAACTATGATTTGACTGATGCGACAGCCTCGTATGTAAGACTTCTTGGAAAATATGCGGCGAAGAAAGATACCGCCGTCGTTGAGAATGGCACGGCGAAGATGCTTAAGTCGAAAAACACTAACATAAACATCGCCGCCATGAATCTGCTCGTTCAGACGAAAGGCGATGCCGCTGTTGAGATGTTGCTTAAGTCGTTGAAAAACAAAGACAAACAGGTGAGGATGGCGGCTCTCGACCTCCTGAAGCCATACGCCGACTCGTTGGTGTGCGCTGATGTGGTGAAAGTCTTGAACAGGAAAAACACCGTGGCTGAGGCGGTGGCGTGGCTCGGCGATGTGAAATGCGCCACACAGATGCAATTCCTTGAAGACCAGTTGGTTTCAAAGAGCTATGAAGTGGTCGCAGCTGCAATCGTATCGCTTGTGAATATTGGCGACAAAGACGGTATGATGGCGATACTTCCGCTGTTCGGCACTGAATATCAGTCTGTTATAAAATCCGCATTGATTTCCACAAAGAACGACTACAAAGAAGTTGTTTACGCGGCTCTCGAAGGCACCGACCAGCAGAAGATCGCGGCGATGAACATCCTTGAGTCAAGGTCGCTGCCGCCGGCGCAAAATATGGTGAAACGACTGATGAAGTCTGAAAATCAGCAAGTTAAGGATGCGGCATATAAGGCTCTGAAAGGCGTGTGCAATGTCGGCAGCGCCGATTATCTGCGTGAATTGCTGCAAACGGTTGCTGGCAAATATGTTGAAGACGTGCAGGCGGCGACCATGAAGTCGATGGCCAATGCGACTCCGGCGGTCAAAGAGAAATACGTGACCTTGCTGAAACATGTGAGTCCCGAAATAATGCCACGATATTACAAGATCTTTGCATATCTGAACGACAGTCTGAGCATCACGAAACTGATGGCTGGCTATAAGTCGGCAACGACACGTGATGAGGCTCTGGATGCGTTGCTTTCCATTGATAATGTGAATCTTGCAGATACATTGTACAATATCGGAATCAATGACAAAGCTAATATGGAGAGAATAATGAAACGTTACGTGTATCTGATTGACAAGTCGGAAAGACCGGCGATGGATAAGCTGAACTCATACAGACTTGTTCTCGGTTTGGATCCTAAAGCCGATGTTAAAAACCAGATTATCAAATATATAGAAGCGACTCAGTCGTATCAGGGCATCATCATCGCATCGTATTATCTTGATGATGAAGAGACTGCGCAACAGGCCGCCAACACTATTGTGAATATCGCGACAAGACATCCTGAGTTTAACGGACAGGAAATCACAGACTTGCTCCTGAGAATCAAAGATATACTGAACGACGGCGATGCGATGTACAAGAGGACGCAGATTGACGAGCATCTCAAGAAGATCGCGAAGGCCCCGAAATTCGAGCTTTCTGATGAGGAAAAAGCTGAAGGCTTCGTGGTCTTGTTCGACGGCACTAATCTCGACAAATGGGTGGGGGACAAGAACGGTTACATTATCCAAAACGGAAATATCTATGTGTCAGCTGATTACGGCAATGAGGGCAACCTTTACACCGCCGAAGAATATTCCGATTTCGTGTATCGTTTCGAGTTCTGCTTCATGCGTCCTGGCGTCAATAACGGCGTGGGAATCAGAACGCCGATGCATGTCGATGCGGCGTATTATGGCATGGAGATTCAGATTCTCGACCACGACGACCCGATTTACGCCGGTCTCCGCGAATATCAGGTGCATGGCTCGGTCTATGGTGTCATCCCTGCAAAGAGGGTGAAGTTCCCTGAACTCGGCACTTGGAACACGGAGGAGATTTACGCCAAGGGCGACCATATCCGCGTGACAGTCAACGGCGAAGTGATTGTCGATGGTGATATCAGAAAAGCTTGCAATGGGCGGGCCGTCGCTCCCGAAGGAAAGAAGAACGCCAAATCCGGAACCGTTGACCAAAGCAACCATCCCGGCCTGTTCAACAAATCAGGGAAAATCAGTTTCTGCGGACACGGCGAAGGTCTGCTGATTCGTAACGTGAGAGTGAAAGAATTGTAATTTGAAACTTAAACATCTGATAATCATATTGTTTTTGTCTGCCTGTCAGATTGTGAACGGGCAGACAAAAATCGATTTGCTCGACAGAATTGATTTCAACGACACGACACTCGTCGGAAGCGAGCGGCTCATGTCAGACATTCTTTATTATATTGGCACTTGTCAAGATACGACGGAATCGGCGCAAAATCAGATTTATGACGTGATTCTTGCTGTTGACAATGTGTTGGCAAGATGTACCGCGCTTCCGATGTATCGATATGTGTATCAAAACCTTATATCTGGTTTTTCCGCACTTGGCGTGAATGCGCTGGTGGATTATATGGTGCATCTGCCGTATCTTGAGTTTGTGGCGACAGACACGTCTGGGGCAGAGGAGATGCGTAAGATGGCGGAATCGTACTGCAGAGTGAGAATCGGCTCGAAAGCACCTGACATACAGACAGTTGCTGCCGATGGCACACCATTTGAACTTTACAGCATCAATGCAGATTACACGGTTTTGCTGTTTTGGTCGGCAAACTGTCCGCATTGCCGCGAGATGATAAAAGAGTTCGGAAGGTATCTGCCGGATAAGAAAGATGTAACGCTGGTGTCTGTATGTGTCATCGGGAAAAAGAACACTGCCAGGAAGATAATTCGTAAGGCTAAGATTGCCAACAGCGTCTTGATCTCCGACGGATTGGGTTGGAACTCAAGAATTGTTGATGACTACGCTGTCGATATGACCCCGTCGGTTTTCGTGTTGGATAAGGGAAAGACGATCTTGTCAAAGCCTTTTGATGTTGATGAAGTCATGGAAATTATTAAATAACGTTTTGGATTTATATGAAAAAGTTTTTTTTGTCTGTTGCTCTGGTTGCTTGCACTTTGGCCTCGCTTGCTCAAAATGAAGAGGACCATTGGGTTGATTCGGTGTATAATTCGATGAGCGTTGAACGTCGCGTCGGGCAGCTGCTCAATGTGCGTGCAAACTATCCTAACAAGGCCTGTTTGCCTGATATTCAATCACTTGTTGAGGATTATGGCATTGGTGGAATGACGTTTTTCCGAACTGATGCGACGTCGTTGCTTGAACAGGCGAACATGTTACAATCGCTTTCTGACATTCCGCTCATGATTGCCATCGACGGCGAATGGGGATTAGGAATGCGTTTGAATGACGGCATCTCGTATCCTTATCAGATGACACTCGGAGCCATTCAGAATCAGGAACTTATAACCGAAATGGGCGTGCAGGTCGCCGAACAGTGCCGTCGGCTTGGCATAAACATCGACTTCGCCCCCGACGTCGATGTCAACAATGAGGCGAAAAACCCAGTCATCGGGATGCGTAGTTTCGGTGAAAACCCGCAGCAGGTGGCGGAACGCGGGACGAGATACGCGCTCGCCCTTCAGGAAAACGGCGTGCTGCCGACGATGAAGCATTTCCCCGGTCATGGCGACACGAAAACCGATTCGCACGAGACGCTCCCGAAAGTTGACAAACCGCTTCCCGAAGTGAAGAAGACAGAGCTGTATCCGTTTGAATATCTGATAGATAAAGGCGTATGCGGCGCGATGGTCGGCCATCTCTACCTGCCTGCAATCGAGCCGGAAAATAACACTTCGTCTTCACTGTCGCAAAACGTTGTTACAAAATTACTTAAAGAAGAGATGGGCTTCGACGGCCTTATCTTCACCGACGCTCTCGAAATGAAAGGCGCGCATAAAAATCTTGATCCTGATGAGGTCGGTCTGAAGGCTCTGCTTGCCGGAAACGATGTCCTGCTGATGCCGATCGATCCGGAAAAAACAATTGAAATCATTGTCAATGCCATTGATAATCCGACAGTTGCGAATAGGGTGGAGGAGAGCTGCAAGAAAATCTTGCATGTGAAATATAGAATGGGCTTGAACCGTTACAAGCCGCAGCCCATCGAATCGGCGGTAAATGATATTAACCAGATAAAATATTATAACTTTAGACAAAGACTTTATAATGAAGCTGTTACGATGCTTCGTAATAAAAATGAAGTTCTGCCGCTTGATGCTGATTCAAAAATTGCAGTCGTGACAATAGGTGAAGAATGCTATATGTCTAAGATATTGAAAAACAACAAGATAAACGCAGTTGGTTATGTTTTCAATCCCGACGAAAACCAAAAAGATTGTGACAATCTTTTGGAAAAGCTGAAATATTATGACTATGTGATTGTTAATGTCAGGAATACTTCGATATTTGCGTCAAAGGATTTCGGGATCAAGAAAGAAACGGTGACTTTCGTTGAGAAACTATCCAAGCAAAACAAACTGATTTTCAATCTGTTCGCCTGTCCTTACGCACTTGCGAAGTTCCAATTCAAAACGGAACCTGTAGCGATATTAATTGGTTACGAAGACCGTGCGGAGGCCGTGAACGCCGTGGCTGATGTCATTGCCGGGCGGCTGAACCCTTCCGGCAAGCTGTCTGTCACGATCAACAAAAAATACAAGGCCGGCACAGGTCTAGACTTTAAGGAAATGCTTACACCGGAAACATTGCCCATATCATTGATTGACAATGAGTTTGTAAGAAAAATTGACTCTGTCGCGCAAGACGGCATCGACATGAAAGCCTATCCTGGCTGCCAGATTATCGCGTTGAAAGACGGCGAAATAATTTACGAGAAGAATTTCGGCTATTTCACCTACGATTCGACGCACCTCGTGACAAGTAACGATGTCTATGACATTGCGTCGCTGACAAAGGTCTTTGCGACGACTCTTGCAATCATGAAGCTTTATGATGAACATAAAATCAGTCTTGACGCGAAGATGTCAGATTATTTCCCGTATCTTAAATCGACCGACAAGGGAAATCTCAAACTCATCGAGATTATGACGCATCAGGCAGGGCTGACACCGTGGCTGCCGTTGTGCCAAATGACGATGAAAGACGGCAAGATTGATGACAGACTGTATCGGAAAAGCATCGACGAGAACCATACGGTGAGAGTTGCGGAAGGCTTGTATCTTGAAAACGACTATGATTTTCAATTGTTTGACACCATCAAGGTCTCAAAGCTCGGCGACAAGAAATACAAATACAGTGACATCGGCTTTTATTTCCTGCCGAAAATAGTGGAGATGGTGGCCCACAAACCGTTTGAGGCGTATTTGCAGGAGAATTTCTATAAGCCTCTTGGTCTCAAACATATTTTCTACAAGCCGTTGAACCACATTGAGAGACAGAACATTGCGCCGACGGAAAATGACACGTGCTTCAGGATGCAGCTGCTTCAGGGCGATGTGCATGACCAGATGGCTGCTTTATTCGGCGGTGTCAGCGGTCATGCCGGTCTTTTCGCCAACGCGCGAGACCTCGCTGTTTTGATGCAACTACTTGTAAATAAAGGATATGCGAATGGCAGACAGTTCATCTCGGAATATACGATTCAAAAATTCACGAGTGCGCCATACGTCGACAACATGAACCGTCGTGGCATCGGCTTCGACAAACCGGAGGTTGACCCGGAAGTGAAGTTCTACACTCCGGCGAAACAGTCGTCGATGCGTAGCTTCGGACACACTGGTTTCACCGGCACTTTCGCGTGGGCCGACCCTGAAAATCAGTTGGTTGTGATTTTCCTGTCGAACCGCGTCTATCCCGATGCGTCAAACAACAAGCTGTCGCAAAATGACATCAGGACGAAGATTCACGAGCTGTTATACGAGGCTGTCAAATGAGTCAGTTCTCGTTCGGGTTGATGGGGAAAGTACTCCAAAGCATGTGTTTTTTCCCTGACTTTTTGGTGAAATCATCCCACATGTCATCGGGGTTTGTGTTGATAATCTGTTTGGAAGGCATGTCGCCGACTAACCAGGAATTGCGTTCAAGCTCGCTTTTGAGTTGTCCTGCGTCCCATCCAGCGTAGCCGATGTAAAAGCGGATGTCGTATTTCGTTATCAAGCCTTCTCTTATCAAAGACTTGACCGCGTTGATGTTACCGCTCCAGAAGATGCCCTTGCATATCTCCGTTGAGTCAGGTATCATCACCCCGAGCGTGTGGGTGAAGAAAATGCTGTCGGTTGCGACGGGGCCGCCGAGAAACACTGGTCCGTCAAATTTAGGGAAATTGTCTAATATATCGTTGATTCTCAATGATAAACGTTTGTTGATGATAATGCCCAAACTGCCTGTCTCCTCGTCTTCGTCAACGATAAGTATCACTGACCTGCCAAAATAAAAGTCATTTAAAAAAGGTTCTGAAATAAGGACATTGCCCGTTTTAACCTTTGTCGTGTTGCTTTTTATCTGAAATAAATCCTCTTCTTTCATCTTGAAAATCATGTAGTTTCACAATCGAAAAATATTTTGTTATATATGTGGCTCGTAATGATTAAATGCTTAATTTTGTGCGTTTTATATTTAAAATTTAACAAGAGAATAACCTATGTCAAATCGGGCGAAATATGATTCTCTCAGAGAGAGATTCGCTGTTTTCTGCTTCCAAAAGTACGAATATTTTCTGGAAGACGGGATGTTTTCCGCAAAATTTAATTTCAAACTCGAAGACGGGGCCTCGGATGGGGCTGATTCCGTCGATTTCAACCCGTGTTTTGAAGTTCCTGCAAGAGATTTTTACCATTGGAAATCAATCCCGAAGGAAATTCTCGATGTTCTCGTTTTCAACATCGGCATGATTGAACTTGTGAGTTATTGGAAAATTGCCTGTCCGAAAAAGGTTGTGGTAAAACCATATCATCTTGATAATGAACAAGTAAACTGGTGGAAAAAATTGTATTTCAATGGTCTTGGTGAGTTCTTCTATCTGAATGGCATCAATGCCGGCTTTGACGATTTCATGTCGATTGAGTCGGAATCGTCGTTGCCGGCGGATTGTGGAAATGCGAAATTTTGTTTTGAAGAGAAGACACTTGTGCCTGTCGGCGGTGGCAAGGATTCTGTCGTGACTTTGGAGACTTTGAGAAAAAGAATGGAAATCAAGCCGTTGATTATCAATCCGAGAGGGGCGACACGCGAATGCGTCAAGGCGGCCGGTTTTGCTGAAGACGACACTGTCGTCATCAACAGAACTCTCGACCCTGTGATGCTTGAGATGAACAGGAAAGGCTATCTCAACGGCCACACTCCGTTCTCGGCCATGCTCGCGTTCTATACGGTTCTGCTGGGTTTCGCCACAAAAAGCAGGTACATCGCGCTGTCAAACGAGTCGTCGGCGAACGAGCCTACCGTGCCTGATACCGAGATAAACCATCAATACAGCAAATCGGTCGCGTTCGAAAATGATTTCAGACATTACATTTTCAAATATGTAAATGCTGACATTCAATATTTCAGCTTCTTGAGGCCGCTCAATGAACTGCAGATAGCCAAGCTTTTCAGCGAGGCGAAAAACTACCATAAAGTCTTCAGAAGCTGTAACGTGGGCTCGAAGACCGACTCGTGGTGCGGACATTGTCCGAAATGTCTGTTCACATGGCTTGCGCTGTCGCCTTTTCTGAAAAGAGACGAGCTGACAGGCATTTTCGGGAAAGACCTGTTGAAAGACAATGAGTTAGCTGCGACTTTGGAAAAGCTCGACGGGACAGCGGAGGTGAAGCCTTTTGAGTGCGTCGGGACAGTGGGTGAGGTGTCGGCTTGTATTGAATATATTGTGCAACATGATGATAATCTGCAAGATACGATTCTGAACGGCAGAGATTCAAATGCAGAATTGTCGGTTGAAGATTATGTAAGACAATATGATGAAAAAAACAATCTGCCGGCATTGTTTGAAAAAATTCTGAAGGAGAAATTGAATGGTTAATATCAATGTCATATTCAAGAGGTTACGTGGGAAAAGCATCCTGATTCTCGGGTTCGGCCGTGAGGGACGCTCGTCGCTGGCGTTTGTCAGAAAATTCCTGCCTCACGCTGTTGTCGGTGTCGCTGACGGGAATGCCGATGTGCTTGCCGGCTTGAAAGAGAAGTATGACGTCAGGACATATTCGGGCGAGAACTATTTTGATGCGGTGAATGATTATGATATAGTGCTTAAGACACCTGGTATCTCATTGAAAGACAAGGCCGTTGATTTATCAAAGATCACTTCGCAAACCGATTTGTTCCTTGAGGAGTTTCACGACAGGATCATAGGTGTGACAGGCACGAAAGGCAAAAGCACGACCTCAACCTTGATCTCGCATCTTATGAAAGAGTCGGGGAGAGAGGTCTTTCTTGTCGGAAATATCGGCATTCCGGTTTTTGATGTCATCGAGCAGCTGACGCAAAACTCAGTGATAGTGTTCGAATTATCTGCACATCAGCTTCAATTCATACACCGGAGCCCGCACGTCGGCATTCTGCTGAATGTGTTTGAGGAACATCTTGACCATTTCGGGACTTTCGAGGCTTATCGCAATGCTAAACTTAACATTATCAGGAAGATGGCTGATGGCGACTGGGCTGTCACAACCGATGAGTTCAGCTATGCGGACGCTGAGTTTTACGGGCGTACAATCAGCTATCCGTATTATGATTTTGACGTTGACTGGGAGAAAGTTCCATTGAAAGGCAAGCATAACAAGTTGAATGTCAAGGCGGCATTGTGCGCTTGTGGTGTGTTCGGCGTGCCGGCTGATGAGGTCATCCCGCATCTTTACACTTTCAAACCACTTGAGCACAGACAGGAGTTGGTCGGCACATTCGGCGGTGTCACGTTTTATAACGACAGTATCTCGACCATTCCGCAGGCTGCCATAGCTGCCGTTGAAACGATAAAAAACGTGAAATTCCTTCTTCTTGGCGGCTACGACCGCGAAATCAACTATTCGCCGCTGACTGAATATCTGATGAAGAATAATGTTGAGCATCTTCTGTTTACGGGCAACGCCGGAAAACGGATGATGTCGATGCTCAAAGATGCTGGCTATCAAGGTGATATGACGACTTTCGCAAATCTTCCGGAGGCGTTCTCGATAATTCGTAAAAAAGCAAAATCAGGAGACGCGTGCCTCCTCTCACCGGCGGCGGCGAGCTACGACCAGTATAAGAACTTTGAGGAAAGAGGAAGGAAATTCAAGGAACTGGCTGAAAAGTTCTAACAGAAAAACAGGCCGTTGCAAAAACAGCGGCCCGTTTGATTTCATGGCTCTTCAAGCGGCGTGTATTTCGTTGTCATTGACAACAAGGCAAAGACGGTCGTGATGGAATGATAAAGTTGTCTCCCTTCCCGTCGGTGGCCTCGAAATAGAACAGCCACGTGTCCTTGTATGGCGGTTCTAATCCTTTGTTGACTTCGTTGTATCTGCCGCAAATAATCCTGTTGTCAGCTCTGTTTTTGTAGAAATAATAAATCGAGTCGGCGGCTGGCTCTAAGGTGTCATACGGGATGAAATCTTCTGTAAGGTATTTTTCAAGAAGTGTGTTGACATCGTCAATGATGAAGACATGCGATTCGGCGTAATTCCCTGATTGTGAAAAAAGGAAGTTCATCTGGGTGCATGCGTATGAGACAAACATGCTCGTCTGGTTGTAGTTGCCGTAAATATACACTGAGTCTCCAAAAATATAATCAGGGTTTCCGTGTTTTGCGCGGATGTCGGCTTTCGAGCAGCCGAAGTTGAAAGAAGGCTCTTTGAACAACCTGACATTCACCGGAATCCTCAGCGTTTCGTGACCGTTGTCCAACTCAATCTCGCCGCTGCCGACATTCTTACCTTTGATTTTCAGCCCGTCGATGACAGTTATGTATTTGTCATTTAATGATTTAACAGTCACTGGATACTCTGAACTGACATTGAGAGTCAGCTCATCAAGCAATGCCATCTCTATAGGGTTCTCACCTAAATATTCGAGTTTTGTGTTTGTGTCTTCCTTTTTCTTGCAGTTTGTCGTCAAGATTAGGCATAAAATTGCCATCAAAATCAGCGGTTTTTTCATAATAATGTGTGTCTTATGTATATGTATCGTATAACTTTTATTTTTTGCAAAATTATAAAAATTCTTTTCCCATGTTAGATAAAATATCATAAATTTGCACGTTTTGAAATTAATTACAAATTAACATATAATTATATGATTAACAATAACTTCATTAAACGTCACAACGGACCGACAGAAGCTGACGTTGAAAAAATGCTTCAGGTCATCGGCGTGAAATCGACGGAACAGCTCGTCGATGAGATCATTTCACCTGAAATCCGTCTTCCGAAAGACCTGAACATTGGCCGCGGAATGAACGAATACGAATGTGTCTCGCATTTGAAGGCACTCGGCGCAAAGAACAAACAGTACAGAACCTACATCGGAATGGGTTACTACAATGTCATCACCCCTGGTGTCATCACGCGTAACATCCTCGAAAACCCTGGCTGGTACACATCATATACTCCTTATCAGGCTGAAGTCTCGCAGGGCCGTCTTGAGGCTCTCCTCAACTTCCAGACAGTCATCAGCGACATGACAGCCATGCCTTTGGCGAACGCCTCGCTGCTCGATGAAGGCACAGCGGCGGCAGAGGCCATGCTCATGTTCTACCACCAGCGTTCACGCGCACAGGTCAAGGCCGGCGTCAACAAGATCTTCGTCGCCAACGACATGTTCCCGCAGACAATCGAAGTCATCAAGACACGCGCTCACTTCCTCGGAATCGAAGTCGTCGTCGATGACATCAGAAACTTCAGCGCGGGTGAAGAGTATTTCGGAGTCCTCGTGCAGAACCCTAACCAGTACGGCCGTGTCATCGATTACCGTGATGACGTGAAAGTCTGGAAGGAAAAAGGAATGCAGGTCGGTGTTGCATCAGACCTCATGAGCCTCGCGCTCATCACTCCTGCCGGCGAATGGGGCGCCGACGTGGTGTTCGGCAGCAACCAGCGCTTCGGTCTCCCGATGGGCTTCGGCGGCCCGCACGCAGGCTTCTTCGCCACGACGGAAGAATACAAACGCAACATGCCGGGACGTATCATCGGCATCTCCAAAGACGCCCTCGGTAACCCGGCCTACCGCCTCGCTCTCCAGACACGCGAACAGCACATCAAACGCGAGAAGGCCACCTCAAACATCTGCACGGCACAGGCTCTCCTGGCCATCATGTCGGGCTTCTACGCAATATACCACGGCCAGGATGGTATCAGGGAAATCGCAAGACACATTAATATATTGACATGCGTCCTCGACAAGGAGATGCAGAAGATCGGTGTCAAACAGCTGAACGCCAACTACTTCGACACTCTGTATTTCGAGATGCCGGAAGGCGTCTGCACATGCAAGGTCAACGAGAAAGCTCTCGAACATAAGATGAACTTCCGCATCATCGACAAGCAGCATTTCGGCATCAGCCTTGATGAGACGACAAGTCTCGCCGACGTTAACGAGATTGTCGCTGTCGTGGCGGAGGTGCTTGGCGCGAAACACGAAGACTTCGTGTGCTGCCCGAGCGTCTGCCAGACATTCAACGGCATCCAGGAGACGATGCGCCGCACGTCGGCTTATCTCACTGCTCCGGTGTTCTCGAAGTACCGCAGCGAGACCGACATGATGCGTTACATGAAGAAGCTCGAAGACCGCGACCTCAGCCTCAACCGCTCGATGATCCCGCTTGGCTCATGCACCATGAAACTCAATCCGGCGACATCGATGTTCGCGCTCAGCTGGCCTGAATTCGGCAACATACACCCGTTCGTGCCTGCCGACCAGGTTGAAGGCTATCTCGAAATGATCAGCGAACTCGAGAAAGACCTCTGCGAAATCACGGGCTTCAAGGGAATGTCGTTCATGCCTAACTCAGGCGCGAGCGGCGAATATGCAGGCTTGCTGACAATCCGCCGTTACCAGGAATCAAAGGGTCAGGGACACCGCAACATCTGCCTGATTCCGGCGTCAGCTCACGGCACCAACCCGGCTTCGGCAGCGATGGCCGGCCTCGAAGTCGTCGTTGTGAAATGCGATGACCACGGCAACATCGACCTTGAAGACGCAAAGGCGAAGGCCGAGCAGTACAAGGACAACCTCGCCGCCTTCATGGTGACATATCCTTCAACACACGGTATCTACGAAGACGGCATCCGCACCCTCATGAAACTCGTTCATGACAACGGCGGCCAGGTCTATATGGACGGCGCCAACATGAACGCGCAGGTCGGACTCACATGCCCCGGCTTCATCGGCGCTGACGTCTGCCATCTCAACCTCCACAAGACATTCGCCATCCCTCACGGCGGCGGCGGCCCGGGCGTCGGCCCTATCGGCGTGGCGGCTCACCTCGTGCCGTTCCTCCCGAGCCATGTCTGCTTCCACACAGGCGGCTCAGAGCAGAAAGGCGCAGTGTCGGCGGCTCCGTTCGGCAGCGCACAGATACTCACAATAACTTACTG
The DNA here is from genome assembly GCA_024400295.1 of Bacteroidales bacterium. Taxonomy (GTDB): domain Bacteria; phylum Bacteroidota; class Bacteroidia; order Bacteroidales; family F082; genus Limimorpha. The sequence continues at coordinate 75,454 of JAKSNA010000005.1, read as the reverse complement.
CTACATCAAGATGCTCGGCGGCGAAGGCCTCAAGAAAGCCACGATGGGTGCCATCCTCAATGCCAACTACTTGAAAGACAGACTTAAAGACTACTATCCGATCCTCTATACAGGCAACAACGGCCATGTGGCTCACGAGATGATTCTCGACATCAATCACATCAGCCACACCACCGGCGTCGCGGCAATCGACATCGCGAAACGTCTCATGGACTACGGCTTCCATGCCCCGACAGTGGCGTTCCCTGTTCACGAGACATTGATGGTTGAACCGACCGAGAGCGAGCCGCTCGCCGAACTCGACCGTTTCGTTGACGCAATGATCAAGATCCGTCAGGAAATCAAGGACATCGAAGACGGCAAGGCTCCGCAGGGCGACAACATCATCTCGCACGCACCATACACCGCCGAGATGCTGATGGCCGACGAGTGGAAGTTCCCGTTTACACGCGAAGAGGCAGGATTCCCGCTCAAGAGCGACGTCCAAGACAAATACTTCCCACACGTCACAAGGATTGACGACGCCTACGGCGACAGAAATCTGGTTTGCAGAGTGATGGAATAAAATCCAGTAGGGGACAAGGATTACTTTGTCCCCTACATTTTTTATATTTAACCAAATCCAAAATTATGAATGTTGATAAAACCGTTGAAGTCGGTAAATTTGGGCCGATTTATAAACAATTTTCAGGAAAACCCAAAGAAGCTATCAAATTTCTACGTAAAACAAAAAATGGCGAGTGCGTAAATGCTCTTCACCGTGATGACATAGGAGATATAGACATTGTGTGGGGAGAGGTTACAGATCCGATAAAACATAAAGGTTATGGATTGGCTCACATCATTGATAAACATGAAAAGGAAATCAATCGGCTTGGGTTTGATATTGAAGATTTTATTCCGATCGTTGTTCAATTTGGAAATTTTAATCTTAAAAAATCAGACAGCCAAAAAAGAGTTTTTGAAAGTGAGGGATTCCGTTTCGTCATTGCTTTGGAATCTGAAAACGGAGGTCAAATAAAGAAATGGCTTCTGACCGCATTTGATATAATAAAAAGACCGAAGTAGAACTTCGGTCTGATTTTTTCGTCACTGTCAAAAACATCGACGCTGACAGTCTTCGTTACCTGCGCTGTATGGTAAAACGATGCTGCAAAGATACAATTATTTTTTAACTGAAAAACTTTTTCAAAAAAAATATTCTCCTGTTTTCTTTTTTGGAAAAACTATGTAATATGACTTGATGAATACTTTTAGTGATTTTTTTTATGAATTTATCACCAAAAATGCATATTAAATCTTATTTTTGCAAAAAATTAATAAAAGTGTATGGAAAACGATATCCGTTGGCTGCAAAGACTTGATAATTACCATAAGGCATGTGCGAAATTATTTGAAGTGACCGATACGAGGTTTATAGAAAAATTTATGAATAATACGCTGAACTACTGCGGGATTTTGATGCCAAATTAATTGTTGAAAAAAACAGACTTGAAAACAAATGGGCTATTTTCTCCTCGGAATGATGTATCTTTGCAACCTGAATCAATACTTTTAAAATGAACAATATTGAAAAAACAAATTGCAACAATATTGTTGCTGAGATTAGGAAAATTATTGCAAAAGGTCGTGGTCAGGCGTATGCTGCCGTCAACGCTTCCATGATTTTTACGTACTGGAATGTCGGCCGACGCATCGTCGAGGAAGAACAACATGGCGCGGCGCGTGCTGAGTACGGACAAGAACTCATCAAGAATCTTGCACGAGATCTGGTTGGAGATTTTGGCGAAAATTTCAATGAGCGCCGACTTCGCAGTTATCGGCAGTTTTATTTGTATTTCAATGACTTGGAGATTTGGCACTCGCGAGTGCCAAATCTTTCTTGGACACATTTCCGCCATCTTCTTCGTGTCGATGATGAACGCGCAAGATTATGGTATTTGAAGGAGGCATCCGAACAGTTGTGGAGTACGCGGGAATTGGAACGCAATATAAACACGCAGTATTATTATCGTCTTTTGGCAAATCAGAAAGACAAAACCAAAGAAGTTGTTGATATCCATTCTTCTGTCAATACCCAAATTGACAAGACGGAGTTTGTCAAAAATCCTGTTGTCGCCGAGTTTCTTGGGATGAAACACGACAAGTATTTCGTCGAGACTGAATTGGAGGACGCCATAATCAGTCATATTGAAAAATTTCTCATGGAGATTGGCAAAGGTTATGCACTTGTTGACAGACAGAAACACATTCCGACCGGTCAGAATGATTATTTCATCGATCTTGTCTTTTACAATTATATCCTGAATTGTTTCATACTTGTCGATTTAAAAACAGATAAAATTTCATATCAGGATGTCGGACAAATGGATATGTATTGCAAGATGTTCGATGAGAAATTCCGGCCGGAAGGTCACAACCCGACTTTTGGCATAATCCTTTGTGCCGACACTGATGAAGATGTCGCTCGCTATTCGACGTTGAACGGCAGCGACCATATCTTTCAGGCAAAGTATATGCTCTATGTCCCTACAAAAGAACAACTTAAGATGGAGATAGAACGCGAGACGGAAATCTATCGTCTTCAGCAGGAAGGCTATACGGCTTGTGAAAGTCAGGCTATTTATCAGAGAAAATGTGATGAAATAACAGAAAAATAAATTATCATGAAAATACTTGTTTTAAATGGTCCTAACCTGAACCTTATCGGGAAACGTGAGCCGGAAATATATGGCACTCAATCACTTGACGATTATATCTGGGAAATGGAGAAACGCTTCCCGGAGCATGAGATATTCAGTTTCCAGTCGAATCACGAGGGCGTTCTGATTGACAAATTGCAGGAGGCGATGGACGTTTACGACGGAATCGTCTTCAATCCGGGAGGCTATTCCCACACCTCGATAGCCCTTGCCGACACAATCCGCGCCATCAGGATACCCGTCGTGGAGGTGCATATCACCAATGTCTTCGAAAGGGAAGAGTTCCGTCACCGTTCGTTCACCGGCGAGGCTTCGGTGAAAGTAATTGCCGGCCACGGACTCAAAGGCTACGAGGAAGCGGTGGAGTTTTTAGTTAAAAGTTAAAAGAGTAGAGTTAAAAGAGGCTGACGCACTATGAAATACATCACAACACATTCATCACATTCATTCACATTTTTGATTGCATTGCTTTGCATCATGTTTTTGAGCATCACATCTCAGGCGCAGAACACGTCGCCGGTGTATGTCGTTGAGTTCAACAAGATACAGAACGGCATCATGGACGAGGGGAAGCTCCAAAAGAACCAACTCGAAGATTATGACAACAACCCTGTCTGCTTGGTGAAGGTTAAGGCGCAGGGCTTCGACGAGGCGACGTTGCAGAAGCTTGTCTTCGTGCCGCGCAACATCATGATAATGCACAAGGCCTACGAGAACGGCGAGTATCGCCTTTACGTCTCGTCGAAGAAACCTGGTTCCATCCTGATGAAATACCAGGGTGAATGCGAGTTCAGGCTGCCATACAACCTTGAGCCGAAGAAGATCTACGAGCTGGTGCTTGGTATGGAGACGGCGACGCTCAACATCATCACCACGCCCGACAACGCAACGATTTACATTGACGGTGAGAAGGTCGGCATCGGCGACTGCAGCAAGGCTGTGTCGATAGGTGCGGAGCACCGCTACAAGGTGGAATGCGAGGACTACATCACGGAGGAGAGTTCGGTGACGTTCACGCAGAGTGAGAAGAAGGAGCTGAACATCGAGCTGCGTCCCGACTTCGGCTACATCACGGTGAAGAGCACGCCGAGCGGCGCGGAGGTGTATATCGACAAGAAAAAAGTCGGCACCACGCCGTATCTGATGGAGAAGATAAAGCGTGGGCAGCACGTTGTGGAGCTGCGCAAGGAAGGCTACGAGCCTTTCGCCAATATGTTGACGATAAAGGCCGGCGAGGTGAACAGACAGTTTGAGGACGTGACGCTTGAAGCGGTGCGGGTGCAGTACGGGAAGGTGTATGTTGTTTCTTCACCGGCAGGTGCTGACATAACGATAGACAACGATTATAAGGGCAAGACCCCGATGACGGTTGACAATGTGCCTGTGGGCTCACGCAACGTGACGCTCACTTATGGCGACTACGCGCCGGCCATGAAGACGGTGATGGTGGAGGAAGGCAAAACGGCGAGCGTGAACGTGACACTCACCAACGGCCGCAACGTTGAAATATTCACCGATAAGCAGGGCGACCAGCTGTATGCCGACGGCAACTACCTCGGCGCAAGCCCGCTGACCGCCACACTCTCATTCGGCACGCACACCATAAAGGCCGTGCGCGACTCGAAGACCGTTGAGAAGACCATAACCGTTGCGCAGAACGGCGGCGACAGCTCGGTGAAGCTTGAATTTTTTGGCAACAAGACCTTCACGGTCAACGGCGTGACGTTCGAGATGATTGCCGTTAATGGCGGCACGTTCACGATGGGCGCGACCTCCGAGCAGGGGAGCGACGCATCCTACGGCGAAAAGCCTACCCACAGCGTGACCATGAGCGACTACTACATAGGCAAGTTCGAGGTGACGCAGGAGCTATGGGAGGCTGTTATGAGGAGCAACCCGAGTTTTTTCAAGGGGAGCAAACTGCCTGTTGAGAGTGTGAGCTGGGACGACTGCCAGACGTTCATAAGGAAGCTGAACAGCCTGACGGGGGCGAACTTCCGCCTTCCCACTGAGGCGGAGTGGGAGTACGCAGCGAGAGGCGGAAACAGGAGCAGGGGATACAAGTACAGCGGGAGCAACAACATAAACGATGTGGCGTGGTACACGAATAACAGCGGAAGCAAGACACACACAGTAGGCACGAAATCGCCTAATGAGCTTGGAATCTACGACATGAGCGGCAACGTTTACGAATGGTGTCAAGACTGGTCCGGGAGTTACAGCAGCGGTTCCCAGACCAACCCAACGGGGCCGTCATCAGGCTCCTACCGCGTTCTTCGCGGCGGTAGCTGGTACTTCAACGCGAGGTACTGTCGTGTCTCGTTTCGGTTCAACATTACGCCCGTCAACCGGAGCCACAACTGCGGCTTCCGCCTCGTCCTTGTTCCTTAGTTTTACCAAAGGACATCAGTCTGAAATGCTAAGCTGAAGAGAGAAGAAAAGGAGAAGGGAAGCTGCGGAGCCAAGGCGGTTCCCGCAGCGCAGTCGCCGAGGGCGGCAAGGGACGCAGCCGCACAGGGCGACGGAGCGAGCGGAAAACGTAGGGAGAAAAAAGTCGTTGTCCGGCTGTAGAGACGCGCCGCTGCGCGTCTGAATTAATGAGACGGGCGGCGGCCCGTCTGTACGGTGGTTACGCCGTGGGTTTGTTTTCCTTGTCCTGTCTTCCTCGCCCCACACTGCGCTGCGCTTCGTATGGGGTTAATAGGGTGGTGTGCCTCCGGCACACGGAAGCCGTCCGCAGCGTGTCGGAGACTCGCCATCCTATTATCCCCCGACAAGCGAAGCGCAGTCCGGGGCTGCGGAGTACAACCAAGGTGGTCAAGCCGACGTTGTCCGATTCCATTCTCGGAATTGCTGCGTCAATTGTTTCATTCCCTCACTTTATTCCTAAAGTCATATCTTACAACTACATATTCATAAACATTGTCCCAGCCACCCATTTCAAATGTGATTTTCTTGTCCCAAATAGCTTGATTGGTTTTTGCCGCAATCGGGTCGGGCGAAGAATAACAGTTGGTACCGCGTATTACCGCTGATTCAATCTCATTATACACAAATTTACGCCATAAGGTATAACCTGTATTCCCGATGATCGGAATGTTAAAGGAAGTTATGCCATCTGGCAAAGATCCATTGATTGAACGTGGCTGTTCGTCTCTCGCTGTGTATTGGTATTCACAAGGTACTTTCGCGTTACAATTACATGTCTCTTTCAAGTCGTTGTAATACACGCAATATGTTGATGTCGAATCAAGCTCGCTCATGCATGTGATCCTGAAGTTGTCAGTCGAAAAACATTCAGCCATGAAACCTTCATCAAATGACAATGAATCATTTCTGTGATATGAAGAAAAATCATCTCTGTATTCATACGTCATTTTCCTAATGCCGTCGCTGAACGAGAACCTGACCAGGATTGCGAGACATCCGTCTGACAGAAATTCCTTTTCAATAATTTGATAATCTGTTGGGATGTCAAATGAGACACGTCCGCTACGAGTTCTCTGATAGACGTCTCCATCATTGTAGGATACCATCGAAATGCTGCTGTTGTCAATGGAATCATGACGTGAAGCAACCATTCCGGCGAACATAAGTGCTTGCTGTTCAGCCAAAGTCGCATCATGCAGTGGCAGCGACACCCCGACAAAGCAGTCGTCGGGATGATTGAAAACCCAGTCTGGCACATCGACTTTAAGAACATCGAAACTCGGTGCGGGTTTCGGTTGGCTTCCGTCAAGGTGCTTGCAAACAACGCAAACAACGTCCTCACCGCCATGGGCGGAAAGCAGGGCGGGGAATATGAAAAACAGCAATATGCTTAAAGTTTTTTGCACTGTATTTGCATATATTGACATGGTGTTGATTTTTTAGATTTTCCAAACTGCAAAAGTACGTTTTTTTCGTTGGTATAGTAACAAAAATCGAAAAAAGTTACACGGAAATTTCAACTTTTTTTGTAAAAAAAAATCCGGGCAATCTATGGGGGAATTTCTTACCTTTGCAGCTTGAAAAAGTTAAAAGAGTAGAGTTAAAAGAGGCTGACGCACTATGAAATACATCACAACACATTCATCACATTCATTCACATTTTTGATTGCATTGCTTTGCATCATGTTTTTGAGCATCACATCTCAGGCGCAGAACACGTCGCCGGTGTATGTCGTTGAGTTTAACAAGATACCGAACGGCATCATGGACGAGGGGAAACTGCAGAAGAACGAGCGTACGGACTACGACGACAATCCGGTCTGCTTGGTGAAGGTGAAGGCGCAAGGCTTCGACGAGGCGACGCTGCAGAAACTGATCTTCGTGCCGCGCAACATCATGATAATGCGCAAAGCCTACGAGAACGGCGAGTACCGCCTGTATGTCTCGTCGAGGAAGTCGGGCTCCATCTTGATTAAATATCAGGGCGAATACGAGTTCAAACTGCCATACAACCTTGAGCCGAAGAAAATCTACGAGCTTGTACTGGGCATGGAGACGGCGACGCTGGTGATAAAGACCTCTCCGTCGGACGCGGTGATTTACATCGATGACGAGAAGGCGGGGACGGGCTATGCGAGCAAGGCCGTGTCGATAGGCGCGGAACACCGCTACAAGGTTGAGAGCAAATATTATTACCCGAAAGAAGATGTCGTCTTGTTTAATGAGAATGAGAAAAAAGAACTTGTTGTAAATCTCGAACCTGCCTTTGGCTTCGTGACGGTGAAGACGACGCCTTCGGGCGCGGATGTCTATGTGGATGACAAGCTTGCCGGCAGGACGCCGTACCTTTCGGAGATTATCGGTCTTGGCATGCATAAGATTACCGTGAACAAGGAGGGCTACGAGACGGATGTCAAACGCGTGAACATCAACTTGAACGAAGAGCAAACGGTGGAGTTCGTGCTGGTTGAGGGTGAGTCGTCGATGCCGGTGCAGCAGGGAAGCGGCCAGGTGGTGGTTGCTGCGGAAAAAGAACACGATGACGCTGGTGACAAGCTGCCGGAAAAGACAGAAACCCAGAAGGTTTATACAATGGAAGACATTGAAGATGATAACATTATCATCGAAGATGTCATCAAGGAAGGCGACAAATACGTGATAGAATACAGCTTGGGGGAAAGTGCCTATGCAGTAGGACTCTTCTATTCGGAAGACAACGGCGTGACATGGAAACAGACGAAATACATTGAAGGCGACTTCTATAAGGTGTGGCCTTCGAAGAAAAGACGGATTACATGGAACTACACAAAAGAGACAGATCTCGGCGCAACACCGGCATTCAAATTGAAGATAGTGCAAAAAGGAAGCATCGACAAAGCCTACATGAAAGACCTTGAAAAAAGGGGTTTTGCTGAAAGAAACCCAACCGCCTACTATTACGACAATGGCAAATTGCTCAGAAAATTCCATGGAGGATGGTTCGTCCAACCAGAAATAGGAATGGGAGGAACGCGATATGTGGGTTCTTTCAATATAAACTGCCTTGCCGGATACCAAATCGCAAGGCCTTGGGGCATCGGGCTGAAAACCGGCTTTGGTATTTTCCCCGAAGGTAGTGGTACTATTATTAGTATCCCACTCACTTTAAATTTCAAAGGTTTTTTGGGGGAAAGCAAGACATGTATGTATTATAATGTCGGTTTTGGTTGTATGGCAAAGATACACCAAATTCACGATTATAACTTTAATGGATGGGGTATGAGCTATATACAGGGTTTTTTATTTTCAGCCGAAATCGGTTTGGCTGTCAGGAATTTCAACATAGGTATTGAATACAATAATTCAAGTTATCATCATGACTATGATGACAATTATTACGGTGGTGAGAAGAGCCAAAGGAGAATTAATGTGTTTATGTTAAAACTCGGATACAACATTCCGTTGAAGAAGAAATAGTCATTTGGCAGTGTTTGGGAGTTTGAGACGGGGCATGCCCCGCCTGTACGTCGCTAAACCTACGTTGACAAAAAATTCATGTCATTCGTGGTGACAAAATAAAAATTTCCTTATCTTTGCCGCCTGCATATAAATGTATCTATGAACCGTTTTTTAACTTTTTTTTCAATCTTGATATTGCTGCATTCGTCAGCATTCGCACAGAATCTCCGCGAGAACCGCAAGAAGGCCGACGGCATCAAGGCCGATGCCGAATACTACTGGGGTGAGAGCGAGGTCTGCAAGAACCAGCGCAAGGCCGACGAGGACGCCATCGAAAAGCTCCTCGAAAACATCTCGAAGGACAAGTCGCTGCAGACGGTCTATTTTCAGGACTCCGACGACGAGGAGAAGCAGCGTGCGCGTGTGTTCCACACCTTCGCCGAGGTGCTGAAGAAAAGCTCGTATGACCTTGTGCTCGACAACACGGGCGGCGCGGCGAAGAGCTTCAGGTACATCAAGAAAAGCGACTTCGCCAACATCTGCAGGCAGAGGGAGCTGCGCATCAACGACTACATCGTGCAGGGCATGGCGGCGGAGGACCAGCTGCGCTGCGGCGAGGCACTGCGTTACTACTACTGGGGGCTGATGCTCTGCCACTCGCACCCCAACGGCGAGAACCTGCTGTTCAATGACCCCGACACCGGCTACGACACCCCGACATACAGATGGCTGCTGCGAAGGACAGAGACGCTGCTCTCCGACATCACCGTGGTGCCGAGGCGACAGGACAAAGCCGGCGACAAAGAGTTCATCTTCGGCGTCAACGTCCTCGGCAACAGCGTCAACGGCCTCGACTTTGAGTACAACGACGGCAACGGCACTGCCATCACCTCCGTCAACAACGGCATCTGCCACGTGAAACTCGTTGACCACGACATGAGCAGCGTCACACTCGTCATCAACCTCGAGAACCGCGACGCCGCCAAGTTCTTCGACCCGGAGGTCTATTCGATAATGGACGACCTCGATGAACAGATTGACTTCCCTTCCGCAAGGAAAACGGTGGAGGTTGACAAGGCCAAGAAGGTGAAAAACATTGAAGAGATGAGGAACTACGCAGCCGAGTTCAGAGAGTCGATGCAGAAGACTGAAGCCTTCGTGGAGGCAGTGCAGACACCCGAACAGAAATACACGAGCATGATGAAGACCATCGAGAAAGCCATCTACCAGCACAACAGCGAGATGGCACGTCATCTGTTCACCGCCGACGGGTTCACCATGTTCCAGAGCATGCTCGACTCAGGGAAAGGCGAGATCATCGGCACGCCGAGCTACAAGTTCCTCGACTTCAAGGACAAGGTGATATGCCGCTCCATCCCGATGAGGTTCGACTTCAGCAACAACCGCGTGAACTTCATCCGCGACGTCGTGTTCAGAATCGACCCCAAGGCGATGCTCGTGGAGTCGTTGGCGTTCAGGCTCACTGACATCGCCGAGAGCCAGATACTCTCGAAAGACAAATGGTCCAACGACGCGAGGCTCACGCTCCTCGACTTCCTCGAAGACTACCAGACGGCCTACGCGCTGAAACGACGCGAATACCTCAACCAGATATTCTCCGAAAACGCACTCATCATCGTCGGCTCAGTGCTAAAAGAGACGAAGAAATCAGACAACATACAGATGAGAGAGGAAGTGAAGATAAAATACGACACCCTGTCGAAAGGACAGTACATCATAAACCTCAACCGCATCTTCAACAACAACGAGTTCGTGAACCTGACTTTCACCAACACCGACTTCAACACCGTCAACAGCATCAACGACGTGATCGGCGTGCAGGTGAAACAGGAATATCTGTCGAGCACCTACGGCGACACCGGCTACCTCTTCCTCATGGTTGACCTCCGAGGCGAGAAACCCGTCATCCACGTCAGGACATGGCAGCCAAAAGAGACACCCGTCAATGAAAAAATTGACGCGAACTCCTTTATGTTTGATTAAAGTAGAAAGTTTATAAAGTTAAAAGATTAAAGAGTAAAGTTAAAAGAAGTTTACACACTATGAAACACATTAAAAACACATTCATCACATTGCTTCTCATCACGTTTTTGAGCATCACATCGTTGGCGCAGAACACGTCGCCGGTGTATGTCGTTGAGTTCAACAAGATACAGAACGGCATCATGGACGAGGGGAAGCTCCAAAAGAACCAACTCGAAGATTATGACAACAACCCTGTCTGCTTGGTGAAGGTTAAGGCGCAGGGCTTCGACGAGGCGACGTTGCAGAAGCTTGTCTTCGTGCCGCGCAACATCATGATAATGCACAAGGCCTACGAGAACGGCGAGTATCGCCTTTACGTCTCGTCGAAGAAACCTGGTTCCATCCTGATGAAATACCAGGGTGAATGCGAGTTCAGGCTGCCATACAACCTTGAGCCGAAGAAGATATACGAGCTGGTGCTTGGTCTGGAGACGGCTACGCTGGTGATAAAGACCTCTCCGTCGGACGCGGTGATTTACATTGACGGCGAGAAGGCGGGGACGGGCTATGCGAGCAAGGCGGTGTCGATAGGCGCGGAGCACCGCTACAAGGTTGAGAGCAAATATTATTACCCGAAAGAAGATGTCGTCTTGTTTAATGAGAATGAGAAAAAAGAACTCGTTGTAAATCTCGAACCTGCCTTTGGTTTCGTGACGGTGAAGACGACGCCATCGGGCGCTGATGTGTATGTGGATGACAAGCTTGCCGGCAGGACACCGTACCTTTCTGAAATCATCGGTCTTGGTATGCATAAGATTACCGTGAACAAGGAGGGCTACGAGACAGATGTCAGACGCGTGAACATCAACTTGAACGAAGAGCAAACCATTGAGTTTGAATTAGTTGAAGGCGAGTCGTCGATGCCGGTGCAGCAGGGAAGCGGCCTGGTTGTGGCCGCTGCGGAAAAAGAACACGATGACGCTGGTGACAAGCTGCCGGAAAAAACAGAAACCCAGAAGGTTTATACAAAGGAAGACATTGAAGATAACAATATTATCATCGGAGAAATCACAAAGGAAGGCGACAAATACGTGATTGAATACAGCTTGGGGGAGAGTGCCTATGCCGTAGGACTCTTCTATTCGGAAGACAACGGCGTGACGTGGAAACAGACGAAGTACATTGAGGGCGATTTTTATAAAGTGTGGCCTTCGAAGAAAAGACGGATTACATGGGACTACACAAAAGAGACAGACCTCGGCCAGACACCTGCATTCAAATTGAAGATAATGCAAAAAGGAAGCATCGACAAGGCCTACATGAAAGACCTTGACAATAAGGGTTTCGCTGAAAGAAACCCAACCGCTTACTACTACGACAATGGCAAGTTGCTCAGAAAATTCCGTGGAGGATGGTTCGTCCAACCAGAAATAGGAATGGGAGGAGCAAACGTTGGTTTAAATTTTGGCATAAACTGCCTTGTCGGATACCAGATTGCAAGGCCTTTTGGCATTGGACTGAAAACCGGCTTCGATATTTATTATTATTCTAGTTCTGCAATTAATATTCCACTCACTTTAAATTTTAGAGGTTTTTTGGGGGAAAACAAGACATGCATGTATTACAATGTCGGTTTGGGTTATATGTCGACGATAAGCCAAAGTACCTCTAAAAAAGAAAATATATACATACAGGGGTTTTTGTTCTCAGCCGAAATCGGCTTGGCTGTAAGGAATTTCAACATAGGAGTTGAGTACAGTAATGTGGATCGTCATCTTTACTACTATGACAATGCTGGGAAAAGACAGGATGATGGGGAAATAAACTTAAATATTTTCATGTTGAAACTCGGATACAACATTCCTTTAAAGAAGAAATAGTCGTTTGGGAGCGTTCGGGAGTTTGAGACGCACAGTGGTGCGTCTCAACGAATACAAATCCACGGCAAAAAGTCCGTGTCATTTTGTCGGCAATCTTCGTGGAAAAATCACGAGAAATCTTTCTCTTCCAACTCTGTGAACACCTTCTTGTGTTCAAGGTAATGCTTGAACACTATGTTTTTCTGATAAACCTGTGATACTTTCGTGTGCTTGAGGGCTTTCCTTTTCTTTATCAGTATTGGAAGCTGTCTGTAGAAACTGAGATGTGCCCTTGTCACCGCCCAGAGGTCGGCGAAGCTGCCGCCGGCGAGGAATTTCAGTCCGGCGATCCAGTCGAGGCCGATCCTGTATGTGATTATCGGGAAAGTCTTGTAGTCGGGGAGGTTCTTCATGAGCAGCGAGAGGTTGTTGCGGAAGTTGAGGTAAGTCTTTCTCGCTGACGACTTAGGCAGTGTGCCGCCGCCGATGTGATATACCTTCGAGTCGGGGCAGTACATTATCCTGTAGCCGTTGTTTTTCATGCGCCAGCAGAAGTCAATCTCTTCCATGTGCGCGAAGAAGTTGTCGTCCAAGCCGCCGAACCTGTGAAACAGCTCGGCTCTGACGAACATGCAAGCGCCTGTCGCCCAGAACACCTCTTTCACGTCATCGTACTGTCCGTTGTCTTTCTCTAACTCCTGAAAAACCCTGCCTCGGCAGAACGGATAGCCGTATTTGTCGATGTATCCGCCGCCGGCTCCGGCGTATTCGAACTTGTCTCTGTCGAAGTAGGAGAGGAGTTTCGGCTGGCACGCGGCGATGCTCTCATCGCTGTCCATCAGCTCTATTATCGGCTCGATCCAGTGCGGAGTCACCTCTATGTCGGAGTTTAGAAGACAGTAATAGTCGGCTTCAATTTGGCGTAACGCGATGTTGTATCCGGTGGAGAATCCTCCGTTGCTGTCGTTGATAATCAGTCTGATGTCGGGGAAGTTCTTGCGCATGAACTCCACGGAGTCGTCGGTGGAGGCGTTGTCGGCGACGATGACATCAGCCACGCCGGAGCTGTTCTTGATGACGTTCGGAAGGAACCTCTCCAAGAACTTGCGCCCGTTGTAGTTCAATATCACCACTGCCGTTTTTTTCATGCTGCAAAAATAGAGTTTTTTCCTTTATGGAAACATTGTTTTTTCAAAATCATAACAAATCATGCGCTCACAATTCCCAAACATCTGATAACCTGAGTCTGTTAAATTTCTAAATCACCTAAATGCGATTTGGGACCGGCTCGCGCCAAGCCCCAAATCAAAACAAAGTATGTGTGGTATGGTATGTTTAAAAATTACTCGATTTTATTTTGTTTATCTCGGATTGTTGTAGTAGTCAAGAGCTTTGTCGCCATACGAATCCGGCTCGACATGCTGGTCAACATTATAGTCGTAGTATGTGTCGTATGTCCTGTGATAAATTTCGTTGGTCCACCTCGGGTTGTTGAGTTCTCCCACCGCGTTGGAGTGTATGAGTATGAAGTTGTTGGTCACGATGTCTGACGCCATGAAGACGAACTTCTTGTTGCGTTGTGAGCCGAGTGTGTAGTAATGCCATATCTCGTATGGGAACGCGCCTGGTTCGTTGTAGCTTTGCACGATTCTGTCGGGAGTGCCGTATTTAAGGAACACCACGCCTCTGTCGCTCAGGCAGCCAGGCAGGTTGAGGCCAGAGAACGATGCATCGCATCTCAGCACCTGTGAGTAGTATGTCTTCCATTCCTTTTCGGGTTCAAGAGAGTTGCGGCTCGACCAGAACGTGTAGAAAAACTGCTGCATGGTTCTGAGGTCATCTGTCTTGAGAAGCTCTTCGGCGTATGTTCTTTCTACTTCTGTGGAGATGGCATAGCAGCTCTTGATGTATTTGCGGATGCTGTCGATGCTGGTGATGTTGCCGCTGAACACGTGTTCAACATTTATCGACGCAAGCACCGCATTGTCAACGTGGTAGTTTTGGTTGCTTCTCTGGAAGAAGAAACGGTTGAACCCGATGATTTCATTGTTTCTGTCGCGTGCTTCAAGCACGAGGTAATAGTTGCCTGTCGGAAGACTGCTGATGTCCATCGAACCGAGAATCACTTCGGTGTCTTTGGCATTCATCCTTTTCGACGCGAAAAAGTTGGTGAGTTTTGTGCCGTTCTCGAAAGTGCTGATGTATGTGTTGAGAAGGTATTTCTCATTGGCACCGAGTTGTTTTCTGGTGTTGTAAATCTCGCAGTAATATGTGAGTTTTCCGACTGCCTCCGGATAATAGGGGATCATTATCGGGATGAGGTCGTAGCCGTTCTTTGTGCATTCTGATTCGGTTGCGGCCTTGCTGTAGCTTTCAAGTCCTATGATGCTTGAGAAGCAGAGTCTTTCGGGAAAATCAACAGTGATGTCGCTTGTGACCTTGAACGGCCTGCCTGTCATGTCGTTTTTGTCTTCGAGGGTAAGCTCGATGCTGTAGGTACCGTTGGGAAGCTGATAGCGTTGCATGTCCATGAAATATCCGCCCATAGTTGCGGTGTCATCGACAGCAGGGCTGTTGAGTGTGTATTTGCCGTAGTTCTTGATTGACTCGCCTTGTTTGAAAAGGACAGTGACATCGACTGTGGCGTTGAATTTGCCGTCGGTGTTTTTAATGTATGTGAGGCTTTTTGTCTCAAAGGTGATGTATGTCTCGACGTATGGTGTCGCCTTGTCTCCCGGGACGTTGAAGGTGCTGTATGAAATGTATGAGTTGAGGGTCTTTCCCGTCTGGGCTTTCATCGCGAAACTTGCGAGTGCGACCATGCAAAGTAACATCAGTTTTTTCATCATTCAAATTTTTGTTGTTTCGGCTGCAAAAGTACGTCGCAACAAAAATTTTGTCAAGTGTTTTGTCGCTGTATTTTATTGAAATATATGGAAGAAATCCTTGTAAATTATTGATATAAAGTAGTTTATATGTCTGAAAAATCAGTAGCTGATGGAACGCAGATAATTTGGTAAAAAGTGTTCGATGGCTTCATCGGTACCGAAAACCGACTTGATGTGGTTGCTTCTTTTGTTTGTGGAGCTATACGTAAGTTGCAGGAGCACGGCTATTTCCAGGCTTGAAAACCCCATGATAGCGAGGATGATATAACGGATGTCGTTAGGTGTGAGACCGGGATGAAGTCCGACGATGGTGTGGATGAGGTTCGGGAAGCACTCGTTGAATTTGGCGGTGAGTGTCACGATTTTCGCTTTCGATAGTGCGAGACGCGGGTAGTCGCCGACGGTCTTGGTCATGATAGTCTTGCCTTCGAGCGAGTTTTTTATCTCTTTGAAAATCTTTGTCTCGGCAAAGACTTTGAAGTCATCGTCAAAGGAACGCGCTGTTGCCGCCGGCTGCTGCGTGACCTCAAGTTTATGGGTTATCTCATTGATTATCTTTTCTTTATCATCAATGATTTTTACTTTGTCTTCAATGACTTTATGGCTTTCGAGGTTCTTTTTCCTTAAAATCAGATAGGCGACGGCGACACATATTAATATAAGCAATGTGACGGCAAGCACGACCCATTGTATGTTTGAAAGCAGGGCGGTCTCATCCTGTTTCTTGTTAATGTTTTCTTCGGTGAACTTGTCGTAAAGCGTTTCGAGTTCAAGTCTTAGCGGAGTCAGTCGTGCTTCCGATGATGTGGCTTTCGCCTGAAATTGGGCATATACAAATTCGTTGTTACGGTCACCGAGGTTGAAATACACGTCAGCGAGCATCTCTGCCACGGTCAGTTTCATGTTTTGATTGCCGTTGTCAAAACAGAATTTAAGGTGCGGCAGTGCTTCTTTGAAATTATTAGTTGTGTAAAAATGATAGGCTGTAAAATAATGGTATTCAATGCTTTGTAAGGATTTTTGCGATATTATTCCATATATTGAATCAGCTGTTTTGTAGTCGGATATGTCGTAAAGTGCAATGCCTTTCCTGATGAGAATGTCGTTGATTTGTGTTTCTGTGAGGTTCTTGCGTCCCTCGGCGGTCTCGTAGTTGAGCAGGGCGATGTTTGATATGTGGCTTGTTTGGTACAGGTCGCCTGTTTTCAGCAGCACGTCGATTACTTCATGCTGACGGCTTGCGTTCTCGAATTGGGTGAGGGAGTTGTTGTAGAAAAACGATGCAGCTTTCACGCTGTTGACTTTGCTGTAAAGGTCGCCGATGCTTTCGTATATCTGTCCGAGGCAGTGGAAGTCATCGTTGGTGGCGTCACCTTTTATTGAAATGGCTTCTTCTTCCGCTTCGAGTGCCTTGAAATAGTCATTTGCTGCTGTCAGAAGCTCAGGTTTCATGGCGTTATTCAGACCTTTTTGGTAATATATTTCTGATTTTTTTTCAAAAAAAGCGTAATTTTGGGTGTATTTTGGAGTGCAACTGTCGGCCAAATGAGCTAAATCTTCGAGAAATTCATTGTTTTTTTGAATGTTTTTATTAAAATTTTGCATGTCATCAGGCATGGCGGGGCTGCTGCAGTGTGAAAAGCCCAATGCGATGATAAACAATGCGATGCAGATGATATGTGAGGATATTCTGTTCATTTCTGATGGCAAAGATAGTCATAATTTTTGAGAAAAGAAGGAGGTTAAGAAAAAATTTTCAAAAAAAAGTTGTTGCATTGAAAACTTTTGTATTTTTGCAGCGGAGATATGGCAGAGCGGTCGATCGCGGCGGTCTTGAAAACCGTTATACAGAAATGTATCGGGGGTTCGAATCCCTCTGTCTCCGCTGAGGAAAGCAACTCAAAGATGGGTTGCTTTCGTTCTGTAGAAGTAAAGCGTTGGAGAGATGCCGGAGTGGTCGATCGGGGCGGTCTCGAAAACCGTTGAACGCATTGCGTTCCAAGGGTTCGAATCCCTTTCTCTCCGCAAATACCATTGAAAATCAGTGTGTTGTGTGAATTGTACACGATTTTGAACACAAAAAGCCCAAAAATCAACTCGATTTTGGGCTTTTTTCGTTAATGATGCCTGCGTCATTCTTTGGTGATGACCTTGACAATCCCAATGAGGATTTTTTTGATGAAGTCGATTATTGGCTTTCGTTTCAGGTATAACAAGCCGATAATAACAACTCCCAGTACCAGGAATGGCAATTGATATTGAAAAGTGTTTGATTTCTTTTTAGTATGTGTCTCCATATCAGCCTGCGATGTCGCCACAACGCTTGCAATCGTGTCTTGGACGGTGCTTTCATGGATTTCCGTTGTCTGTTCCGTTTGGGTGACAGTGGTTATCTGTTTGATGCTTTTGATGCCTTTGGTAGAACCGCTGATTTCACCGCTTGGCGATATGGTGATATTGACCTGACTGTTAGCAGTGGTTGACGTGTCTGATGGGTTCGGCTCAAAAAAATCAATTTCTGTGACAATCACCTGCGTTTGCTCGCCTGTGTGTTCATTCAAAGTGCTTTCTATTTCCGAATGCATCTGCATTGCACTTGCAATGCTATCTGACACGTGGGTTTCCTGCGTAATCTTTTTTTTGCTCACACATGCTGTAAGCAACAGACACAATGCGATAATCAGAAATCTTTTCATACTATCTCAATTGTAATTTCCTGATGGTTAGCTATAGCATCCGCACACCTGCGTACCAGCTCGACTTCGTAAGGGGTTGAGTTGATAACCTTGCCTTTTACTTTGTTCTCGCCTACAAGTATGCAGCCCTGTGTGTCCTTTGCCGTGTTTCCACGATGGATTAGGACACCATCAAAATCAGGCACATCCATAAGGCGTGGCAAAGGTCTTTTGAAACGTGGTGACAGATTCAGTGTGACCTTGTATGTGCCATAAGGGATGCAGGTTTCACCCTGCACCTTCTTTTCGCCTTTGTCAAACTTGCCGTTTTTGTTCACATCCCTGTTTTTGTCTTCCAAGGTGTCACAAAAGCGGATGCCGTCAATATACAACGTGCCGATTGTGTAGTTGTCGCCTAAAAAACGGCGTTTCAATAGCATTTTCATTCTTTGTCCGTTTTTAATTGTTCCATTACAGCAATTGCCATTTCCCTGTTATCCGGGTTCTTCAGTAATTTAATCAGCGTGTCAACAGCATTATCCATTCTCGCCTTATCCTTTTCAGACTGTTTTTCACGCACTGACTTCAATTCGATGTAAGCCACGACAAATGCGCCTATCGCAGTGAATAATGGGATGAAAGGTAATGTCCATGTTGTCTGTAAGCCGATAATGTAGATTAACGCCATTTGGATAGCGTCAATGACCGTAAGGATAAGCATCATGTTGTAATACTCGCCAATTTTCTTGACCGTTTTACGGTATTTAAACGATGACCGATAAATGCCGTTCTTTTTGGCTTTTCTGACACCAGCACGCAAATCCGCAAAGATGCAGACCAAAGCCGAAAAGTACAAAAGAAAGATGACGAAAAGAACATAAGTTGCTATCGTTTTCATTTGTTTACCTCCTTTGTGTTTATTAACTATTTAAACTGAAAACATTTGCCTGTTTTAACAATAGTAGTGTCAATTGGAAACAAAGTTTGTGGTTTCTCGCCGTCTTTCAAGCTCTTGTTGATTTCTGCGACTTGGCTTTCAGCTCTCTGTATCTCATCAATGAGAATGTCAGAACCCGTGAAGCATGACCGCCTTTCACCGATGGCAACGCCTTCATTGTCTTTGGTGAAGTAGTCGCCGTTGGCATCGCAGTTTTCGTTGAAAGTGGCTAAAACAATCTGCATCTGCATTCGTAACCCCGACTGGTTCTTACCCGGATATTTGGTCGGAGCTAACAAAACTTTTTCAATCAGAATGCGTTTGTTGAAAAGCTCTTCAATTTCAATCTTTTTGCCAACAATCGCATTAGACTTGATTCCAATATCGCTAAATCTCATAACTAACCGTTTAATACGTTAGTAATCAAAGCATCCAAATCTTCAGTGAATTGCAGAAATTCTGCATAGTCAGCAACAGCCTGTTCACTTTCGGCGATGTGAAGCACGTGTTTGTTGTAGGAGTTGACCAAATCAAATTCGGCTGTCTCATCGTAAAAGTTACGGATGACCGCCTTTTTGATGTTCTTTTTGGTGCTTTCACCCCAAAATCTCACCTCAACGCATTTCCAGCCGACCTGCACTTCTTCAGTGCCGCCTTCAGGGATTGCCATTTCAGGCTCGATATTGAAACGGAAAATGCTTGAGCCGTCGTTGTCATGTTCAAGCTGCTTTGGTTTGCCGTGCGCCATGTCGTAATGGGCGTTTGGCTCTATCGAATTTAAGTTCATACGGAATTGATTTAAAGAGTTTGTTAGTTAAATTGACTGAATTGCAATACTTGCACCAACCCCACCAGCTTGCAATGTTTTTCTTGTAAGTCATCATGGATGGTGTCTTTTTGCGTTTGTTCAACTTTGCCACCCGGCGGCAAAGTGCTTTCTTGATTCGTTTTCTCAAAACTGTGTGAGTGTGCTTGAAGACGTAACCGACAAAATCAATGCCACGTGCATCAACAGGAAATACCTGATAATTGGGCTTGACTTTGAGTTTCAAGTTGTCTCGCAGATAAGCACGCATTTCAACCAGCAACTCATGCAGTTGCAGTTTGTTGTCTGACAGGATTACAATGTCATCAGCGTACCTGAAGTAATATTTGACACCCTTGACCTCTTTTAACCAGTGGTCGAAATAGGTGAGGTACAGGTTGGCAAAATATTGTGACAGATAATTGCCGATTGGCACGCCTTGTTCAACGGAATCAATTATGCCGTCAAGTAATGCCAACGTTTTCTTGCACTTGATTTTACGCCTTATAATCGCTTTGAGTATATCATGGTCGATTGACTGATAGAACTTGCGAATGTCGATTTTAAGGCAATATTTTGTGCCTTCAGGGTCATGCTCCAATACCCACTTCAAATTTTGCGCACATGCATGTATGCCACGGTCTTTGATGCAGGAATAGGTGTCGGCTGTGAAAATGGACACCCAAATTGGCTCAAGGATATTCATCACCGCATGATGCAATATCCTGTCAGGATAGTAGGGAAGTTTGTAAACGTCTCGTTCTTTCGGGTCAAAAATCTTTTTAACCTGATAATCAGAGGTCTTGTATTGGCATTTTTCCAAATCATCATGCAGCTTCCTAATGTTGGCTGTACGATGTCTGTCATGCACGATGACACCATAAGTGTTGATTTTGCCTTTGCGTGCCTTATCATCGGCAAGTGTCAGGTTTTCAACACTTATTATTTTGTCATATAAATTGCCAATCCTTTTCATTTTGTGTCAATATAACACGTTTGCTTGTATATTAGGATTCTTCGGATTTCTCCTACCAAAACCGTTTTACTTATGTTATTTTTTGCCCTTGGTTGCCCAAGTCATGCGGCGAACCGCTTTTGTGGCAAGGCTTTCACCATAACTATATTTAAGCATAGCTGAGAACCGATATTCGCATTCGTATTCGACGGCGAGTTATTCGTATTCGCATACACGAAGCCTGCATTCGCACCATTATTCGCATTACCGCTGAAAAGAACCCCACCTTGGTGAACCGCCTTTTTAAACCTCATAATTACTTTGTTTTATAGACCCTACTTTCGATTTGGGCGGCTATGCCGCCTCGATTGCGCTAAAGCAAAGCCGAGAACCGATAGACGCATACGTAGTCGACGGCGAGTTATTCGTATACGCAGACACGAAGCCCGCATTCGCACCAAAATGCGCATTACCGCCGAAAAGAACCCCACGTGTGGCTGTACCGCTGGATGGAATATCTGTGTAGAAATAATCACTGAAGTAGGTGGTGCTACCTGCACCAATTTCCAACGGCATTATCTCTCCATATTCACCCAAAATCAGCGATTTCACATAACCGCTTGAACGTGGCAAGTTTCCACGGTACTCATAGTCTGATGTGATGCTGCTTGAGAACTTGGACGGTGTGTCGCAGACATAGAACTTTGACAGTCCCTCTGCACCGCTCTCAATAGCGCACAATGCGCCATCAGTCCATTTCCAAATGTGACCGAATGGATTTTCAACACCTCTGTACGATGGTACGCTGACGCTCACATAACCGCTGCCAAACGATGCTGGCAAGCTGTAGCTGATAACGCCTGTGTGGTTGCCCAAACTGACAGTCGCACCGCATTTGACCAGCGGATGATAGCCGTTAAAGGTGTTCCAGTCACCGCTCGAAACAGTTGTAACGCCACTGCCTAAACCGCCCTGATGATAACCGTCTTCGGTCAATTGGGCGTTGAATGCCAACTGACAGTTGCTGTTGGCGTACTCAATTGTGTAAAGCCAAGACAGCTTTCTGTGAATTTGGTAGGTGTTGCAGTTCCAGCGTTTGTCAGTGTCGCTTGAATTTCTTGCACGTGCCAAATTTCTAAAATTGGTAAGGCTAATTTCGGTTGCAGGCATACCCAGTTCGCTCTTATCCAACTCATCCCACGCTGAATGGTTGCCGCCGCCACGGTATTGAGCCGTCTCGTTGACAACAGCGGCGAGTTTGCTGTTGGTGCGGTCAACGGTTGCCTCAACAGCCGATACGTAGTCTTTGCTCCATTTGATGAAGCCCGGCAACGGTTGTGGTGACATCAATGCACGGCGTTTGCTGCCATCCATTTCAAAGCGCATGTACACGTCCGGCAACTCAACCATAAACTGACCGTCCGTGCCGTCAAGGGCGGCTGCTGCACCGTTGTCTCTTTTGGTTGAATCATTGGCGTGCAGGTAGTAGTTGACAGTACCGTCATCATTCTGTATGCAGCGGCGCATCTGATTCTGACACGGCAAGTCAACATGCAGTTGAGGTTTGCCAATACGTGTTTTGTTGGTATTGGACACCGTAACGTCCCATTCGACACCGTAATAGTAGTCGTATGGGAATTGTGGGGTCGTTTGACCCATTCCGATTAAAAGTCCCATATTAGTACCCCCATTTTAAATTTAACCCAGCAGCCGTCGTTTGCCTGACTGCTGATACGATTTCAGGATTCCAACCGGGATAAAACACGGTTGAAACAAACGTGCCTGTCTCATCACCTGCAAGACGGACTTCAAGTTTAACCTGCTGTACACCGTCATTCTTGATGTTGAATGGCATGTTACCCTCAAGGCTGAAATTGCCGTCCTGCAAGCCTGTTATCGCTCCCATCTTTCCGATTTGAGCAGATACAACTTGGTCTGACCTTGTGTGATTCATTTTTTTGATGATTTTAATTTGCAAATTTATTCTATATGTGTCACTATAATACGTTTGTTGATAAAAATTTTATAAGTTTTATACATCAACTTCAAATACATATAACATCAGGTCTGCATAATCAATAAAAGTAACACCTGTTTGGTCTCCAAAATACCAACGTGCAAAGCATTTGACTTTGAATGATGATAGGAATACATCATAGACTATAGTTGTAGCTTCGCCACCTCCACTGGATAAAACCATGTATTTTTTTTTATTGCTACGGGTTTGTGACCATGTAAGCGTCCACTTTCCAGTATCTGTATGACTTACGGACAATGTATTTCCATCACTACATAATACTGTCGTCAATGATGACACTTGCAATGTGTAGATGCCAACGCATTTTAGATATTGTGATGGTAGATTATTGGTAAATAATTGTGATATAGCATTGTAAGAAAAATCCATATAGTTCTCTACAAACCACCTTAATGTACCATTAATGCTATATGCTTTTGCCCTTAAAATTCCATAACCATATAGGTGTATATAATTAGCTACTTCGTAACTGCCTTTTCTACTTGAATATAAAAATCCATTAACTGATGTGTCTGTGATGTTGTAATAACCATCATTAGTGCCTCCATAATTAACGATAGACAATTCAACACCTGCATATTGTATGTCATTTGGCAATATGATATTTTTTGATGTCGCATTTGTAAGTTTACCCGAAAAATTGAAACCGTTTGCAAATGATAATGTCAAGTTGCTGCTGTTGTCAGGAATTGTTTGAGCTGGTGTTGCCAATGAACCGTAAAAAACGCCATCAGTAGCTTTAATTTTACCTTCTATTTCAGCGTTTGTGGCAATTACTTTACCATTTTGTAACACCCTGAAAGGTGCGTTTGCCCTGTTGTCAAATGTGTCTCCAGCCCAAATGCGAACCGATGTGTCAGCCGTTCCTTTTCCTGTGATACCAGCCTTGATATTACCGCTATTGCCAGCTAATTGAATTGTACCACTTGTGACCATACCGCCATCAATGATGGTCTGTGTGTTGTCATAAATGCCCGAATCATCCCAGTCGCTCATTACAAAGCTATCACTTACTATTCTTGCTGTCAAGCATTTCATGAAAACGCCGCCATTGAGCCAAATATCGCCAACAGAATAGGGTGGAGTAGGTGTGACAAATGAAAACATCTTTTGCGATGTTGACGGCAACGGATTGGGAACTATACTTATAAACCAATCAGGTATTGGCGTAACCTCAACCCAATGATAATCAATAATACTAATATCTTCATTACCAATGCGTTGTATTGCACTATAGCTTTCCCAGCGATACCATTTCAATACTGTCGTGGTTTCGCTTCTGCCTTCCACTTCTTGTTCGACCGTATTTTTATACCTGTACAGGTCGCCGATATGCTCTTTTTTCAACGCATTCGTATTCCAACTTGATGCAGGGGCGTTATTTTTAGTTGGTGCTACTGTTTTATACCATATCTCAATCAAACCGTCTGTATCTTTCAGATAATGTGACAGGTCAGGCGCATCGGTAAGGTTGCCGTAACCGCTTGAGCCTGACAACAATTTGATTTTGCCACCAATTTCTCCCGCATCCAAATCAAAATACGTAACACCACCGCCACTGCTGCAAATCCTGCCTGTCTGTATGAAACGACCATTTATCATGGTGAAGCCATACATCAGGCTGATGCTGCGTGCGTTTAAATCAGGGTCAACGCTGTTGACAATGCCGATAAAGAAATAGTAAAACATACCGCCGTCAACCTGATATTGCGTTGTGGTGCAGATAATGGTTGCGCCAGTGTTGCCTTTCATGCACTTCGCATATATGTAATATGCCGTATTTGAGCTGTCAAAAGTAAATGATGTGTCGGCAATGTTCCAAACGGTTGCGGCATTTTCATTGATGGTGTAGTGTACCAGCGTGCCACCTGTGACCTGCATTGAGTTTGCGTTGCCGTTATAGTTGGGTTTGAAAGTCACACCCACCAATCCGAATTGCATTGATTTTGCACCTACTGCAAGGCACAACGTGTCAATTGAGTTGGGTTTGATTTTTTCGGTGTAGTAGTCACCTTCAGGGTCAAACACCATATCCAGCACTTCACGTGATGACCGCCAATTTGCCCTTGCACGTGCCGGATTGTTTAAGTTATTTATGTGAATAACATTATTGATGTCAATAATATCTGATATGATGTTATTGATTATCGTGGCATTTGCCACCGTGTCAGATACTTCAAGCGTATAGTTGTATTCGTCAAACAGCTGCCTTGTGAGTGATACTATCCTGATGGATTTGTCAACGTCTATGTCGCTGTCAATGATATGCAGCCAATCACCAGGATGTAACAGTGTTTGTGTTACAGTGCCTTCGACCAGCGATTCAAAAAAGTTTTTGTCAATTGACAACGCATACTTGACTTTGGGCTGTCTGTTTTGGTTGAAATACTCCAAACCGTCAACCTCAAGTTTATCTTCTGCTTCATCAACGTATGTTTGCGGCAATGCGACACCCAAAATCTTGTATTTGTCGCCAACGGCGATTTGGAAAGCTACTGATGTGTCGGACGGAAACACGTCACCTCTTTCATCCTCAAATTGTTTTAGTGTGAACGTGTGGGTGCTATGGTCGTAATTATGCACGTCAAACTCATAGCCAGCCAAATTGCCTGTGTTGAAATGTATTTTGGCTGTCTGACCTGCAATCAGATACAGCGTGTTGCCGTCGCTATCCTCTGCGTTGAGGTCAAACATGCTTGTGTCGATAAATTTCAACACATTATTGCTGTCAATAGCCGTAACCTCGCCGTCAAACGTAGGCTTGATGTCATCGAAATACTTGACGGCTTCCCAAACGCCATATTGTGCAATGGCACTTGCATTCTCAAAATATGACTGACCTTTTGTCTTGTTAGGCAAACAAAGCCTATGCGCCCTGTAAC
This sequence comes from Bacteroidales bacterium, assembly GCA_024400295.1. Classification (GTDB taxonomy): domain Bacteria; phylum Bacteroidota; class Bacteroidia; order Bacteroidales; family F082; genus Limimorpha. The sequence goes on along the minus strand of JAKSNA010000005.1, from coordinate 49,859 downwards.
GCAACGAAATGTTTTCTGTTGAGCCGTACACTTTCAGCCTTGTGATGATGTTGGACGTGTCAACATTGAGCCTCTCAAGGTGGTACAAGCCACGCCCACGCCCAAATTTGAAATCAAATGGAAATATTGAGCCTGCCTCATCTGAAAACGACAATACGTTGATGTTGTTCGTCAGCTCAATGGAAAACTCAACGTTAAACTCGCTGCACAAGTTCTGCAACACCGAAAGGCAATTGTCTGATTCGCCAAAAGTGAGTGTTTTGTCGGCTATTGTATCAGGACATGTGCCTAATGACCATTTGCCAGGAAACACTCTGTTGGCGTTTGCAATCAGCACCGTGGCAAACCGCCGTAAGTCACCAGTAAGAACATCAGCCTCTATGTCTGACAGCTGATTACTTGTGGTGTCAATGGTCAGGTCGTAAGTGGCACGTAGCAAATCATATTGGATGCCCTCAAACTCAAGTTCATAAACAAAGTGATAATTTGCGTTTTTCGTCACTTTTGGCAATCTGTTTAGCTTGTACTCACGTCCAAACACATTGATTTTGTCACCGATGCCGTATGTCATCGGGATGGCTGATTCAACAGTGACGCTGACAATATCAGCACCCTGCAAATCCCATCTTTGCATTGCCTGTGTAAAACCTTGTGCGTTGCCTCTTTTGGCAAGCTCATAGGTCGTACCGTCGGGGCGTGTCGCTACAATTCGTTCCATATCACAATAGCATTGGTTGAAAATTCTGCAATTTCGTTGATGCAGCCTGTAATGACAATGAAATATTCGCCGTCATTTGTGTAGGTGTGTGTGAATCCTGCACCTTCCTCACTGTATATGTCTTTGTCAACAGTGCCGTCACCCCAGTAGATATTGACGCATTTAACTGTCTTCAACAATACCTGCACTGTTGCCGAATCCGCACCTGTCTTAAAGTGTTTCAGGATGCGTTTAACTGGTTCGGGTTCGGTGAGTTTCAGTTTGAAAGTGCCGACCATCAAATCATTGCTCCATGTTTTGCTGATGGCGATTGCATCTTTACAATAGACCTCATAAATGAGCGGTTTGGTCGGATGCACTGAAATCATCAGACGCTGTGTGCCGTTTTTGTCAAACAGCTTTGTAAATTGAGCCACCTTGTTGATGAAATCCATCTTTGTATTCGCCTTTACGAAGCATGACAAAGTGATTTCACGTGGCTCATAGTATTTGTGTTCAAGGTCAACCACCTCTCCGTGGTAATTACTCCAATCAATTGACAAAGGAGCTTTCAGTTTCGGACGGTCAAGCACACCATCAGAACCGCTAACACAGATGCCGTAAGCCTCTTTGATGTTGACCCCATCAATGTAATAAGCCTGCTGCACGTTTGTTGACAATTCCGATATGATTTCGCTTTCGGTCAGTGCAATGTTGTAGATTTTGAAATCATCCATGAGTGCAAGCCCATATTCGCAATAGCAGTCCTGATTAAGCGACAATCCTGCTAATGCATCGCTCGTTTCTATGGTGTCGTATAAAGAGCCGTTATAATAGAAATGATAAACGCCGTTGTGATGCGTAATGCCTACTGATGACCATGCGGCTGTGGTTGCTGGGATTTCAACAGTCCGATAATGATTCAATGTCGTATTGCCGAAATTGAGCATCCAAATCAGCTTTTTAGGTGTTCCGCATTCAATTTCCAGTGGTCTGACCCATACAAGTATTGACCATGCATCGCTGAAGTCGGATATTACCATATTGTCAATTGTGCATTTGTCGTTGCCTTTGAACTTTATGGCGTTGCCGTTGCGACCCGGCACGAAATTAGCACCCACAACGCTGCCATCGTTGCGGTTTGCGCTGTAATCGTATGCTATAAGTGCGCCATCGGATTCATCGAAAGGCATGTTGAGTATTACGTTGTTGTTTTCCATCGTGTTAGTTTTTAATTGTTTTATCAATTATTTTGATTTGCGGATTTCCGCTTTTGCTAATGTGTATGCCTTTGGCATTGTGGCTGTTGACCCAAATCCTTGCATCACCCGAAATGTCAATATTGACATTTGCGTTGTCGTAAACGTCAATACGTGTGATGCTGTGGCCATCCAGTCTGATATTCGCTTCACTGTCATTGGCGACAAAGATTTCACCGACATTGTATTTGTCACAAACAATCTTGCCGCTTGATTGTCCAAGCAAAATGATTTTCCTTGCATTAGCTATTTCAACCCATTCATCGACATACACGCCGTAATCATGCGCAATGTCGCCGAAATGCTCTTTGATGATTGTTTTGTCAGGGTAGTTCCGCTCAAGGCAAAACTTTAAACCTCTGATATATAGGTCGGCAAGTTGTCGTTTATCGCTTCCGGCTTTAATCTTGCCGTACCATTCGTCGCAAATCCCGGCTTCTTTTGCGGCTTTAGCTAATTTGTCATTGATATTCATAATATTATATTTAATAGTTTTGCCCAAATGCTCTGCCATTGAGTGAATCAAGTGCATTGGCTATCCTGTCAAGTTTGGTCAGATGCACATTGTATGCTGTGTTTTCAGCGATGCGGTTAAGCACCATGAGCTGATTGCGCATTATTGACATGGCTTCGACCTGATTGATACGCATTGCGTTCATCTGACCTGCGACCAATGATGCTGTTTCTTCCGTAACGCCCTTGACAGAGCCTGTAAGTGACGTTGCAGCTCCAGCGTCAAACCATTCAGGGTATTGGTCTTTTAACTGGTTGACCATCGCAATGATGCTCTCACCTGCAAAGTTCAAATCAGCACCTAACAGGTTGATGTCGTTTTGTATAGCTTCCCATCCAGCCCAATTGCCGTTGTCATCAATCCAGCTATGGGTATATTTCTCAATCAAAGGTTTAATTGACTTTTCCACCATTGACTGTATAATCATATTGCGCACAATGCGCTTGATGATTTTATCGACCGCATCACCCCATGCTTCGGCTGCATCCTCACCAGCTGCAAATGAGTTGATTAAAGCATCGCCTAATTCAGCCGCAATTGATGGGATGTCTGATGCAAGCAAAGCGTCACGTGCATCATCCACAAGTTCTTGAATTTGTTGATTCAGTTGCTCAATCTGCTGCCTATATTCTGCTATGTTTTCTGCATCAGCTTTGTCACCAAGTGATTCCTCGTTATCAATGGCTTCGTTTAAATCATCAATTTGCTGGTGCATATTTTCAATCATCGCAACTTGTGATGTGTACCTCTCATCGCCCAACGCTTTGTTCAAAACGTATTGCATGTGTTCATATTCAGCCGATAGTTTTTTGACATCGGCTAAAAGTGCAGCGTTTTTTTCTTGCACATCTTTAATACCGCTTGCCCATTTATATATTTTGGGAATCAAGGCAATAACACCACCTATTATTGCGCCAATCCAACCGCCGCTTGATGCACCTTGCATAACAGCAGCCGCAACATCGCCGATGTCGCCAGCTATTTCAGCAATTTTGGCTAATTGTGCATTGCCAGTGTAATCAGCGATTTCTGCAATTGAATTAACAATTTGGTCGTAATAACCCTGTAACTCGCTTAATGCTGTTGTCAGGTTACGGAAATTGGCATCATTGGCATTGTCTTTGAACTCTTTGATAGCATTGGTCAACCTCGTAAATGGGTTTCTGTTCGCCACTTCACGGCGCAAATTCTCAAGGCTATCAACAATCCGTTTGATGTCTTCGTCTGTCAGGTTTTCAGAAAAATCAATGTTCTTATTATTGATGTCATTTATAACTTCATCAATTTCTTGCAAGGTCAACTGACCCATGTCCTCAAATAGCTTTGTGAGCTTTGTGTTTTCGATTATGCCTGAAGCAAGCTCGCTGATGGCTCTTTTTTCTGCAATATTCAATGCTTGAATTAGTTGCTGGTCATTGTTCTGACGTGCCACTTTGCGTTTTTCTTCGTATTCGGCTTCTATTTGGGCTTTACGTTGCTCAAATGAGCCAAACTCTTTTAGCAAATCCTCATAGTCATCAGTAGGGGTCAAGTTCTTGATGTCAGCATCCCTTTTGTCGGTTCTGTTTCTGATGGCATCCTCGACCGCCTTTTGTGCCTCAATGTCGTTTTTGGCTTTAGCCTCTGCAAGCTGCCTGTCAAGCAACAGCATGTCGGCTGCGAATTGTTCTTCTATTTGGCGTTTCTTTGCGTCCAATCCGGCATAATCCTCAAGCAGCTTTTGTGTGCGTGTCGCCGCATCATCCAACGCTTGTTCCTCTGCGTTGTCAAGCATTTCCTTTTTGCTGTTGTCAATGTCAGTGCCATCGTTGGCAAGCTCTTTGCGCTTTTCCTCGATGATTTTGAGCATTTCGACAATGTTCTTGGCGTTGGAAAGCTGCGTTGACAATTCGGTGTTGAAAGTCTCAAGAACTGTCCGTTTTGTTTCCTCTGCTATGCTTTCGTTGAGTATGCGCAATTGCTCTGTCTGCTCTTTTGAGCGGTTGGCAACGTCAACTTTCATGATTTCATCACGCTGGTTCTTCAGATAGTCAATATATGTTGAGCCTTGTGCCAAGATGCCTGCAAATTCGGTTTGCGCCGATTTTATCAGTATTTCATCACCACTGTTGAGCCATTTGAAAAACTGCTGATATTCAGACTTTACCTTTGAAAGTTTGGTCTTGAAGTCAACATCCTCTTTGTTGTCACCCAACAGGCTTGACAGCGATTCCTGCAAGTCTTTGATTTGCTTTTTGGCTTGTGCTATTTGTGCCGGGTCAGACATCTTTTTGATGGAGTTTTGCAACGTGGAAATCTGTTGCTCGATGTAACCGACCGTGCCTTCATCATAATTATTGTTGAGGGCTTTGATGCCAGCTTCCTGCAATATTCTGATGCCTTCAGATTCAGCAGCGGCGGCATCCTCATAGCCTTTTTGGATTTCGGCTTTAAGGTCGGCAAGTTCCTTCTGTTTTTTCTTTTTGGCTTCATTGTCCACCATAACAGAATAAGAGCCATAATAATAACCGCCAACCTCTCTTACTTGGTCAGGCATTTGGGCAATCTCATTTTCAAGCTCAACTTGTTTTTTGATTTTTTCCAATGTCTGTTGGGTATAGACCGCCGCTTTTGCTTTTTCGATTTGAGCATTGATGAATGCCTGCTTGTTTGAGTTTAGCAGGTTTTCTGCCTCTGTAACGCCATTGATGGCAAGTCCCAATTCGTCAAAGACTTTTCTGTTTTGCTGGATAAAAGCCGTTTTAGCCGTGAAATCATCGCCAAGGCTATTCCACTTCGCTGCAAGTTGCTCAATCGCTCCAATGGGCTTGTAACAGCCTTCCACAAGCGATTTATTGAACTCCTCTTGTGTTTTTTGAGCCTCACGGCTTTTTCTGATAAAATGACCTGTTATACTTATAGCAGCTCCAATGGCTGCAAGAAGCCAGCCGATACCTGGTATGCTTTTAATGGCGACACCCACCATGCGGAATGATGCCGCCAAGCCTTTGTTGGCGGCTGCACCTGCTGTTGCCGCACCTGTTTGTGCGTTTTGTGCGGCTGCGTTGGCTTTTGTGGCGGCTGCATTCTTGACCTCTGCTGCTGTCGCCTCTTTCACCACCTTTGCCCACCACTCTTTAAGTCCGTTGAGGGTCACAAGGCGAAACGCCGAATCTTTGTCAAGTGTTGCCTGCACCTGCTGCAAGCCTACTGTTATGGCCATGAGCGACTGCACCTTGACCATGATACGCTGCAAATCCTCATTCTGACCTGCAAAAAGGCTGATTGCGCCTTGTGCCGCTGAAAATGCGCCGGACACACCGCCCAATCCTGATATGATACCCTGAAAGCCTTTTTGGTCATGAGCCAGTATGGATGCCTGATGTGTGGCATCGGCTAACGCATCGGTCAATTTGGCGGCTTCATCCCTCATAGCCTCGTATTCGGCTGTGTTGCGTTGCCCGGCGGCTTCCATTTCAATCATGGCTTCACGCAACTCTCTCAGGCGTGTTCTGACAGATACGTGCGTGTTTGCCGTTTTTTCCTCTGCCTGTTGGCTTTTCTCCATCTTTGCAGTCAAATCTTCAAGTGCGTCCGCCTGTTGTCTCAAACCGTCTAAAACGCTCTTTCTTACGGCTATTTCGCCTTGCAGTATGCTGCGTGTCTCGTTTATCTTTGCGACTTCCTCATCACGTCCCTGCATAAATGCCTCGCCAGCCTGTCTGCCAAGCTCGTCATACTCTTGTTCAACATTATGAATGGCTTGTTCGTGCAACTCGCAGGCATCGCCTATTTGCTCCAAGGCATCACGTATGTTGTCAGCTGTGACATTGAATGTCGAATCCATCTGTTTGCCGCCAGTGACAGTTGCATCAACCAAGCCCTGCACACGTTTAAGGGTTTGCTCGATGGCATTGTCTAATTGCTCGTTATCCATTTGGGACTTGAAATTCAAGCCGCCGCCACTTATATCATTGCTCATATCATGCTGTTTATATAGTCAAGTATCTGTTCTGCGTTACCCTCTGTAAGTGTGACGTTTTCTTCGCCGTCATCGCTGTAATCGTAACTTGGCGCATCAATCATCATCTTCTGCACCAACACCCACGGAATGCCGTTTAGCAGGTAGTCATACGTCCAACCGAAATGGGCGCAAATTGCGCATCTGTGACCGTATGTGCTGTTTAATCCTCGTTGTTTTGCTCTATCCGAAGCGGCATTGTGGTTCTTTCTGTCTGGAACAATCGAATAGAGTTCAAAAAACCCCCAAGATTACCTAATGCGTTGATTAACAATGCTAATCTATCAAGCTCTGACGGTTTGATTTTTTCGGCAAACAGCCGTGTGAGCCTGTTAAGTCTTTCGTCATCCTTTTTATAGATGACACCGCCCTTTGTCGCTATGGGTATCAGATACTCCGCATCCAACACGGCAATAGCCACAATCTTTGCGCATCTGATGGCGTGTGCGTTTACCAGCGTGCGAGCTTTTGACAGGCTTTTATTGTCTTTGTTATCTTTAAGTGCCTCATCATCAATGGCAATCCTAATCCATTCTGCCGACAGCCTGTCAAGTGTGCCAAGTGTCGGCTCGCCGATATGGAACGACCTGACAACAGGCTTCAACTCATATTTCTTGCCGAAGCCCAAAAATCGGCGTTTGACCACAACGTCATAGTCATTGACCTCAAAATCAATGCCTTTGTTAATTAAAGCGTCAAGTTCCTGCTTTTCTTTAAGTAACTTTTGATTTTCCATCGCTATAATATTTGAAAAGCCCCTTTCGGGGCTTTAAACATAACCTGTTGATGCTTATGCGCCAGCCTGTGTGACAGGTACAATCACGGTCTTGCCGTCCGCTACCAATGTCACGTTGGTTAAACGTGCCTCACTGTTCGGGTTGGCTGCAACTTTGACGGTCGCCACCTTGCCTGAACGTGTCACGGTAATCCAGTCTTCTGACTGTGGCGCACCTGCATAGGTCAGGTCGCCTGTTGAGGTGACTGTGAGTGTCTTGCCAGTGCTGTCAGCAGCAGCTGTGAATGTCAGGCTTGTAGGCGAAACAACCAGCGTAGCCTTTGGATAGGCACGAAGTGCTTTGCCAGCCGACACAGCCATAGGCGTAACCTCGAAATCAACAAGGAAGATTCCCTTTGCCGACATATCGGCGTTGATGACCGCCTCAACGTCGCCGTTAGGGATTTCAAAGTTCAATCCCTGCTCTGATTCAACCAAAATGGCTTTGTTGGCAACAATTTCATCGCCATCGAAGCACCATTTGCCGTCAACCACCGCACCACCGATGTAGTCAGCCAGCATCTGAACGTCTGCATTCATGATGGAAAACACCACCTTTGGTATTTTCTTTCTCTTTTTGCGGACTTCAGGTGCGGCGTGTCCCTCCTCGAAGTGTTCGGTGACTTCCGCTTTATCCTGATTGATTTTAGCAGTGTCTTGGTAAGTCTTACCAATCTTGTTCATCGTCCCCGGCATAGTTCCTGCTGGTGACGCATCGCCAACTTTAATTTGGCATAAACCTAATGTAATCATGGTTAAATCTGATTTGTTTGAATATTCCAATCAATACGTATGTTGGTGTAGTGCTGGTTGATGTCAGGCTCTGATATGGTGGTCTGATTCCTCACAATCAGCTTGATGCCAACAAATTGTGATGTCTTTAACAGGTCGATAACATCATGTGTCAGTTTGCGCAATCTTGTACGATTGGCTTTCTTCTGATTTTCGCCGTTTATGTTTTTGGTGCTGTCAGGTACATAGATGTTGACGTTGGATGTGGCAATTTGCGGCAATGCGTCCGTGGTGGTGTCAATGGTGTTGATGACAATATCCTCAAGATTAGAATTGTTGGGTCTGTCATCTTCAGTATAAACGCCGCCGTTTATCTCAACATGACCGTTCAATAGCTGGAAAACCAACGTGTTCAACTCAAATGCTGTTATCATTCGCCTGCTTTTTTAATGTTTTCAATAAGTTCTGCAAGTTGTTTCGGCAATTCTTGTTCGGCAAGATGCTCTGCTGATGTAAGCACGTCACGCCCTTTGCTTTCGACGTATGTAGCGTAATCCATACCTGCGACAACCACCAAGCATACGCCTGTTGTGTTTTCGCCTATCTCTCTGCAATAGGCTTCGCCTTTTTTGCCGCCGTCGTATGTTACGCCGTCTTTGTGAGCCGCTTGTGGCGATACTTGCTCAAATGTCGATTGGTGTACAGATACACCGTCAACAAACACCATGTAACCGATTGATGACCGAAGATTGCCTGTTTGGTCATGGAATCCGACTGAAGGCGGCACGCTACGTGCTTGAGTGACACACATTTCTCCAAGCCGTTGCAAACGCTCAATCTGCTTTTCGACAATAGCCTTTCGGAATTGTCTGAAGCGTGCGCTGATGTCGTTTTTTTCAACCGTTATAGCCATAACCTGTTGTGCAATTGCCCTTCGTCATACTTTAAACAAACACCCGATACTCTGACATCCGACCCTTCGGCATCGTTTGATATGATGACATTTGCGCCAACCTCAACACGTTGCGCCCCCTTTGGTAGCTGTATCAGGGATGAGAATTTCACGTATTTGCCGCCTGCAACCACAATCTCACTGCCTTTGCCGTTTGTTTCTTCCCGGCACATAGACACGAAATTTGTTGAAGACTGCGTTTCAATCCATTCGCCGTTGGCGTTCTGTTTGGAAACACCGCCGACTTCCTGAAACAGATAATGCGGATATTGCTTTATAGCTGCCATTACCACATATTTGAGCGGTTACGTAATTTGGGTCTCGCATTAAGCACGTTTTCAAGCCCCAATTCATTGCATAAGCTGTTGTAGTACATCTTGATGGCTTCCATGTTGTAGGTCACGGAATAGCCACCCTCGGTGACGTTCTGCATACAGCCTTTCAATATGGTTGAAAAACGCTTGTACACCGCTTTGTCACAAGCGGTCATGTCAAGTTCACCGTCGGCTTGCAAACCGCCTTTCAGAATGATGATGTCAATGTCATCATCAGAGAGGTTCAAGCCATTGAGCGATTTTGTCAGATATTGTTTGTTTGTCATCTCTTGCCTCATGAATTGGCTTTAGGGGTGTCGCCACCCCCAAAGCTATGAAACACTATTTTGTCCAGCTGGTCTGGTCAATCTGCATCAAGATTGAGCGTCCTGCAAGATTCCATGCAGGGAATGCGTTTGTGATGCCTTGAGTGACCTCCATGACTGGTTCTTCCTCGGAAAACTTCTTGATGAGTGTGTGACCGTGCATGACCTTGAGTGCAGGGCTTTCAGTCTTCTTTGCGTCAATTGGGGTCTTCCAATAGGTTTTGCCCAAAACGTCTGATTCGGAGAACAACATTACGTTATCCTCAAATGGATTGCCTGAAACTCTGCTGCCATCTTTGTGTTCAATGGTGATTTCCTGGTCAATCAACCTGATTTGCAAGCCTTTGAAAAGCTCTTTGTTGTCAGCCAAATAAGCGTTGACTTTCTGAAGGTTAGGTCTGTCCTGCGTACCCATAAGGTTCTGTGCAACAGTGGCGCAACGTTTGTAAACCTCTTCCTGACGTGCAAATGTGTTGAAAGAATCAACATTCATGAACAAGAACTTCGGATTGAGGTGCAACGATTTGGCAAGACTCATCGCATTAGGAATATCCACTGTGAAAGGCTTGCCTGCTATGCCGCCTGTGTAAGCGGTGTTGACACCGACCTTTTGAGCTGCCGGAATCTCGTAATCCACGTTGTACTCTGAAACAACGTTGGCGTTGTTCTGTGCTGTGAAAGTAACTTTACCAAGTGAAATCTGCTTGAGGGCAATCCACTCGATACGTGATGCAATACCAGTCCAGCAGAACTGGGTGTCGTTTGCCCATGTCTCGACCAACGCTTTCAAGTCCGCATCATTCGATGCCATAGCGACTGCAATGTCGTATTCGGTCAATTCATCCTCGGTCATTTCACGTGCGATGGCAATCTTCGGAATGTCACCTTGGATTTTTGAAATGGCTTCACGTGTCTTGCGGTTGATAGTTGCCCCACGTGCCACAAGGTCAGCGGCGATGTGAAGTCCTGCTATCGCTTCAAGCATTTTCCAGTCAAGACGCTTGGTCTCCTTGAGTGGAAACAGTGTCGGATAGTAGAAATCGTGAAGGTTGTATGTGCGAACAACAGCCCCCATGTCTTTCTCGTTAAGTCCGACCATTAATGTTTTCTGCATACTACTACATTTTTAAAGGTTAAACATAAATGATGCCTTTAAGGTCAGACTTGATGGCATCGTTGACTACCGGGGCGTTGCCCTCTTCCACCACGGCAAACAGCCATGCTGAAACAAACAGGTTCTCGCTTGGCTTGACATCCTCGTGGCTGCCAGCAATTGCGACCGCTTTTGCCTGTGGCACTGGGTAGGTCTGCTGTTTGCTTGCAGTGCTGCCTGCGTCTGATGCTTCCTTGACACCGATGATTACATCATCAGCGGCAATGCCAACAGAGAAGTTTGATGCGACGGTGATGATGTCGGAAGTGTCACCGTAAGCAATGTTGGTGATTTCAACGCCAACGAACTTGCTTGCAGCTTTACCTGCGATGATGTCGCCTACATGGAAACTGTGACCCTTTGCGACCTTAATTGTATTGACTGATGTGGTAGCAGTGCCAACGGCTGTTGCTTCCTTTTTAGCCAATGTGACCAGCGAAATGCAGCCGCCAACGGCAACAGCAACGCCGAATCCGGCACCAAGTGTCATTACGTCTTTTCCGGCATTTGTTTTGTCAATTGCCGAAATGGTCGCTGTGTGGATTCCATCAGGGCTGATGATTTCACCAGCCACGAAGTGATGACCCTTTGCGACCTCAAGGGATGTGCCGCTTGTGTAGGCTGTAACGACCTTTGCGGTCTTCACTACCTCAAACAAGCCGTTTTCACCCTTGCAGAGTGGCGTGCCTTCAAACAGAACCGCACCGCCCAAATTGGCGACCTTGACGGTAACGCCATTCGGGATGTCGGCTATTCTGTGAAGAATGGCCTTAATCACTCTTTCGTCCTTTTGTCTTGTGATTTTTAATGGCATAATTGAGATGAATTAGTTGTTTTACAATTTTTTGCCTGAAAGCAATCCGCCTTCATCGGTTTGTTCCTTCACATAGGCTGCAACTTGGGATGACACGCCATCATCACCGATGTTGCTGAATAATGGCTGACCCTGATTGCGCATCCTTGTGTCGGAAAGGTTCTGATTTGCTGTCTTGATGTCCTCATCCAGGCTGGTCAAGTATTCATCAAAATCCTCGTCTTTTTCAAAGCTCATGCGCTGGAAGTTCTTTAAGGTTTGGGACTTGAAGAAGTCATCCTTGCATGTGTTGAGCTTGTCTTGAAGCTGCTGAAGCCTTGATTTGCTCAAGTCGTTTCGGGAATATTTGTCAAGTTGCTCCTGTAAAGGTTTGACCGCCTCTGCCACCGCCGCCTTGATTAAGGCTGCTGTGTCGTTGGGGTCGGTTTTGTGATTAGGGTCGTCGGGTTCAACCTTTTTCTCAACAAAATCGTACTTCTTTTTCAAATTCTCCTCGTTGGTCTTGATTGATTTGGACACCTCGTTGTCCACGTCGGCACGAAATTCCTTGACGAACTCATTGACCGTTTCGATGGTCATTTTGTCAACAAGGGCTTTTGCCTCGGTCTCATCTGCGCAGTGTAACGCCATGACACGTGCCATCTGCATCAATACATCTTTTCGCACGCCTGCAAACTTTGCTGTCAGTAATGCTAAAATTTTGTCTTTCATGTGAATGTAATTTTTAGTGGATTAACAAATACGTGCAAAAATAGCACGTTTTAAAGTAACACATATTTATAATGTGCAAAATTTATTAAATAGTTATCAACAACCGAAAAATATAAAATGCATTTGCATTGCAAAAGTATTGAAAAACAATGATATAAGCGATTTTTATAAAATTTTTTCAAAAATTTTTTCAAAAAAATGTTTGTTCTATTAAATAAATGTTTACTTTTGCATCGTGTTACAATAACACGCAAAAATTAAATCGCAACACTAATTAATAAATCGCAACATTATGACAAAGCAAGAATTTATTGACAGAACCAAGATGCATCCAACCGATGAGGAATTTGCTCACCAAATCAATGTCATGTACAGCGCATCAGGCGAAAACATTGACAAAGACACATTTTGTGCCGATTACAAAAAACACCATGACAGCATTTTGTTAAATGTGTTTTATGAAAGATGCTTCAGATTGTCTGACAAATTGGACGTATTCAGAGCCGAAAAAAAGGCTTATGTGACCTTCCTTTTGCAAAAGGCACAAGAATACAAGGATTATGACATGTACCAACAGGCTGTCAGAATGGTCGGGATGGCTCAAGTCATTAAGCGCAAACTGGAACTCAACCTTGAATTATGGGCTGAAGACAAAGATTACATCATTGACAATATCAAATAAAAAATAGGTGACATGGATAGACAGAGTTTTTTCAACAGGGACTTTTACCCGACACCCGATGACGTAATAGTTAAGATGTTGTGTGTCAGCGACATCAACGGCAAAATCATTTTAGAGCCTTCGGCTGGTCAAGGAAACATCGTAGATTACCTGAAGACTAATGGAGCTAAACAGGTGGTCGCCTGTGAGCTTAACGACAAATTGAGAAAGATTGTGGCATCGAAATGTGATGTCATCGGCGATGACTTCATGCAGCTGCAAGCCGACCGCATCAGCCACATTGACATGATAATAATGAATCCGCCATTCAGCCAAGCTGCTGAACACATCATCCACGCATGGGAAATTGCACCCGATGGATGCGAAATCATCAGCTTATGCAATACCCATACCATCGAATACAACCGCTTCAGCACCAATAAGAGCAAAGTATATGAGCTTATCAGAGATTACGGTGGTAGTGAAAACTTGGGTGATGTCTTCAAAATGGCTGAAAGGGAAACAGATGTGCTGGTGTCGGTTGTCAGACTGTACAAGCCCATGAAAGACAATTTGGAGTTTTCCGATTATTTCACCAATGAGGCTGATGAGCCAGAAATGGCCGACAACGGTATCACCCAATACAATTTTGTCAGAGACTGTGTAAACCGCTACGTGGCGGCTGTGTCGAAATTCGATGATGTCATGGCTGCAAGCAAAGAGATAAATGACCTGACAAACGGAATTGGCGGTTGCAGCGTGAAATTCGGCGCACACGCTGACAGAGGTGACACCATCACAAGGGAGTTCTTTAAAAAGGACTTGCAGAAATCGGCATGGAAGTGGATATTTGGTAAGTTCCATCTTGAGAAGTTCACCACGGCAAAAGTCATGGATGAGATTAACAAGTTCGTGGAGTTGCAGCAGAACGTTCCGTTTACCATGAAAAACATCTATAAGATGGTCGAAATGATTGTCGCATCAAGCAACAACATCATGATGCAGGCTTTAAACGATGCGTTTGACACGATATGCTCATTCAGTGCCGACAACAGCACCGCTGGCGAGAAATGGCGCACCAACAGCAATTACATGGTGAACCGCAAATTCATAATGCCTAATATATGCTCTGTTGGCTGGGGCTTCAAAAACTATGTGGGCTTGGCAATCAATTACAGCCATGTCAGAAAAATTGAAGACATCGTAAAGGTGTTATGCTTCCTTACAGGTGCTAATTATGAGAAAATGCCTGATTTGCACCAGTTTATAAATGCGAACCATCTTAATTGGGGTGAGCAATACCATTGGACATTTTTCAAAATACGCTGCTATAAAAAAGGCACGATGCATTTTGAGTTTGTCAATGAGGATGTTTGGTACAAGTTCAACACAACAGTTGCGAAATCACGTGGATGGCAATTGCCCCAAGTCGTGCGCACAAAGAAAGGGGGTGCAAAATAATGTCGTTTTATCCGATTGGCGGCACGGCTTATCTGAAACAGCCAGAGCGCAAAGACGAAAATTGCGGCACTATCGTAAGCAAAAGCGACGGCATGGTGCGCCTTCTATTTGGGAATGGTTGAACCGCCTCATATTTTTATAGCGAATTGTATTAACTAAAAATTAAAATGTGTTCATCATGAACCCTGACCCGACTTCATATATCATAAAAATTGAGCTTTACAAAGGTTGTCATGTTGAAGAAGTTGTGTACTATCGCTATGAAGTACCGCATACAACATTATCCAATTATCGTTGGTATTTTGAATATCTCGCAGCTCTTGTAAAAGTTGCACATCCTAAAGATAGGGTGAATCTTCTAATACTTCAGATAGGGACGGAAGCCCCTTTCCTCGCCGGCAAATACTATATCGAAAAAAAAACAAAGTCATTGCTTGCCTATAAAAAAGGTGAGGTGAAACGACTTCAGACAAAGAAATTTGACGATGACCTGTTTTCGAGCAAAGCCGCAGAAATTCAGACCAAAATTAATAAACTGAATGATGATATAGAAAAACTTGAAAGGGGAGAGGTGATATTTTGGTTTCCACCAACCTATAAAAACACAATTAAAAATCATATAAAAAAATGATAGCATGGAAAACAACTTCAAAATCAACGTAAAGGAATTTTACGAATCAGTAAAGGACAAAGACTGCAACCTTACTGAAGACTTCCTTGGGCATCTTGCGTCGCTTGTGGACGCAAAAGACTTCAAACGTGCCGTATGGCTGTTTGTCAACGGCTATCTGCCAATCGAAGCCGCTACAGGCGACAAACCAATCAACGTTTCGGACATCCGAAAGACGGTCATTGCCGAAAGGAAACGGCAAAGGGACTTGAAGAAGGAAAACGATGCGAAGCTGGCTAAACTCGCCGCATACCTCAACACCGTCAAAACACTTGAATTAAAGCTCAAGCACGGCGAATCGGTGCTGGTGTTCATTGATGATGGCAAAATAGCCGCATTTGCCGCCAAAAAGGGCAAAAACATCAAAATCCTTGGCGCACATTGCACTGGCGTTGAACACAACTGGCAACCGCATGAGCATTTGCAGGAAATACGCAAAATCAAAAAGTCATTCTACCGCGATGTGAAACGTGCAGCTTACAACGAACCAAAAGAATTGTTTGACTTTAACAACTGACAACCATGAAAAAAACTATTTTCAAAGGCTTCCACCGCCCAATCCAACTCCCGGCGTTCCTGTCACCGATGGGCTTTCTTGTGACAGATAAGTATTACACCTTCAGCCGCAAAATCAAGTTCCATGAGAATTGCGCCTATAACCTGAAAACCGACAAACAGTATGACTGGAACAAGCTGTTCGGTGTCTGTCTCGGAATTCGTGGCATACATAAAAACTCAATCCGTTTCGGATGGCGTTACAATATCTTCAAAAACTCGATTGAGCTTTGCACGATTGTTTATAAAGATGGTGAGAAACCCCAGCGCACACTTATACAAGACGCTGATTTGCCGTTAGGCGGTGAAGCCACTTTCACAATCAAAATGCACATCAACCCTTATGGCGTGTTGGAATACGCTTTTCATCTTAACAACATGCTGGTGTCTAATGGCAATTTGGGTGTGATGGGATGTCTTATGTATTTCGGATGCGGTTTTTACTTTGGTGGTGAATCAAAAGCACCACACAAGATTAGTGCAACCTATAAAAAAGTGTGAGCCATGAATGATAATACCGACAATGATAATGCCGACAAAATCAACCGTTGCGCCGATGCAGCAGCAGGTAAATTGCCATTGCTGATAATAAATCAAGTGTGCAAGGAAATTAAAGCTGTCAGAAATGCGATACTTCCTGATGAGAATGACCATCCAACAGTCAGTATAGCATTTAATATTGATTGCATGGAATATATGAAAAACATTCCCGACAAACATTTTGACCTTGCTATCGTTGACCCACCATACGGAATCGGCAAAGACTGGAAAAAGCGCAACAAAGGTGCTGTCTTTGCAGATACCACGTACAACAATAGCCAACCGCCCATCAAAGAATATTTTGATGAACTGAAAAGAATATCAAAACATTACATCATTTGGGGCTGGAATTATTACGCAGATATATTGGGCAACACCAACTATCTGATAGTGTGGGACAAAATGAGTGCCAATAACAAGGTTTTCCATTATTCCAAATGCGAAATAGCCTGCACTGACATACACATACCATGTAACATAGTGCATATCGTGTGGGATGGTTACAGGATGGGCAAAGAGCATGGCCATAAGAAGATACATCCGCACCAAAAGCCTATAGAGCTGTATGAATGGCTGCTGGACAATTACGCAAAGCCTGGATATACGATATTTGACAGCCATTTAGGTAGTGGTTCAAGCCGCATTGCGGCATACAAAAAGGGGTTTAGCTTTTTCGGCTGTGAGATAGACCCGACATATTATAAAGCAGCAGACAGTAGATTTATGGATTTTGTAAAAAAGTATAATCATGAGCAAAACATCTATACAATGGACGCAGCGCACGTGGAATCCGGTCACAGGGTGTGATAAGGTGTCAGCCGGATGCGCTCACTGCTATGCAGAAACGATGGCAAAAAGATTACAAGGCATGGGACAAAAGCGATATGCCAACGGCTTCAAACTGACATTGCACCCCGACGCTTTACACGAACCTTTGAAAATCAAAGAGCCAAGTTTATTCTTTGTGTGTTCAATGGCTGACCTATTCCATAAGGATGTGCCGTATGATTTCATTGATAAGGTGATGGATGTTATCAAATCAACACCACAACACACTTACCAGCTACTCACAAAGCGTCCCGATAGAATGAGGGAATATTTTTCATGGTACTGCCATCATATTCCCAGCAACGTATGGCTCGGTACGACACTTGAACACCACGATTACAGCTGGCGACTTGTAGAGCTGAAATTTATAGCAACCAAATCTGTGAAGTTCTTATCCTGTGAGCCTCTATTGAGCGATTTGAGCGCACTCGACCTGTCAGGCATTGATTGGGTCATCGTGGGAGGCGAAAGCGGCTCTCAAGCCCGCCCAATGCAAAAAGAATGGGTGTTGAATATCCAACGTCAATGCAAGGAACAAGGCGTACCGTTTTTCTTCAAGCAGTGGGGGACATACGGCGAGGATGGCATCAGGCGCAACAAAAAGGCCAACGGCTGCATGATTGACGGCGTTGTCTGTCAGGAATATCCTAAAGCGTGGAGGGGTCGGTATGAATGAAAACAAAATCTATCACGTCCGTTTTCATAACAGCGGCAAAGACTATTATTTCGGCTCGATAGCCGCCATCTATGAGACTTTTGACCGTGAGACAATGGGAATCAGCCAAAACAGGCTTTACGTGGCTCACATTGACGAAAACCACCCATTCGACAACGGCAAGGTGCTAATCACTAAAGGACGGCTTGAGCGGAAGAAAACCAACCGCAACAAAAGGCGGTGAATTGTGACGCTATGCAAATGCAAAGCAAAAACATTGCATTTGCATAGCGTTTGCAATGCACAAAAATTACACTTGGAAAAAAAACAAAAACTTTCGGGAAATTTTCCAAAAACTTTTTCTTTTTTTTCAAAAAAATCTTTAAAATTCGTTCTTTAACTTATTGTATTTTAATGGTTTATGCAATTGCAATGCAAATGCAATGCACATGGTCTGTAAAGGAAAGGAAAGAAAAGGAAAGGAAAGAAAAGAAAAGGAAAGAAAAGTAAAGGAAATTAATATTAATTATGCGTGCTTTTTGGAAATTTTCAGAGACTTTTTGGAAATTTTTTTTAAAAATTCATAAATTTAATATCTTTGCCGGAAATTTCTAAAAATTACTGACATGAAAAAACTATTAGTATTTGTGTTGCCGCTAATGATATGTATTAGCGCATTTTCTCAAAAAAAAGGAACTGCAACTTATCTTGAAAAGATGCCGGGCGTTTACCCACTAATGTTGAATGATTCTATCACAAAGCATTTAAGGGACACCAAACTTGTTGGTGAAGTTAAAAATGGTAGTGGTTACGCCAAACTTGATGAATCATTATGTGTGTTAAACACTGCCAATTTGATTGAATGCAATGTTTATTTCAAGCGTTACATTATTGCCAGTGTCTTTTTCTATGTGTCACCAATGTTTAAGGTTGATTGCAAAAATGAGTTATATGCTTATTATGGTGAACCGACATATATTGAGGATGGCGAATATACTTGGGAATCAGAAAACTATGTATTGACTTACCAAATGAATTGTAAAGATGCTAACAGAAATGGTCAAGCATTCGGTATATTTGTCAGGAAACAGGAAATGGAATCATGGTGATTTGATTTTAAAAAGATTAGTAAGTTTAAATAAGATAACATGGGATTATTTAGCAAATTATTTGGCAAAAAAGAGCCTGAAAAACAGCAGGAATTTATAAATAAAGATTTTCTTGAAATCTTTGAAAAACGAAAAAACGACCCTAATTCATGTGAGCGTGCGCCAACAGCCGATGATGTTTTTGTTAGGATTGAAAGCATAACACCGAGAATGTCTATGTGTCTTGATAATGATATTTGCAGAAATATATCAGTTTCAAGATTACGAGGATATAATATGATAGCAATACCTAAAGATAAATGGGATGAAGCATTAACAAAAAAACAAGTGATTGATAATAACAATTGGATAATTGATGAGACGGCAAGGCTTAATAACATCGGTATTGCACAAGAAAAAGATAATGATATTGATGGCGCAATATCAACTTACGAAACTAATATAAAACTGGGTGGTAACGCACTCCACTCATACGATAGGCTTATTATTCTATACCACAAACGAGGTGATTTCGAGAATGAGAAAAGGATTATAAAACTGAAGATAAACAAATTCGGTGACGATGATTTGTCGTTAAAAAAGCGATTGGATAAATTAAACGGTGTTGCACCAGTTAAAATATATCCCCAAAAAGCTAACGTTTACATCAAAATAGATATAACACTTGGTAAACGTTATGAAGATGCTGTAAAAGGTTTGCCTGAGTTTAATTTCTATTACGATATTAAAGAAGATGAAACGGCTATTAGTTATATGTCTCGACATAGTGAGTTTTGTAAAAGGGAAGATTTAGCTATAATATGGGATGTCGAAAAAGAAATGAAGGATTTGGTTGATATGGCAACTAAATATGAAAATCAATATATGTACGATAAAGCAGCTGATGTTTACGAAAGAATCATTGCTGAAGAATACATAAACACTACGCCATACGAAAGTTTAAGGAAGATATATGCAGCCTCAAAACTTATGGATGATGAAATCAGAGTTTTAAATAGAGCAATCAATCATTTTACCAAGTTGGAGTGCAGACAAAAAGAACATGTGTTAAAACTTGCAACAAAATATAATAAATTAAGTTTTGCACAAGAACGCATTGACAATCAACAGAGTATTTCGTATTACAATGGCGCATGTGTGTTGTATAAACACTATAAAAAAGTTGATGATTGGAAATTGAGATTAGAAAAATTACAAAAAAAGTAAAATTTCTCTTGACATGTTAAAAAATTGTGTATTTTTGCAGCGTCAACTAATGGTGATTTCACCCTGAATGAGCAACAGTAATTGCTCGAAACATGATGTCGGGCTTTTTTAATGCCCAAAAGATACAGGCGGTTGCCTTTGCGTCCAAATTTGCTCTTCGGGGTAATCCATTGGTTGACAGCGCAAATGGTAGCCGCCTTTTTGCTACCTATAACAAAAATGTCAACCAATGGAAAAATGTAACAAAATTGCGGTATTTTCGTCACAAGATTTTGGCGAAATACGCACCAACCAAAATGAGTATGGCGAAGTTTACTTCTGCCTTAACGATGTTTGCCGGGCTTTGGAACTAAACAATTCAAGGCAAGTCAGAACAAGATTAGACACAAAGGGGGTCACTACTAATGACACCCTTACCAATGGTGGCGTACAGTCAATTACGTTCATCAACGAGCCTAACCTTTACCGCTGCATTTTCCAATCACGCAAAAGGAGGCTGAAAAGTTCCAGGATTGGATTTACAGCGAGGTGTTGCCAGCCATCCGCAAGTCGGGCGGCTCGCAACAGACCGCCCCCTTGGTGACATTAAGATAAAAACACGGAGTTTTATGCTGACATGAAATTCACCGCAAAAGTATTGAATAATTTTGTATATTTGCAATTTGTTGATAACTAAATAATAAATTAAAAATTGGTAATTATGGAATATAGATTTAGAATCGGTCAAAACGACTTACGCTATCTTTACGAATCCGCAAAAGGACGCATGGAGGCTCACCCTGAATATGCGGATGGACAAAAGAAAATAATTCAGGAACACCCACATTTTAAGAGTGAAAAAGAGGCACTGGAAGCAGCTATCAATATGGAAAAAGAGCATCCTTATAGTTGTCAAATTTGGGCAAAAATTGGGAAGGGTGATGATGGCATTTTTCGGATTCAGAATTGGTGGATGGCAACTAATGATATGAAGGCCAAATTAGCCGCTGAATATATCGGCATGGCTCTGATGTATGATAAAACAAGACTATCGAAAATAATCAATAATAATATAAATATTGACGATGTTATAGCCTATTATTGAAACAAAAGGGATTGTGCCGACCCTTACACAATCCCTTTGTTTTAGTTGTTCTTAACTGCAATTATAGACCTATTCCATATTACCATGTAATCTGCATATTCACAATACATTGCATCATAACCAAGGGCGCATCCGTATGTATTTATATTGTCGTCGAATTTTGCTTGTTCTGCTATGCTTAACTTACCCCATTTTGCATTTAAATCTTTCTCTCTGATAATCCTTGGTTTTCTTACCCATGTCATTTCTGTTATTGTATGATTGCCATTCCCATAACAGATACTACTGCTGTATGCTCTTTTCCTTTCCCCATCAGATAATGCAAGAATTTTATGTCCATTCCATGCTGAAGTGGCGACATACATTCCATCTCCATGTACACGACCACCAGGTCCGTTGAGTTCTAATTTATCTGCGACATATAGTTGTGATGCAAATTCTTTACTTGACATCTTCTTTCCTTTGAATGTCGTTGGATTGACTGTGCGATAGAAAACATCACCGCTCGCTCTCGCTAACATTTCAAACTCGTTATCTGATACTAATTTAGCTGGAGCGTCAAACCCCTGTAATCTTGCAATATTATTAGTATAAGTGCCTGCATAGGGGTCTTCAGACACCATTTTTGTAGTGTCGATGGTCAATGTCAAGTCTTTGCCTGTTGCAGAACCCTTGTATTCTTTATTCAGTGCACTATTTCCATTTTTCTTTAACTGTTTTTCGATAAGTTTCTGCTGTTGCTTTTCCGCTTCTGCTATGCTTTTTTGCAGGGCATTAAAATCATTGCTATCTATAGCATCTTCTATCTTGGTTAAGATGCCTTTGTATGTTGGGGACTTGGTTTTGAAAGATTGTAATAATGCCGCTTTCTGAATCAGACTTTCCCATTCAATCTTTTGGTCTATAATGCGGATTTTATCAGTAATAGCTTGGTTGATAATATCTTTATTAGAATAGTTTACAGACGGATTTGTAAGCTCGAAATCCAATTTGTTCTTCAAATGTTGCAATGGTGCAGCATCGAGCGAAGAATAGCCATATTTTGCAAGCCATTTCTTCATCACACCATCCAGTTCTTTATATACCATTGAAAGCTCTTTCATTGAGTGGGATTGGTGTAAAGAATGAACATTTGGTATCAAGTCGGAAAGTGCGGATTCCTGTTTTTTCATCGCTGACACGGCTTGAGCAACCGCCTTGGTAGCATTCTTCATCTTGGCAAGGTCTCCAGTATTGATGGCTGTTTGCAGTTCCGAAAAATCAACTTCGCCATAATTCCGAGCCACATTGAGAACATTTCCTGCGGCTTTCTTAATAAGAGCATGTTTCTTTTGTCTCTCATCCCAAGCATTCTTGATTGCATTTTCATATTCAGGCGTTCTTGCAGCGTGTCTTTGCTCTGCAATCTGTAACGGTGTGAGTTTGGTGGGTTCAGGCTCGCCAATCAGCCCCTTGCTCAAGTCGCCGTCAACGAAATTGTCTTTGATGAAATAAGGCGTTGAAGCCCAGTCTTCCTGATTCCCGATGTTTTCATCAACCCATTTTTTGAACTCATCCGGCACATCGTTAATCATGTTCTTGGGTGCTTTGTGCTGGTATGTTGTGCCACGCAAAGCGGCTTTGAGGTCGCCAAGTTCATTTTCATTGAATGTTTCATCATCACCCAATATCGGTGTGACATAGCACATGCATTGCGGATGCCAGCCTTTGAACTTGAACCACTTGGGATATTTGCCGACCAGTCTTTCACAAAGTTTGCATTTGCATAGCGGCTCATGTGTTGAACGGTGGATTTCGTAACCCACAATGAAATCCATGCTTTGCCACCTCAATTGGTCGCTTTCACGATATGCCATGTTTATTTCCGACCTTGTAAGCCTTTGGGCGTTCTTCACAGACGACCTGTACACGCCACGTCCGGGATGATAGGCTTTGGCGTTTTTCGACAACACCAAATTGCCTCGTTTGTTCCTTACACGCCTGAAAAGTCGGTCGGGTTCTCTCAAGTTTTGCTTCAAGTCCCTTGCAAGTTGCGCCGCCGACCTGCCTTCACCGAGTCCGACATCAAGTCCCTGTTCGATTTGGTCTTTGTACTGGCCAACGTATTTCCACACACGCTGTGAAAGGTTCATGCCGTCGATTTTGCGCTTTTGAAACGTTTTGAGCGCATCAAGGTTGCGGTCGTGTAATTGTTCCAACCGCTCTTTGGAAATCTTTGTGGTGTCAAATATGGCATCAATAAAGGCATCATTCTTTTTGCACGCTGCAAGCCATTCTTTTTCGCTTGCCAAGCTAATGCAGGTTGACACGCTGTAAGCGAGCTTCTGTAGTATATCCTGCACCTCGCTATAGAGTTGCGGATAATCCTTGAACGCAAATATGCCGTCTGTCTTCAGCTTGGCTGTCAGTTGCGCTATGTCGTTTGTCGATTTGTCAAACATGGCTTCGACCATGCGCACGTAGTTTTCAACCATCATGCGGTGCTGCTGGTCGTAGTTTTTGAATGAGAACTTTATGATATTGCCATCTTTTGCCATTGTCAAATGTGTTTAAATTCTTTGCATTGCGGTTGGTCAAGGAATACCGACCATTTGTTGAACTTGCATTTGGCAAGGAAAAACTCACCGTTGCAGTCCTTTTCGTGTGGGTCGTAATGGTGGGCGCAATCCCTGCATGTGAATTGCGCCCCCGCAGCTTGCTTTTGTCTCCGTTTCATACGTCATCCGTCAATGGGTTCGCCAATCATGAACGAGCTTGCCCTGTCCGCCTCATCGCTGATTTTCTGCATTGTGGCTTTGGCATCGCTGGTCAAACCAGCTTTCTCAACAGATTCTTCCTGACTGATGACTGGTTTGTTGCCGTTGGCGGTCATCCAGTATTCAAGGGTCTCCATGTCATCTGTAATCATGTAAGGCGTGATGACAGGCTCGACCTCAAGCGATTCAGCGTTTTTTTCAAGTGTCGTGTCCATAGTGCCGATGTAAGCCTTTAGGATGTTGGCGCGGCGTGTGAAATACTCATCAAAGATTTCGGATTTTTCCTGCACTTTCAAATGAGCGTCCATGAACATCAGCTTCAGAGCAATGCCGGACACGTTCAAGCCCTTGATTGCATCAAATGAAATGTCAGGTGTCTGCGTGATTGAGTAAATGAGCTTCAGCAGTGTCTCAATCTCAAGTTTGACGCTTTCGGGCGCATTCTGCCATGACACATACTGCATCGTTGCACCATCTTCACCCTCGATGACAGCCCCTGATTCGCCTTTTTTCGACCAGCCGTTAATCTGACCAGTGACAAATATTTTCGGTGATGCGTGGTAGTCGTTTGTGTCGGCAAAGTTTGACAACAGCAGCTCCAGTCTGTCAATCAGAGCGTCAACCATTTCGGTCTCGTAATAATCCTGATAGCCATAAACTACTGGTATCTTGCCGATTGGGTTTTCTTTCGGGAAGCCTTCAACCAGCTCCATGCCGTTTTCTTTCTTGACCCATCTGTATTGGAAATCATCTGTATAGGTCTCAAAATATCCAACCTGTTTGCCTTCGGTCTCAACCGAATACTCGTAAGAAAAAGCCACCATGTCACCTGTCTCATCGAAATAAGGATAAAGCGTGAAGCCGTTGGCTGGTGACACCATCTTGCAACGCATCTTGAATTTGCTTTCAAAGCCGTACCTTGTGTGTTTTTTGGGTGTTTCGACTGAATACCACACTTCGGCGCATTCACGATAGCCGAAAATGGCACGTGCTATCTTTCTGTCCAATGACTTTGCCTTGACAGATGATATGATTTTGCGCAATGCCGTGATAACCTTTTCTTCACTTTCATTTGTGGTGGTCGCCTCATAGGTGACAGGTGTTCCGAGTGCGAATGAAACTGAAGTGTTGATGATTTTGCGCTGCAATGCGATGGCTATACGTGCGACCTTTTCTTTTCTCATGGTCGTTTTTTTGCCGTCGCCTTCCATCACATTGATAGTGTTGTCTTCGTTGCCCTCATCATTGTTGAGGTCAACCTTAACCCATTTGTCTTTGCGCTTCACTTCATCCATGATGTCATGTTTGCGTTGGTCGATTGCTTTGTTAGCTTTCTCGACATCGGGTTGAGCCGTAAATCTGTGGCTCTTTAAGTCTTTGATAATGTCTGCAACCTTGTCTTGGTTTTTAGCTTCCTTTAGTAACTCTTTGATATTCATATTGTTGTTGTTTTTAGTGATTATATGCCAAATAATGCTGCCACGCTCTGACCTCTGCCTTGTGACTTACGTTTCTCAACAGTACCAGTCAATGCGTCAGGCGCATCGTCATGTTCATTTTTGCCTTGTTTCAGGTAATTGGATATTGCACGGTAAAATTCAGGCATGATATGCTCCCAGCCTTGAGGCATGAAGCACAAATTCTGCACGGCTGCTGAATTGCTGTAAATGCGCACATCCTTGTTTTCGGTCTGACAGAACCATGTGAATTGCGTCTTTTGGTTTTCCATAAGGCGGCACTGCTTTTCAACAGCCCTTTGGAAACTGCGACCGCCATTGTTTGATTCCACGATACACTTTTCAACGCCGTACTTTGTCAGTCGGCGTGCAAGTTCGGGTTCTGTGTACTCCATTGGGCGTTGGGTGTATAGCACATCCACAATGAAGTTGCCTATTTCGGTCTCATCATAGATGATTGCGCACAAATAGTCGCTGCCTGTGTCGGCGGTGTCAACATAGGCTTTCCTGATGGTGTACAGCGTTGCAGGTTTGACGGCATAGGTGGTGAAGCCGAAACTGTACATCAAGCCTTCACGTGGTTTCGGGTCTTGCTGATACAGCGAATCAAACACAGGCGGATTACGTTTGCGGATTTGCTCAAGTTTGTGGCGTGAATGTCTTTCTTCCCAAAGAGCTTCACCCGGCTGGCGTGGGTCATAGTCTGTTGGCGCATCCTCTTTAAGTGCCTGAAATATTACGACAACCCAGCCGTCGGGATTGGTGGCTTCGTCATAGATACCTTGTTCACGCAGCAGCTTGCCTGCCAAATCATCCTCATGCCAACGTGTAAACACCATCAGCTGCTGTGATTCGTTGTGAAGTCGGGTTTCGGCAACGGTGTCATACCAATCAGACACGGTTTCACGGACTTGTGGCGACCATGCGGATTTTGCATCTTTGTAGAGGTCATCCATAATCAGCACATCAACAGGGTCGCCTGTCAATGCGCCACCAACGCCAACAGTCTTGAAGCCGCCACGATGACCGACAATCTCGCATTCGTCAGCGTTGCGCAACCATGAGCCTGCAACGGTGGTGACATTGGATTTGTTCAAGCAGGTGTCAGGAAATATGGCGTGGTATTCAGGCGTGTCGATAATACGTTGGATTTCACGATTAAACTTACGTGCTTTGGGCGCATTATATGACACTATAGCCACTTTCTTGTCGGGGTCGTCACCCAATATGAATGCTGGCAAACGTCTTGTAGAACCCTCTGATTTGCCGTGTTGTGGTGGCATAAACACCATCATCTTCTTTATGCGCCCTTTGGCAAACTCTGTCAGTTTGTGGTAATACTGGCGATGGAATGGTGCAGGGTTGAAGGTTGGCATTGTCGAAAAAGTGAAACGCAGCAACTCATTACGGCTCTCTCGTATGAGCCGTTCCTTGAGTGCTTTTATCAGTTTCATTTTTTCCGACTTTGAAGCCATAGTTATTCGAGTTTGTGTTGTAAATCGCTGATTGCAGCGTCTAATTCCTCATCTGATTTGTTGCCGAAAAGGTCTTTGCCGTCTTTGCCCACATGCTCATTGTACTGCTTGTTCTGCCAATTGTCGGGGTCTCCGTTGGTGAGTGTGAAGATGATTGCCGCCGTGTCGGGCTGCACATGCACCTCTTTGACCGTCTGTTCCTTGATGATTGGTAATGGGTCTCCGTTCTCATCCTTTTTCTTGCCGGGTATTGACACAACCTTTGTCTCCTCGACCGTATAGCCTTTGATTTTTTTGAGCAATGACTTTTTAGCCTCTTTCACCATGACCTGCATCCTGTCATCTTCAGCTTCCTTGATTGCTTGTGCAAATTCAGGATATTCCTCAAGCCATGCGTAATACGTCGTGCGATTGATATTCACTATGTTACATATCTCTGATATGGTGTAAGTATCGGCTCGCACAAGGTCACTGATTCGCTTTGTTATTGATTTTCCGTACTTTGGCATTTTTATAGGTGTTGATTTTGTCGGTTTTGGGGTTAAAAAAAAGATTGTCATACCGTTTCAACGGTGAAACCTCTTTTGTTCAACTCATTGATTAAGTGTGATATACGTTGTTCATCGCCCTCGACTATGATTTTTGAGGTCTTTTTCGGTTCGTCAGGTGTTCCCGGCTCTCCCTTTGCGCTTTCAGGTAATTTGATGCCCCAGTTCCTCATGTTGATGTTCATCTTTTTGGCTGTGGCCATCAATAATGTCTTATTCCATTTCAAGTTAGCTTTGCTTGTGGCATTGTCGGCAATGGCCATTTCCCTGCCTTTCTCACTGTCAAGGTCAATATCAGTCCTTTTAACAGCCACAAGGGTATTGCCGTCTGTTTCGACAATAAGCACGTTTTCAAGCCCGATGTTTGCGCAATTTTCAGTGGTTTTGTTACCTGCAATTATCCTGTTGTTCTTATCCAGCAGGATAGAGCGACCAGCACCAAATTTCGCCAATGACTGT
The DNA here is from genome assembly GCA_024400295.1 of Bacteroidales bacterium. Lineage (GTDB taxonomy): Bacteria > Bacteroidota > Bacteroidia > Bacteroidales > F082 > Limimorpha. The sequence continues at coordinate 22,148 of JAKSNA010000005.1, read as the reverse complement.
TCTATGAGCGCATTGCCAAATTCAGTGCCTTCGTTATAGTTGCAGTCATCAGGTACAAGTGATTCAAGTGTTGTTTCAATTATCTTTGGTTTCGCCATTTTCAGCCCCCTTCCTGCGTTTAAATTTCTTCGTGATAAATTCTACAACGGAATTGCGGAAACGTCGCAAAATGCCCTTTTGCGGCTTTACAAACGGATAATCAGCTGTTAGGAATACTGGCGGCTGTGTGCAGCCTGAATACACGCCCAGCCATACCTTGCCGCAAAACAACACTTTCATTTTTTCGCTGAAAGTCGGTTTCCAACATGATATGCATTGCACATTGTCAGTGAAAACCAACAGTGGCGAGCATTCCTCATCTGTCATTGATTGGGGCTTGTAAAGTGTTTTGTTACCCTCTTTAAAAATGATTGGTGTCATAGCATATTATTTGAAAATGCAAAATTAAAGCGTGTATTATAATAACACACGCTTTGACAAAAAAGTTATCAATAAGTTATCAAACACTCAACCTTATGGGCAAGTCTGAATAGTACCAAGCCATCAGAGCCGCATCACGTTCATCTTGATTGGTTCGTTTGTCCCAACCTGTAATGGCTTTAAGCTCTTCGGCGGTTATTTTGCGGTCGCTGCCTCTCCAGCATTTGATAAGCGGTGCTTGTTCAACCACATTTACGCCAAAATGCTCACACATTTCAATGATTTTGCGTCCTGTCTCATGGTTTGCACCGACATCTTTTGCGATTTTCTCTGCACGTCTGCCTTGTGCATCATGGAAATTTGACTTTTTAACAAGCCATCCGGCTTCGACTACAACAATAAATGTGCGTTCTACACCAGTGATGCGCTTGGATGTCTCGCATTTGGATTTTACACCTAACACACGCTCAATTGCTATAGGGAAGCGCAATGATTCTACAGAGCAAAACCTGCGATTCTTCGGCTCTAATATGGCGACACCTGACTGTATGCGGTCAGGGTCAATGCCGATGATATAATCATAGTTTTTCATACGCTAATACGGCAAATCATCAGAACCGCCTTTGTCCCAATCCATATCTTCATTGTATTGCTCCTGTTGTGCAGCTCCCTGACCTTGAACCTGCTTTTGCGGTGGCAAGCAGCATAGCTGTATGTCATCAGCGTCGATGTTGATTGCCACGTGCGGAACGCCGTTTCGGTCGTTATAGATTTTGGTGTAAATCCCACCACGTACAAATACTTTAGTGCCTTTTTTGAGGTATTGGATTAATTTGCCGCCGTCGCCGGGTTTCAGAACGCTTGCCCATGTTGTTTTCTCGATAGGTACGCCATTGGCATCAATGCGTCTTTCAGAATGTGCAACCGAAAATGCAACATATTTCTTTTCGTTGATGATTCGGATTTCGGCATCACTGCCAAGATTCCCGATTATTTCTGCTTTTAACATAACTTTTTGATTTTTAATAAGTTTATAATTAGTATTGTTTGCCGTGTTTGTATGGTCTGTTTTTATTGTACATCATCTTGTATTTTATGTGCTTTTCAAGATTGATGTTCAATGAATCAGCCCAAAGCTGTACGAAATGCAGCCCGAACTGCACTCGTTTGATGATGGAAATGTGAGTGACCAGCAATCCCTTTACAAGTGCAAGCGCATTTTCGGTGAATTGGTAATTCTCAAATGAGCGTACATACCTGCATGGTCTAATCTCATTGAATCTGATTCCAAGTCTGCCTGAAAGTGAAAGAAGCCTGATAGCGATGTCGGCTATCTCGTCTTGCAGGGTGTTTTTTACAAATAGCTCAAATTCGGCTGTGTCAAGGCTTCCATCTTTCAATAACAGATGGGCTTTCCCGATGTCGGCAATCCTGCCTCTACGGTGCGCTTCAACAGCCTCGCTAATTTCTGTAATAATAAGCATCAAACAATGGTCGATGCTGCAATAGTTTGTGCCAAAACCATGCTCCAATGCGTTTTGGTGTGCTTCCTTTGATAGTTTTTCTAAATCCATAGTCTTGTGTGTTAAAATAATTGTAATTGTGCCTGATGATACAACAGGCGTTGTTTCGCCGCCTGATAATACTTTTCGTCAAGTTCTATACCCAACATCGTGAATCCAAGGTCGTGTGCCGCTATGCAGATTGAGCCGCTGCCTAAATGCGTGTCCAATATCGTGTCGCCGGGTTTGGCGAAACGGTCAAGCAGCCATTTGTATAATGCCACTGGCTTCTGTGTCGGGTGTATTCTGACTTCCTTTTCTTTCATGTTTTCCTGCAACATGCCTTGCCATTTGAATTTGAAACGCCTGACAGCGCAATCAAATGAAGTCCAAGCCAACTCGCAATCCGCATATCCATTGTTGCCGTTGTCTTTATCCCAAACAACCCAGCAGCTTGAATCATACGGCATCCTGCTGATGAAATGATTTGCACCCCAAATGATTTGATTTTTGCTTACACGTTGCAATTCAATGAAATACGCAAATGGAGGGGGGTAATTGTCCCATTGCTTTTTGTCATAAGGCTTGCACCGTGCCAAACTTTTGCCGTATTGCGTGCCACCACGTTGGTAGTCGCTTGCTCCGATTCCGTATGGTGGGTCAACGATTGCGAGGCTGAAGGATTTGTCCTTCAGCCCACGCAACACCTCAAGGCAATCGCCGTTGATTAAGCTGATATTTCCAAATTTCTCTTCCATTTTAGCCAAGCAGGAAATCAGCCCAAATGTCTGCAAACTGTTTGCCGCTATAGAGTGCCGTTTCACGGTCTTTATAGCAAAGCCGAGAACCGAGAAACGCAGACGTATCCGACGGCGAGTAATGCGTATCCGCACACACGAAGCCCGCACTCGCACCAGAAGCCGCAGAACCGCCGAAAAGAACCCCACGTTTTTCTTTTTCACAGTCGCTCTTACGGTCGTATTGTGCCTTGGTCATGAGGTCATACCATACGCCATAGTGCCATTCTTTGCCGTCATATTTCGGTCTCCAGCCTTCATTTAACGCTTCGGTGATGATACGCAGTTTCATGTAGGCTAACAGGTTGGCATCCATTTTGTATGTCTCGTTTTCGGTCAACCACTGTTTTGCGTCAATGCCTAATGCACTGCAAGCGTCTTCAAAGGTTTTGATTTTGGTAAATGTTGGCGCAAACGTCTCTTTGCCAAATAGTTCTTCCAACAGCTTACGACCGTTTTCGTCGAAATCGTTGTAAGCCTTTCTTGCGTCTTTTACGCTGATTTTCAATTCGTTGTTTTCCATGATTTAAATATTTAGGTTAATAATAGGGTTGATTATGCTGCTTTATGGTACAATGCCTCATAGAGTGCCTCGCATAACACTTTCGCCATGTTGACCTCTACGGCATTGCCTATGTATTTTTTCTGTTCTGATTGTGTACCGACCAAGACGTAATCTTCAGGGAATCCCATGATTTTCTTTAGCTCATTGACTTTCAGCATCCTCATTTTGATGTCAATAATGCTGTACATAGCCATGAATTGCTTGATTTTCTTGGTCATGGGTGAATCGGTGTCATATACTGCTATGGCCATGTCGCCGCTTTCGGTGGTCATCAGATAAGGCGGCATTTTGTCCATGCGTGCTATAAGTGTGAAGCATGGGTTGTCAATAGAGCCTCCAGCCGACTTGTATTGTGGGTTTAAAATCCACGCAGACACCAAATTGTGCTTCGGGGTTGTGGTCACGGTCTTTGCAGGTTCATTGACGCTTGCAGGTGTGCCGTTTCCATATTCCATGTTGATGAAATTGCTTGTTATCAATGCGAACCTGTCTTTTGTCATCACTGTAGGACATGCTGTATTGATTGAATGTTCATGACCGTTGCCATAATAGGCATCAATGAATGATGCTGAAACCAATGCGTGATGGTCTATCGTGGTAACAGTGCCTGCTGGTTTCTCAATGCTCTGATTCTTGCTGTCGGGGTCTCCGCTAAAGTTTTTCATCAGATAATGCACCTTGGCTATTCCGAGCCTGTTTTGCGTCGGTACAACTGGACATGGGTCATCAATATCTGGTGCGACATATTTGTTGTATCGGTTCATTGAGTTGTATTTGACCAAGAATGCATCCTTGCCACCTGCAACAAATTTCACCAATCCGGCGTAAATGCGTTCAAGCGTGCGTTCTGCAAGCGGTTTTTCCCTGAAGATGCTTACACCCTCATCCTGCAAGTCCAGCACGTCTTTTACAGGCTTCCATTTGTGCAGGTCGTCAAATAAATCAACACCGCCGTTTTTGCTGTATGTGGGATGCGGAAACACTATCGGCAAGCCTTTCTTTGCAAATATGCCAAAGAAACGCTTACGTGATGTGTATGCGCCATAATCAGCTGCATTGAGCAATCTGTGTTGGAAGTCGTAACCACGTTTTTTGACATCATTGCACCACCTTGTGTATTTCCTGCCTTTGTCCATGCTGATAGGGTGTCCGTTCTCATCCACGTCACCCCACGCCATAAATTCTTCCACGTTTTCAATTTGGATGTAGTCAGGCTGTATGCCGTCAATGTATCTGAACAAGTGTTCGGCAAGCGTTCTGCTGTCAGCGTCACGTGGCTTGCCGCCCTTGGCTTTGCTAAAGTTGGTGCATTCCAGCGAAGCCCACAACACAATAACAGCGTCAGTGTCGGTCTTACGGATGTTACTGACAATTCCGACCAGCGGCGCAATGTCCAGCGTCCTGATGTCTTCGGTAAAATGTAGTGTATTAGGATGATTGGCAAGATGGCTCGCAATAGCGTTTTTGTCATGGTTCACACATGCGATGACCTCTGCACAATCAACGCCGTTGTAGCGTGCTTTCGACACCCCTGTTGATGTTCCGCCAGCACCACAAAACAAATCAATATAGTACATTTTCATGTCAGCCGATGTTTAGAGGTTTTTAACAATAGATTCGCTCACAACGTCATATACCTTGTGCGTCAGCCAAACGTCGTAATACGCATCATGCAAATCTTCTTCCTTGACGTTGATTCCGAGTGTCTTTGCAACGGTCGCCAATTTGAAATCAACCATTTCGTGCCGTTTGTCGGCAAGGTACGGTGTTACCAGTACCATGACATCAATTGAGTTTGACCAAAACCATGAGCCGAAATAGTAATCGCCGCATTTAAGGAAAAACTCTCTTAAAAATTGGTTGTCAAACGGTGCATTGTTATACCCCACAAGGAAAAACTTGTCTTTTTTGTCGTATCTGTCAACGTATTTTGACAGCATGGCTATAAATTCCTGATAGACTGCATATCCTATCGGATAAGCCATTATCTGCTCTTTGGTTACTTTACCCACCTCAAGTGCTTTGTCTTCAATCACAGCACCCTCAAATGGTTTTACATGGTAATTGAATCTCTCTTTGATTTCGCCATCAATAACAATTTCACCGCTGATTTGGTGGATGGCGTGTTTGCGGTAATCAGTGCCTGTTGTCTCAAGGTCAAAAAATAGTAATTTCATAGCTTTAAAATTGTGTTATTATAATACGTCTTTGTTTAAATTTTTTTCTACTTCTATAATGTCCCTGACTTTGTGTGCCATTATTCTGAATTGTGAGTTGTATTTCACCTCATCATCATATTTTTTGAGACACCATGATATTGTGGCATGGTCTTTTTGCAGATACAATGCTATTTGGGTCAGTGCCATTTTGTTGATATGACAAAAATGTGCAAACAGCATCCTTGCATAAACGAGCTGTCTCGACCTGCTTTTGCAGGCATAATCAGACAGAACCAGCCCTGTTGCTTCCTGAACGGCTCCTTGCACGGTCTCAACCAATGGATGTGTTTGCCGAATTGAGACTTCATACAGCGTAATGAGCTTTAATTCATTGGCTATATTGTGTTCAATCCTCGACATTCTGTCGCTATGCCAATCATTTAGGAAAAACATGTATTGGCAAGCCTGTATCTTGGCAACTCTCAATAACAAGTTATCCGCATCTGACAATAGCGGATAGTCAACCTCGAAACCAAGTTCTGTCAAAAGTTCTTTCGCTTCCTCGAATTTGGCTGTCACTGATTCCAATTCCGCATTAGACGTGCTGCCGGATATATATACACGTAATTCCATGACTTATAGTTTTCTTCTGTCTGAACCTTTGATTTCGTAATAATTACACATTTCAATCAGTCTGCTTGCCACCCTGTCACCGTACATGTCGCAAAGCTGACTGTGATTGATTGGATAGTTGGACGTGAAGCATGTGATTTTGTTGGCGAAATCGCCACGATACTCAATGATGCTTTTAAGCACGTTGAGCCTGTTACCCATATACATTGCCTCAAGTTGTTCTTGACCAAGGTCTTGTATGGTCAGAATGGAAGCCCTCTTATATCGCTCGATATTGCCTGTGAGCTGATAATCTGAAACAATATCATCCGCCCTCACAATGTGAAGGCTCATCTTATCAGCCTCATCATCATCGCCACTGAAGCTGATTTTGTTGCGCAAAACATTTGCCAGCGCATTGATGATTTCCATGCACCATGATTTGCCCGAACCAGTGTTGCCTGCTATGTATATGCCTTTGTCAAGTCTGCCATCAGCCAACTGTTTTGTGGTAGGGTTGAGGCACTTGAAACTCTTGCCTAAATACCAGCGTATTATGTTGGTGTATGCAAAAGTGTTTTCGTCGTCAATCACGAATCTTGGCGTTCTTGACATGCCAATTTGCCTTACGACCCTCAATGCGTCATCAACACTGATAGTGCTGCTGTAGCGTTTGATAGCAGGGAAGTAGGGGGTGTCTTTGATTGATTCTATCAGTTTGTCTATGTCCATAACACTAATTATTTTTGTCCCAAATGTCATTAACTTTGCCTGTTGATTTTCTATCGTTGTCGTAATTGCCTTCAGTCACTTTGACCCAGTTTTTATCATTGTCGAAAACCCAATCAAAAGTGGCTTTCCAGCCGTTTGAATTGATGCCTTTGCAGAAATCCGACGCTTCCATCTTCTGAAACACAAGTTCAAGCTGCTGCATGTCGTTTTTCATTTCTTTAAGGCGAGCCTTGACCTTGTTTTTGCGCCCCTGTGTCAATTTCTGCACCTTGGGCAATGATACGCAGATGCTGTTGAATTTCGACACAATCAGGTCGTAATCAAGTTCGTCTGCATCGGGTTTTTGTTCGGGCTGTTGGTGGTTGTCTCTTTGCGCCCATCTTGCTTCAGCGGCACTTTTGCGCTTTTCGGCAATGCTTTTGCGTTTGTCCAGCCTGTCAATGGCTGATTGCGACCAAAACACCTCGCCGTCATTGCAAAACAGGTCGTAATCGTTTATGATGCTCTGTACCGTCTTGCATTCCTCATGCAATGCAAATGCAATGCTTTTGCAGTCGTTTAGCGGCATGTAACCGCCTTGTTCGTAAAGCATTTCCACAACACACCAAAAGATACCTATACCAGCCGCCCCATGCTCCATCAGGACACGCTGAATCTTCGGGTCGTTGCGTGCGTTATAGTCATGCTGGAAATAGAATGTGTCTTTCATGGTTTATTCATTTGTGCAGTATGCCATTGAAAACTCTCTGTCAATAACATCGTAGATGTTGAATTTCTGGCCTGACAATATGGTTACACGGAACTCAACATCATCAGGTGTGATTTTGCCCTCATTGACTTCTTTTTGCAGTTGCAGGCTGATGTAACGCTCTATGGCGTTTTTGGCATCATCAATGTCGTTTGCCATCAATACAAAGGTGTAATGCTGGTCTATCTCGTTTCTGTTGATGATTGCCTCGATTTTGTAATAGCAGATGTCAATTTTTTTGTCATCATCTTCTTCCTTGTTTTGCATTTGGGCTGGTGTATGGCTGATAAACACGTAGCTGTCAATAAACTTTGCCTTCAGCAATGCAAACCTGTTGTCGAAATTCAGCTCTATGTAGTCTGCTGCGATTTCCAATGCAATGTGCAGGGTATTAGCGTACAAAAAGAAGTTTCTCTTTTTTCCGTTGAGTGATGCAGTGACAATACAAGGGTATGTGCGCTCGCTGGTCACTTCAAATCCACGCCTTTGCTGATTGGAAACAAACACGCTCTTTATGTCTTGTGATGTCAGCAAAAACGTTAATTCCTGTAACAATTCAGCGTCCACATGTGTACCACGAACCGCTACTGTCTCGTATCGGTCAATCGTTTCCACTTCGCCGTTTTCTTCATTGACAAAATCTTCAGTCCAATGTCTTTTGACATCTTTAGCCAAATATTTGTCCAGCATGTCAATCCAGTTGTCCTTGATGCCAACCTCTGTGATGATTTGTGTCTTTTTAGTGTCTGTCATATTAAAATGGTGTTTTGTTAAAGTCAATTATTATATTCGGTTTTGCAATTATTGTGTTTTTGAAAAACCTGTCTGCAATGCCGTTTTTAAAGTCCTTTGCGTTGGAATTGTCGTTTGACAGGTGCAGCAGAACTATGTTGGCGACCTTGCTTATATCGTTGTTTTCCAAAAACTTGACGCAGCTATCGAAACTCAAATGCGAATTGATGATTCTGTTAGCCACGATAGGATTTACCCTGCCATTGTTTACATTTTCAGCCAAACAATCAGTGCGATAGTTGCATTCTATCATTATATTACTGATATTGGCGAATTTGTAATTGATGCATTGGGTGTCGGTGGCAAATAATATTATGCCACATTCGGGATGATATATCAGATAACCGAAGGGTTCAACGGCATCATGCACTGTTTTAAATGCCTTGACATTGAAATTGCCGATGTGAAATATGGCATTCTCATTCATTATGTTGGTCAGATGGGCGTTTTCAATGTGCAAAGCCTTTGCCGTACCAGCTGAAAGGAATAGCGGTATTTGTGCCGAAAGGAACTTGTTAGCGTACTTGGCGTGGTCGCCGTGTTCGTGGCTTATGAGTGCGCCCGATATGCGCCTGATGTCGAAATCAACGGCACGTTGGACTTTTTCATACGGCATACCGCATTCAATGACCAACGCTTCTTTGCCGTTGTCAAGCACATAGCAATTGCCAGTTGAACCGCTCCCGATTATCTTTAGTTTCATGGTTAGAATCCCGGCTGATTGCCGACTTTGCGTTCTTCAATTATCTTACCTGTCTCTGTGTCAACAGTGGCTTCTGATGTGACATCACCGCCCATGTCGGCTGTGTCAACAGTGACAATGTGTTGCTGATTGTCGGCATTGTCATTGTCTGTAACCTCTATGTAATCCACATCAACAATATCCTGCTGTTCTTCGGTGGTCTTGATGCCTTGAACAAGCTCCGGGGCGTGTGCATTGACCCAAAATGATGCGGTTCTGTACATCAGCATCTGCGTTGGCATGGTCTGCCATTTTGAGCCGTTGCGGAAATACCAACCTTCTTCAATAGCCATTTTGAGCGATACAGGCTGTGATTCTAACACATTGTCGGGGTCGTCGATGGCTGTTGTATATGCCACACATTCAACATCCATCAAATTAGTGCCGTCAAATGTCTTTTTGATAGGATTGTTGCGATAATAGCCTCTATTGGAACGCTGGTCAACTATCCATTCTTTTTGATACTCAATATATGTCACAACACCCATGTTGCCCTTTTGCGTGAAACGCCATTGCAGCCTTTTGAATTTGCCGCATCCGTTGATGCGTGATATGATGAATTTTGACGCAAAAGACGGTTGCCCTTGGATTGGCTTCATATTTTGCATGATTGTGAATGGGCTTAATCCCATGCGCTGTGACAGCTCAATCGCTATCATGCAGTTGGCTATCGCCTTATCTTCGTTGTTGTTTGATATTTTGTATATATCAGGCACTAACTCTGATTGCGCATACATACGGCTAACTTTCATCATGACATCAAATTGTGCCGTATCGAAATAGTTGAATATCGGTATTAAAGCCGTATTATTCTGATTCTCAATTTTTTCTGTATTTTCCATAGCGTTATAATTCAATTGTTAGTAAACTTTAAGTTCTTTGTCTTCAGTCACTTTCAGATAAATGACTTGTGCATCCATCGGCATAGGCTGGTTGATACTCTCTTTGCGGTCGATGAAAATTGGTGCGCTGACATCGTAAAAGCGGATAAGAGTGTTGATGATGTCAAGTCCGGCGTTTACCTTGCCAGCGTCATTGGCTGTGTTCCACGGCACGCCATTAACCATCGGTACACATGTCTCTGATTCGTTGCCCTCAATGGTGTAGTCGAAAAGCCTGAACTTCACTATTTTAAACATTGAGTTAATGCGTGTCTCGCAGTCTTCGATTTTCTTTTTGGAAAACTCCGCCATAGTGAACTCGCTTTTTTCAATGTCCGCAATTTGCTGGGCGTAATCCTTTGCCTGACTGTTGAGGCTGTCAATCTCTTTGGTCAGCTTCGCAATTTCATCTTTTGTGTTGAGGTCTTTAATTATAGCATCCCTCTGTTCGACCAATTCAGCCTTTTGAGCGGTCAATTCGCTGTTGTCTGCATTAGGTGTAGTGTCGGTTGACAAAGTGGCTGAAATGGCTTGTATTTGGTTTTCAAGGTCAACCCAATCTTTTAAATCGGTGTTGACAACAGGTGCTGCTGTCACCAATGGGGTGTTGGCAAGGGTTGCCTCGTTTGTGTTGATGGTGTTTGTCAGCCTGACAACTTCAGCCTTGTTCTTTTCAATGCCGTCATTATAAGTCTTGGCTTCTGCCTTGTATGAATCAATCTTTGCCTGTAACTGTTTGCCCTCGCTTGTGATTTCAGCCAGTTTTTTCTTTTTGGTTTCATTAAATATGTTGATTGCATTTTGCCTCATGCTTTCAGGCAAAAGCTGACCGCAATGAGGGCAATGTGAATCGCCGCTATATTGCTTCGCATCTTCAGCAAACCATGTGTTGCGCAAATCATCTTGCTGTTTCGTGACGTTTGCAATGTTTGTGTTGATGTTTCCAACAGATTTTGTGTCACGCTCAATTTGTGCATTGAGGTGTGACACCTGGTTTTTGTCGGCGTTGATTTGGTTGAGAAGATTGCGCCTTTCCGAATTGGCTTTGTTGGCTGCTTCAGTTGCGTCATTTTGAGCGTTGTAAATAACTTCTTTCTGTTTTTTCTTTAAGTCATTGATTTTCTGAACTTTCTTTTGTTCTTCATCATACAAACCCTTGATGTATTTTGAATGGTCGGCGATTTTGCCGTCTATATCTCTGATTTGCTCATCAATGTTGTTTTTTTGGTTGGTCAGCTCATCCCAGTTTTTTTCTTCAGGCATAATCTTGTATGTCTGGTCGATGCGAGGCTGGATGTCTTTCAAAGCGTCTTTCAGATTCTTCTTTTTGGTGGCAATCTCTTTCTTATAGTCGCTAAATGATTTACCGCTGATGCTGTCAAGCAACTTTTCAAATTCAGGGTTGCCAGCGGCTATTTCCCTGTCAGTGAATGATGTGCCTGCCAGTTGGAAAAGTTGTTCACGCTGGTTTTTCCAATGCATAGTAGCGAAAAACACCGGATTGGTTATCATCTTGAAAACAGTCTCATCAATGATGGATGCGACACGTTTTTTGTACTCTGTTACGTTAATTGGGGTTTCATTCCAAAAACAATCTGTATGATTGCCTTTGTACGATGGCTCAAGCTCGCCTTGTGACTTGACCCAATCTTCAGCCCAAACTCTTTTGAGCGTGCAGGTCTCACCGTTGATTTCCAAAACACCTTCAACGCTGCTGTCAACCTTTCTCAACTCTTTGCCGTTGACACGTGTTTTAATCTCATAGTTTTCCCTTCCCAGCGTGTCTTTGCCGAATAAGAGCCATAGGAATGCGTCAAAGTGCCTTGTTTTGCCTAATCCGTTGTCACCTGCAATGGTTGTGATGTCGGCGTTAAAATTTGTTGTTCTTGATTTTTCACCCTTGAAATTGGTTAGGGTCAGCCTTTTTAATACTACTTTTTTCATGTTGCGAATTTTTATAATTAGTTAATTTTCAATAATTTCAAAGCGAGGTCGGCATCAACTACTATAGTTCTACCGTGTTGGCTTATAGCCTGATTGATTTTGCCGCTGTCTTTTATGCGTTGCGCCGTGCGTTTACCGCATCCGAATATTTGTGCAATGCCAGCAATGCCTTTCACCTGATGAGGCGTGTTGTCAGCATTTTGCGATTTCACCACCTCAAGAATGATGCTTTTTAAATCGCTGACAGTCATATCAACAAGCCGTGTGTCATCATTTACTTGCATGGTGTTCAATTCTGTTATTAACCTTAACTGATGCATAAAAATTCAGAAGTATTGGCAAATACCACCATAAATTAGACCATTCAATGCAAAACAGGGTTATTGACAAAGCGACCCATAATGCGGATAAATCTTTTAATAATTTAATGTTTTTCATAGCTTAATGTGTTTAGTTATCAAATGTCTATCAATGTCATATCGGGCATATCATCAGCTTTGCGCCCCCTCACAACCTTTGCGGTGCGAGTGTTCACACGAACCCTTGTGCGCATGAGCTGGTCGCCGTAATGCCAAATTTGAGGCATCATAAGGCATAGCATCAGCAAAGCCAACATTTTGCGCTTCAGCGGCGACAAATCAAATGAAATGTGGTAGGTCTTGCAGAACCACCATGCCGCCAGCTCATTAACTTTGGTGCATCCTGTCTTGCTGAAGATGTTGCGTGTATGGTTGGCAACAGTGCTTTCGGATATGCAAAGTTTGTCGGCAATTTCCTTTTTTGCCGCACCCCAAGCGCATAGTTCGGCGACTTCCCTTTCACGTGGTGTAAGTTCGGCGGTCAAGTCCATCATGGCTATTCCCCCCAAACTTCAGTGATGCCGTATTCTGCGAATATGGCTTCAATTGCCTTAATTTCGGTGATTTTAGGCTCAACCTTGCCTTTCAGTCTGTTAAGGAATGCAGAACGTGTCGTTATCTTTAAGGCATCCATAATTTTGCGCCTGCATTGCTCAAGGTCGCCGTTTTTTACTTGCAGCCATCCCTTGTTAAATGTGAAACCGTTTTCTGTCATTTTTGTGATTTTTTATTTTGTTTTGTGTTATTTTAAAAAAATAGTTTATTTTTGCTATTTACTTTTGTAATTATTCAGACTACTTTTGTAGCGTTCAAAACTACACTGCAAAATTAGAAAATAATTAGATACAACTAACATAAAATTAGAAAAAATTTTAAAAAAATTTAATATAAACATGGAAACTGCTGTAAATGAAAGAGTTAGAGATGTTTATTTTTATCTGAAAAAGAATAAAATAGTTAGAACTCAAAAGGAATTTTCGGATTCAACAGGTTCATTTCCCGGTGACATATCAAAAATATTGAACTGCAAGCAGGCTGTTTCTAATGTATTATTAGAAAGAATTTGTGCGGCATATCCGCAAATTAGTTTGAAATGGTTGCAGACTGGTGAGGGTGAAATGGTTGTCGAAGTGGCAAAACAGCCCATGTATGGCGGTGATGGCGTTCCAAATGAAACAGTTGCGGCAATGGTTGAGTTGCTGAAACTAAAAGAAATATCGTTGCAGAAAAGCCAATCGCAAATTGACAGCCTAATAGAATTAGTAAATAAATTAGCAAAATAAACACCTTATTATAATATGATAGAAATTGAAGTTTTGAAATATTATGGTAACACGGCGTTGTATTCGGTGATGCCGCCAAGCATATTTGACAATCTTGAAACGGCTGCTTTGAACAACCAAAAGACATGTTTTGTCGATAAGGCGTTGTTTGACAAAATGATGTCCGACTATTATTTAAAAATGAATTGACATGAGAAAAAGCATAAATGATAAGGCACTGGAAGTTCAAGGAAGGTTTTTTGAAGCATTGGATTTGGCTATTGAGTTAGGTCGTTATGATAGCTTGCAGGATTTCTGCAATCAACACGATTTCAACCGCACCAAATACTCATGGATTCGCAGCTATTTGGACAAACCGCTTGAGGAAATGCGTTATAAGATGATTGATATAGACGCATTGACGGCAATTGTAGTGGATTTCAACGTGTCTGCTGACTGGCTGCTTACAGGTCGTGGAAAAATGCTTAAAAAGGATTAGCAATGCAAATACAGCAGAGGGTTAAGTTTTTGCTACATAGGCGTAAAAAGGGTGTTGACAAACAGCTGAATATCAGGATGCGTGTCACCATCAAGGGCAAACCACCGATTGACTTTCCGTTAGGTTACTCCGTGGATGCGGAATTATGGGACGGCGAACATGAGCGTGCGTTGCCTGAATGTGCCAATGCACGTGAAATAAACCGCACCATTGACGAATGGAAGTCAATTGTTGATGAGTTGTTTGCCCGATATGAGCTGGTTGAAAAACGTGTGCCGTCAACTGATGAGTTCAAAAATTTGTTTAACGATTCCATAGGTCGCAAAACGCCGCTGGTGAAGCTGCTGGATAGGGAAGAAGATTTGTTTGTGGTGTATGACCGATTCACAGCCCAGATGAGCAAACAGAACAATTGGACGGCTGCGACATTTGAAAAATTTGCTGCATTGAAAAACCATCTTCACGACTTCAGCCCAACATGCTCAATCGGTGACGTGGATGATGACTATCTCCGTGATTTTCACGATTTTTTGTTGATGAAATGCGGCATGAGGAATACAACAGTTTCAAAGAACTTTGGTTTTATGCGATGGTTTTTGCGGTGGGCTTATGTCAACGGCATCTACCACGGAAAAAGCCACGAATCATTCAAGCCAAAGATAAAAGGCACATCGGGCGGCACAAAGGAAATGATTTATTGCACCAAAGACGAAATCAGAAAGTTGCTTGATTACAAATTCAGCTCATTGCAGAAATCGCTTGAGTGTGTGCGTGATGTGTTCATGTTCCAGTGCTTTACAGGCTTGAGGTATTCAGACGTGGCAAAATTGCGACGCTCCGACATCAAGCAGGGATGCATCAGGGTGGTAACTAAAAAGACTGTTGACGGCTTGACAATTGAGCTTAACGACTATTCACAGGCGATATTGGACAAATACAAGGATTCGCATTTTCCTGACAATCTCGCATTGCCTGTCATATCAAATCAGAAAATGAATGCCGGACTGAAGCTGCTTGGTCAGCTTTGCGAGCTGACCGACCCTGTGAGGATAGTCTATTATTGTGGCAATGAAAGACATGAGGATGTGTACCCGAAATGGCAACTGCTGACCACACACAGCGGACGGCACACGTTCATTGTTTCGGCACTGATGCTTCGCATACCTGTTGAGGTCATCATGAAATGGACTGGCCATTCCTCGTATCAGTCAATGCGCCCATATATAGCGATTGTGGATGAGCTGAAAAAGGATTCCATGTCACAATTCAACAATATTTTCTGATGTACACGAAAAAAGTCTGTACACGGAAATGTACACGAAAATTTGACTTTGAACGGCTTTTTGATGCTCAACGAAACATACTTGAATTTTTTAAAATGGTTGGTGTGGCGGTCTTTGGCATTAGGTGGCATTAATGAGCGAAGAGCCTTTCTCTCCGCTTTCTTTTGATTTTTATGGTGTTAATAATTCCCCCTGGGTCTCGTGAAGGTCCGGGGTTTTTTGTGGTTCTCATCGACATCACCAACATAAACGTGGAGACATTTGAGAATGTCGGGCCGCGTTCCGATACGACGGGCATGGCTGAGACAAAAATCAATCCAGATAACGAGATGGCGTGCTGTCTCACATTCTATTCCGAGGAAAGGGAATTGGTGTCGGATTCGGTGTTCAATATTTTTTGAATTCTTTCGGTAAAATCAGATGTTACACAATCAAAAAACAATCTATTTTAATGAAAAATTTTTGTTTATGAATTATGATAAAATTAACATCGGAAAACTTATTGATAAGAGAAGGAAGGAGATGGGTCTGTCAATCAGGGATTTTGCCGAAAAGATAAATGTTTCTTCAGGCAATGCGTATGACATTTTGAAGCGCGAATCAATAGATGTCGCGTTGTTGCAGCGTGTCTCCGTGGCGTTGGACTATGATTTTTTCAAACATTTGACAAATGATGAGGAAGATGATGGTGGGGATGTATATATCATGATTAAAGTAAGCAAGAAAGCACTCGTCAATGGCGATGTGTGCAGCGGTTGCAAGTACGGGATGCGTTCAAAAAAATAGGACAAAAAAAGTCTATAATCATTTATATATATTCGATTATAAATTATTTACGATTACTACAAGTGCTATTTGTGTTTGAAAATATAGAGCAAATTTAAAGAAAATTTGATTGGCGTTTTGGAATGCATATAATATCTTTGCAATGCGAAAATAAAACATTGAGCAGATTGTCAAATCATATTTAGTGATTTGCTGGCAAGAAGAGAATGATTATGTATCGCAATAAATTAAGTTATGTTTTTTACAACCGTAGATGCGTCGGTTAACGCATCAGTATAATTATGAAGAAAACACTTTTATTAACATTGGTGGGATTTTTTATGATCCAAATGTCGTTTGCGCAGACAACTCACTGGACTTGGGACCCAAACCTTTATGCATCAACAATGACGTGCACGGCAGTCGTGGAGATCAACGGTGTCGAGCAGTATTCAGACCAACTTGAAGTAGGCGCGTTTTGCGGAGATGAATGTCGGGGAACTATTATTGCAATGCCATTGCAGATTCCTTCGATGGGGGTCAATATGTATCCGTTTTTCATCAATATCAGCGGAAATGCAGGTGATCTGATTCATTTCAGGATGTATGACCACTCACAAGGTACGGAACCGAATCTCGTATGCCAAGAGCAACTGACGTTTGCTGTGGATGCGTCGTACGGAGAGCTGCCTTCAATCATTTCGCGACGGCGACATTGACGGCTGAAGCGGCGGAGGGATACGATTTCGTGAACTGGACGGAGAGCGGAAACGTGGTCTCGTCAGATGCCACATACACGTTCACCGTTACAGCCGACAGAAACCTCACGGCCAATTTCACCATAAGCACTTACACCATCACAGCCACCGCCAACCCGACGGAAGGCGGCACGGCGACAGTTGACAACGTCAACCCGCAGCACGGAGCGACGGTCACAGCCACGGCGATAGCCGGCCCTGGCTACCATTTCGTCAACTGGACGGAGAACGGAACAGAAGTCTCGACGGATGCCGTGTATGCTTTCACGGCGACAGGCAACAGATACCTTACAGCCAACTTCGAGATCCTGTCATACGAAATCACGGTGTCAAGCGACCCTGAAGAAGCAGGCACAGTGAGCGGCGGCGGTGTTTACAACTACGGCGACAACGTGACAATCAGCTTCACAGCCAACCCGGACTATGTGTTCACGGGGTGGTACGTTGATGACGAACTGTTGTCAGATGAAAGCACTTACACGTTCATGGCTGAAAGTGACATGGACATTGTCGCGAAAGGCATTCCTAACGGGGTCGCTGACAATATCACTGTCGAAGCATCGGTCTATCCTAACCCGACCAAGGACAACGTCAAGATTGAATGCGACGGCATGGAGCGTGTCGTCATAACATCAATCCAGGGCAATGTCGTTTACGACAACCGTGTCATGGACGACAATGTTATCATCAATATGTCAGGCTTTGCGCAGGGTTCATACATCATGAACATCTACGCCAAGGGCGGCAATGTGACAAAGGTGGTTATAGTCGGTAAATAAGTTGTTGGATTGATGACATTTTAGGGGCGTCACATTATTGTGACGCTCCTTTTTTCATTCGTTTTCATTCCGCATCCGCTCTATCACGCACTCGTGGGTCTTCTTCTCCCTGTCGTAGCTGATGCCGACGAGCATTATCTCGCCTGAATATTCCGCGAGCTTGGCGGGGTATTTCTTCTGTTTTATCTGGTCGATGGCGGTGCCGGCGGTCTTGTCGTATTTCAGCTCCACGACGATTGCGGGCGAGTTGACATTCCTGTGCGGGATCATCACTATGTCGGCGAAGCCCTTGCCTGTGGCGTATTCGCGGTGCATGACGTAGTTGTTGCGAGCGAAGATGTAGGCGATGGAGATGACGCATGAGAGCGAGTTCTCGTTGTTGTACGAAAGAATGCTTGTGTTCTCGTCGTGCGCTTGGTCTATGTACTTCGCCACGGCGTCGGCGTCGCCGCGGAGCGTGGCTTCGAGGAGGCTGCGCGACTGCTCTATGGTCTTGGTTATGCCGTTCCAGCTCGAAAGTTTGATGGCCTGCTCGAACTCTATTCCCACTTCCTTGTTTGGGATGTAACATTGAAGGGTCTCACGGTCATACGCGAGGTATCCAAGATGAATCAGAACAGTAAAGACATCATCCTTGCTTCTGATTATTTTCATGTCGTTGGTGAATCCGGCGGTGTCCACGACGTTTCTCCCTCCGGCGAGCATGTTGATGATGTCGTCTTTAAGCCCGTCGAAGTTCATCTGGATATACGTCGAGACGGCGTCGTATGCGCCGGTGTTCGACCAGTAGCTCCCGAAATCGTCGTTGCGTATCGCCTCCATCACCGAATACGGGTTGAACATCGACCTCTCCCTGCCGATCTGGTATCCATCGTACCATTGTTCCATCTTCTCAAAGCTGACGTGGTGTTTGAGGCACAATGTCTCAACCTCGCCTTTCGTGAAGCCAAGGTATTTGGCGAGGCCTCCTGGCTTTATCATTGAATATTCACGGAAGTTGTTCAACGCCGACTGTGGGTTGTATTTCTTGATGGGCAGTATGCCGGTGATGTACGCGCCGGCGAATACCTTGTCGCTCTCGGAGCCTTTGAACAGCCTTCGCAGCAGGTTGACGTAGTCGTCGGTGGTCTCAGGGTTCCTGTCGAACTCCCTCAGGATGGCGTCCCATTCGTCGATGATGATGATGAACTTCTGCTTTGTGGATTCATATATCTTCGACAAGGCCGCCATCAGGTCGTCGTTCTCGTTGATGGAGTCCTCTCCGGAAACTTTCTTGACCTCCGCCTTGATTTCATCCTGGATGCGGTTCACGATGTTGCGGTCGTTTTTGTACCTCGTCGTGAAATCGGTGATGTCGATGTATATCACGGAGTATTTGTTGATGTGCTTCTCAAAAGACGGGTCGTTCTCTATCTCTAAGCCTCTGAAAAGCTCGCGCGAGTCGCACGACCTGTCGTAGTAAGCGCAAAGCATCTTGGCGGCCATGCTCTTGCCGAACCTGCGGCAGCGCGTCACGCAGCTGAATCTGTATTCCGTGTTTAATGTGTTGTTGACGACAGCTATCAGCCCTGACTTGTCAACATACTCGCTGTTCCGCGCACCTTGGAATGCCTCATTACCTTTGTTGATATACGTACCCATATCCTGATGAATTTTGAACGTGCAAAGATACACACTTTTCAATGATAAAGTATAAAAAAAAAGAGCGAAGGATGAAAACATCCGGTCTTTCAGAACCATAATAACAATTTACTACTGATGCGTTAATTTTTTAAAATAAAGTAAGTTCATAGACGTCTTGATTTTGAATGAGTGGTTGTGGCTCTGTCACCAGCAACTTGAGTTCCATATTTCGAAAGGCACAAACCTTGACTGTGGTGGCAATCTCAGAGATTGAGTACGGACTGTTGCAGACAGCCTTGACTCTGGCCAGTAAAAGATAAGATGACGCGCGTTTTTTTATGAAAACTGAAAAAGTGTGTTGAAGTGTCGGATTTACAACGTGCACCGATATGGGCAGATGGTGACATCAAGAATGAATTGGTTTTAACAATATATTGATAAACAATAAAATACATCATTTCCAAAATTTATTATTAAAATCTCGCCAGACTGTTGAAAATGAGAAAATAACTTGTAAATTTGCAGCTTCGTTTACGATTTATCGGACAATAATAATCGCATTAACACACAACGACATGGCTGATACATACAAATACTTCGCCTTCATCTCCTATAATTCGAAAGATACGGAATGGGGAAAGAAGGTGCAGCGAAAGTTAGAAGGCTATCGCATGCCGTCAACGCTCTGCAGCGAACACGGATGGAAACGCAAACCCCTCAAACCGGTGTTCTTTGCCCCAACGGACATCCAACCCGGAGGATTGACTGCCGAATTGCAGGAACGACTGAGGGCTTCGCGAAATCTAATTGTCATCTGTTCGCCCAATTCGGCAAGGTCGAAATGGGTTGGAGCGGAAATTGCGTATTTCCATTCTCTGGGAAGAACCGAAAACATACATTTCTTCATTGTCGATGGAGTGCCGCATAGTGGGAATGAAGATACCGAATGCTTCAATCCTGTTGTAGAGACCCTCGGTCTTCCGGAAATTCTCGGTGCCAACATTCACGAGAAAGTAAGTCCGTGGCCGTGGATTAACAGGGAACGCGCCTACGTGCAACTCATCACGAAACTCCTCGGTGTCGAGTTCGATAGCATCTGGCAGCGGCACAAGAGATTAATGATTGAGAAGATGACGGCGTGGATTATTGGAGCGTTCGCTGTCCTTGCGGCTTTGCTGGGAGTATGGATAAACAACCAGCCGGTTGATGTAAGCATCAGGCTCAATGAAATGTCAGTTCACAACGACAACCTGCCTCCGCTCAAAGATGCCATAGTGAGCGTGAGCCTCGAAAACGAAACAAAGACCGACACTATTCCATCTATCGAGGCCGCGGCGATGTTTGCCAATATTCCGCATAAGGCAATAGGAAAGGAAGCACGAATCACTATCAGCGCACAAGATTGGCTCACCACCGACACCACCGTGGCTTTATCTGAGTTTATGGCTGTCAGCGTACGGCGCGACCCGCAACCGTATGGAGATATTCAGTTCCGCCTCTGGAATGCCAATGAAGAAAAGACGTATCCTAATATCAATGTTTCTATCAATGGATACGAGACGACAGCTGATGCCGAAGGACGCATCCGTTATACCATGCCTCTGTCAGAACAAGACACATTTTACGTAATAAAGACTCCAATGACATTGGGGAACGATACTTTATATATGCCTAACACAGAAAGTAATATAATCATAGTTAAATAAACAATCCATCATGAAACGATTTATCAGTTTTACGATAGTTTTTCTCGCAACTATTATTTCTTTTGCCCAGACGCAGCAGGGTGTCGTAAAGACCCGTGGACGCTTAAATTCAAATGGAACAGTTACGCACGGTAAGGGAATATCAGGTGCAACTGTAACATTGGGAAATGGAAGTACTCAAGTAAGTGGAAATAATGGAACATTTTCATTTGCTGTCTCAAAAGGAACGTATTCACTAAAAAATGTACAAAAACAAAATTATCAACTCTGTGACCGTGACTTATTGGGTAGGAATAAGAAATACTCAACCGACACTCTGGAAATAGCAATGCAAACACCAGATGAAGCCTTGGAAGACCGTCTGGAATCTGAAGAAAAAATCAGGGCAACATTGATTGCTGAACTCAACAAGCAGAAAGCAGAGCTTCGTCGTCTCAAGGAAGAACAGCGGATAACCCAACAGGAGTACAACGAAAAATTGAAGGCATTATACGATGCCCAGAGCACCAACGAGAAGTTCATCAGCGAAATGGCAGAACGCTATTCTACAATGGATTTCGACCAGATGGATGAATTTCAGAGCAGAGTGGCATACTACATCAGGAACGGAGAACTGACCCGTGCGGACTCCTTGCTAAACACAAAAGGAAGTATGATTGAACGAAGCGCGGAATTGGATAGGATGGATGCTGCCATCAAAGCTGACTCGGAAGATATTGCGCAACGGCAAATAGCGCATAATGCTGCTGTTGAACATAAGGCTAAGAAACTTGAAGATTTTGCTGTTGACTGCTACAGCCGATATGAAATGTGCGAGTTGCAGCATAAGAATGATTCTGCCGCTTTTTGGCTTGAATTGAGAGCGAGTAAAGATAGTTTGAATATTGAATGGCAATTGGACGCTGGCGCATTCTTGTATAGATATCTTGCCGATTATGAAAGAGCTTTGAAGTATTATCAGACTGCTCTTACCAATGCTTTGAGTTATTATGGCGAGGAGCATCCCGATGTGGCCACAAACTACAACAACATCGGCGAAATCTACTCTTCCCAGGGCGACTATTCCCGTGCACTGGAATACCACACCAAGTCATTTGAAATCCTGAAGAAGATATTTGGCGAGGAGCATCCCGATGTGGCCACAAGCTACAACAACATCGGCATCATCTACTCTTCCCAGGGCGACTATTCCCGTGCACTGGAATACCACACCAAGTCAT
>JAKSNA010000049.1 GCA_024400295.1 Bacteroidales bacterium | reverse complement strand
TGTCCACTTGAGAGCAACGTCTCAAAAACAGCCTAAAATTTGTCCATTACACCGACTTTCTTCATATCTTTTACTTCTTGATGACAATTTTCTGTGATGACACCGTCCCGTCAGCGTTTTTAATGTTGATGAGATACAAACCGTTATCGAATGAACCTGCGTCGATGACGAGGTCCGAAGCCTCCGTGTCGCTTGAGTAAACCATCCGCCCCGCCGCGTTGTAGATCTCAACGCCGATGATGTTTTCAGCATTAATGTTGATCTGCGAAGACACAGGATTCGGATAGACCGCAGCACTTGGGTTTTCGGAATTTTCACCGACAGCCGCCGCCGTCGCGTGCATCTCGACACCAAGCCTGTACGTGTAAACATTATTGTTGTTTGAGAAACTTACAATTGTCTGGCCGGAATTGTCCTTAATCTGACCGTAGCCAGTGCCGCAGCCAGTGCCGTTCGGATTCATGATCTGAAGTCTGTAGCAGCCAGCCGAAGGCAGATATGCATAGAACTTGTACGTCTTTCCTCCCTCGTCAAATGTATAATGTCCAATGACTTCGCCAGTCTGCATGTCTTCGACATCAATAACCATCTCTTCAGGATTCTTCGGAGTCTTAAGCTGGAAATAAATCGTTCCGTCCATATCTTTGGCGGTCCCTAATGTCCTCGACAGGCTGTTGTCGAAGGCCGCCTCATCAGTGCTGCCGTTGACCTTTGTCACCACGAAGTTCAAAGAAGATGCGTCGCCGACGCTGTATTCATCCATATTGACAAGAATCACCTCACCTTGTGCGGCGTTCCCCGACCAGTTGTAAGTGCTCAGCACCTGACCGTCTGCATCTCTTGTCTCAATCTCCATGCTTGTGACATTCTGTTTTCCACAAGCCTTGATTTTAAGGATCGGCTGAATAAAGCCGGAGCAGTTGTCTGTCACCAAGGCATCGACACCTCTGAGTGCGACATCATTGTTCAGGTCAGGCATCGCCATCGGAAGTTTCACCGTCTGGAAGACCTCTTTCGTCGTCCAGCTCTGCACCCATGCGACAAGCTGCATGTTCTCCTTCGGGAAGCCTTCCATGCTGAATGTCTCCGTAACCACTTGAGAATCACTTGTCAGTTGAGTGCCGTTCTGTGTCGGGATAAGGTCACGGGTGACGGCGTTAAGTTCACTCATCCCCTGCCATGCGCGGTCGATGTGCGATTCCGTCAATGCGATGACAAGACGCATGTTTGCAGCGGAACACTCGCCGACCTTGTTCACGACCGCCGTGACCTGGCATGTTGAACCTTCAAGATACTGGTACGAAAGCTCGATTGTGTAAGGGCTCATGACATTGATACGCTGGTTGTACCAGTTCCTATATGTGTTGAACAACGTCTCTGACGCTCCGCCGCCGCCCGACAGATGAGATCCGCCATCGCAAATGGATGTCGGATAGCCGCTGACCCAACTGCCATAGAGGTTCTTCCTCGCCTCGGTTTCGTCCGTGTAAAATTCAGGCACCGAGAAATCACTGTCGTGGAATGCCACAGGGGCTATATTGTAACCTTCTTCAAGCATATCCATGATTCCATTCGCCGCCGCAGGGCAATACGGACAGTTGACACCTGTGAAAATTTCAAATAAAACACATTCACGTGCCACGTTCTGTGCTGATAACGAGCCTGTTAAGAAAAAGGCCACGACTGATAGTAATAGTTTCCTCATGTTTATAAAATTTGATGTTTCAAGCCGCAAAATTACGATTTTTTCAATATCTTTGCCGAGTTATTTTTAAATAAAAATGATTCTTGACAAAACCATAATCCGGCATTTTTCCGATTATCTCAGACTTGAGCTGTCATTATCAGACAACAGTGTGACAGCGTACGGCCATGATGTTGAGCTTTTCCGTCAATTCATTGAAAATGAAGGCGTCAATCCTTCAATAGATGACATAAAACAGGAACATATCGAAGCGTTTTTCGCACAACTTTTTGAACTCGGCATCAGTGCCACCTCACAGGCAAGGATATTATCCGGCCTGAAAAGTTTTTACCGTTATCTCATTCAGGAGAAAATCTGCGAGGAGAACCCCACCGAGCTTATCTCATCTCCTTCAATAGGACGGCATCTGCCGGAAGTGCTTAGTTTTGAAGAGATTATGAGAATGATTGGATGCATCGACCTCAGCATGCCACTCGGTCACCGCAACAAAGCGATTATTGAGGTGATGTACGGTTGCGGACTGCGTGTCTCCGAAGTCATCTCATTGAACATCAGCGATATTTTCGAGAAAGACGAGTTTGTTAAAGTCTTTGGCAAAAGCGACAAGGAGCGTCTTGTGCCAATCGGGAAGAAGACGATGAAGGAGCTGATGCTTTACGTCAAAGGCGAGCGCGTCCACCAGGAGATAAAACCCAAATTCAGCGACAAGGTCTTCATCAGCCGGCGCGGCACGAGCCTGACACGTCAGAGCGTGTTCCTTTTGGTGAAAAGTCTCGCGGAGAAAGCAGGCATACGCAAGGAGATCAGCCCGCACACGTTCCGGCATTCTTTCGCCACACATCTCATCGAAGGCGGTGCCGACCTGCGTGCCGTCCAGCAGATGCTCGGACATTCAAACATCTGTACCACAGAGATTTACACTCATATCTCCGATGAATATCTGCGTCAGGTCATGATTCAGTATCATCCGCGTTTCAAATAAAAATGCGCCTTGAAACTCAAGGCGCAAAATATTTTCATTTCGAGATTATCAGTCTCACTCCTCTCCCCAGAAAACCTCAACCAACTCATTATCCTCGAAATACATGTCGATATTGGCATCATCGAAAGTGACACAGTCGCCGTCATCCGTGTCTTCAGTGTAGTTCTCGCAGCCGTTCTGCTTCATCAACTCGATGATCTCATCCTTGTTGAGGTCAAACAGTTTCGCATCGTAAATGGTCGTGTTTTCATTGACGCTATAGATGTTATAAAGTTTTGGCACCGAGTTACCTTCGAAGTACAGCGACATGTCAAGGTCGTAGTAATCAAGGACCACGACATTGTTGTCATCACCCTCTTCTATTGGTTCAATCTTTTCTTGTTTGTCTGGTTTTCCAATGAGTTTCACCACTTCATCGAGCGTCATCTTGAATCTGATGTCGCCGAATCCTTTTAAAGGTTCAATTGTAAAATTTTCCATTTTATTAGTTACTTTTATCCGTTATTTTATAATTTAAACTATTCAAATCTTATTGATTTTGAAGGTCTTATATTATTTATCAACATAGTTGGAATCAAAAGCATCACAATCCAGACCAAGAACGTCCCGATGTCGAGCATGGCGAAATAAGTCCAATTCAGTTCAATCGGCACCGACGACAGATAGTACGATTCCAGCGACAGCGAGATGATATTCGTTGTCTTCTGTATCAGGCAGATGCCTATCCCGGCCACATTGCCAATCAGCATACCTATTAATAATATACGGCATGAACGTTTCAGGAAAATACGTCTCACCAACTGATTGCTCGCCCCCATTGATTTCAGAAGCCCGATGGTTGATGTCTTTTCAAGTATGATTATCAACAACATACTGATTATTGTTATACCTGCGACAAGCAGCATCAGCGCGATTATGATCACCACGTTCATATCCTGGAGTTCGAGCCAGTCAAAAATCTGAGGGTAGCTTTCCATGGCGGTATATGACACAAGCTCAGGCGGAATGCTGAAATAAACCGAACGGTTCGCCTCGGCGACATCAACTTTTTCATCAATACGTATCTCAAGATGTCCGACCTCATCATTCCACCAGCCATTCAGCCTCCTGATCTGACTCAGGTCGCAATAGACGAAACGCTCATCACACTCCGACAGTCCCGTTTCATAAATGCCTTTGAGCACAAACCTCCTTCCCCTCGCCTTCATGTCGTTATCGACAAACCAAATCCTGACGTCGTCACCAACCGAGAGATTCATTCTGTCGGCAATGATTTTTGAAACAACAATCTCATTAGAACGTTCATTGTCAAGATATTGAGGACATTCGCCCATCTTCAGATGCTCCGCGATATAACCCCAGTCATAACTTGAATCGACACCTTTCAGAACCACCGCCTGGATTTCGTCATCTGTCTTGATGATGCCGGCCTTGTTAGCCGTCGGATGCACCGCGGTGACGAATGGCTTGTCGAGACGGGCTTTCAGCACGCTGTCATACAAAAAAGGCGTCTCTTCTATCGACTCGTTCTGATTCAATGCCTGAATGTGCAACGGGGCGACAAATCCGACGACTTTGTCTCTAATCTGGTTTTTAAAACCGACTACTATTGCTATGGAAACCAACATGATAGCTACTCCGAGAGACACACTGGCGACGGCAATGCGCATCACTGTCGAAGAGAGATTTTCCTTCGACAACGAGAAAATTCTTTTTGATATGAATGTCGCCGCGTTCATATTTTTTTCTTATAATTGCAAAAATAAATAAATATCTTGTATGCAGAGATTTTTTTTATCCGTTTTCATGACATTTTTGTTTATATCATTGAATGTCAATGCGCAAAAATGCAAAAAATTATTGTTGCTTGATGCCGCCGATGCCGGTGTCGGAGCGTCAAGGACAGAGATTTACCTCCCGTTGCTGAAAGACAGAACCGTTGGGGTCGTTGCAAATCAGACAAGTATCTTCCACGGCACGCATCTTGTCGATACTTTGTTAAACTCTGGCATCAATGTCATCAGGATTTTCTCGCCGGAACACGGATTCCGCGGGACAGCCGATGAAGGCGCATCTATCGCTTCCGGTGTTGACGCCAAGACGGGGCTTCCGATTGTATCGCTGTACGGGAAAAACAAGAAGCCGACCGCCGAGCAGCTGCAAGGCATTGACATTATGCTGTTTGACCTTCAGGATGTCGGAGTGCGCTTCTACACCTACATCTCAACAATGACTTACGTGATGGAAGCCGCCGCCGAGAACGACATACCTGTCATCATCCTCGACCGCCCAAATCCCAACGGCTTTTATGTTGACGGTCCGGTGCTTGAGCCAACGCATTCTTCATTCGTCGGGATGCACCAAGTGCCTGTGGTTTACGGACTTACAATCGGAGAATACGCACAGATGGTCAATGGCGAAAAATGGCTGAAAGACAGTGTTCAATGTAAACTCACGGTGATTCCGATGAAGAAATACGTCAGAAATGCAATATACAAGCTTCCGGTCAAGCCGTCGCCGAACCTCCCAAACTGGCAATCAGTGTATCTCTACCCTTCTCTTTGTTTCTTCGAAGGCACCGACATCAGCGTCGGCCGCGGCACAGGCATCCCGTTTCAGGTCTATGGCCACCCAGAGATGAGTGACAGTTTTGTCTTCATTCCGACAACCACCGAAGGCCACAATGCGCCTCTGTATTCCGGCAAGGAATGCCACGGGGAAAACCTCACGGAATATGCAAACAACTACAAGAAAAACGAACAACGCATTCAGCTTCAATGGCTTATCGAGGCAAGGAAACAGCTGAAAGACGATGACAAGTTCTTCAACAATTATTTCGAGAAACTCGCCGGCACGGGAAGTCTGCGCGAGATGATAAACGGCGATATCCCCGAAGACGAGATTCGCGCTTCGTGGCAGGACGGCATCGATAAATATCTGAAAATCAGAGAGAAATATCTAATTTATTAAAAAAAGGCGCAAGAAAAACCTTTCATGCGCCTTGAAAAACAAACTGAAATAATTAATCTACAACCGAAAATTTGTAGATACAAGTATGATTATACTCCTCGTCAGGTCTCAACACTGCGTTGGGGAACTTTTCCTGATTAGGTGCATCAGGGAAATTCTGCGGTTCAAGCACAAAAGACGTGCTGGTGGCGCAAGCGCTGAACTGCAGTCCGGGCTGGTCGGTATAGACCTCCATCTTACGTCCCGAAACAGGTTCTACGACCGATGCGGCAAGTCCGATTTTGCCGAATGGCTTGCCCAGCACATAGTTGAAGTCGTAGCCGCCGGCGAACTGCATCTGCGGAAAGTCGGAGTTGATGTCTTTTCCGATCTTCTTCGCCGCGATGAAGTCAAGCGGGCTGTTCTTCACGGGACGTATATTCCCCGAAGGGAGTCTGTCGCTCTTTATTGCAGTGAAGAATTTACCGTTAATCATCAGGTCATGGTCGAGGATGTCGCCGTCGCCTTTCAGGTTAAACGACAGATGCTGTGTGATATCGCACACCGTCGGTGCATCGGTCGTCGCCTTGCAACTCACCACTAACTCATTGGCTGATGTCAAGGTGTAAGTCATTGTAGCATCGAGGTTTCCGGGGAAGCCGTCCTGTCCGTCAGCGAAGACGGCATGAAACACCACCGCAGTGTCGTTTTGCGCCACGATGTCCCACACGATTTTACCGGCTTCGGTGTCGCCGCCATTGACAGTGTTGCCGTTATGATTCTTGGTGAGTTCATAATCAGTGCCATCGATTGTGATTTTTCCGTTTGAGATCACCGACGCATAACGTCCGACTGTCGCGCCGAGCAAGCCGTCATTTATATAGTCATTGATGTTGTCATGGCTTGCGATGACATTGGCGTATTTACCTTTACGCCCTGGTGCCCAGAGAGACACGACGCGTCCGCCGTAATTGGCAACCTGCATCATGAGGTCGCCGTTGTCAAGGGTCACGAGAGAGACCTGTTTCCCGTTGATTGTTGTGTTGAATTTTTCCACTTCATAAAGTTTGACCTTGCTGTGCTTTGAGCAAGAGACAAAAAGCATTGCCATTAAGGCGAAAACAAAAATCTTTTTCATCTATAAAACTATTTTCCTGTTAGATCATGGTATTTGCGTTTGGCCGAAATGAGAGAGATATTCCTGTCGATGATGGCGTTGTCGGCCTGCAACATCAAAGTGCTCGCTTCGAGGACTTCGCTGATTGTGCCAAGCCCCGCCGAGTAATTGACGCTTGCAATCCTATAGTTTTCGCGAGCCATATCGTAGGCAGCTGAATCTGACTTGAGCAGTGCCTCCGCCTCAATCATGTTATTGTAAACTTGTTTTTCCTGAAGCGACATCTTCTCTGTAAGATTCTGTCTGTCAAGTTCATACATTTCAATCTTTATTTTATGTTCTTTGAGTTTGTGTGAAGTCTCCCACCATTGTGTCATCGGGATTGAGAGATGAGCGAAGGCGATGGCGTTGGCTCTAAACCTCTTGTTAATCAAATTACCATAATAGCCGGTGCCTCCCACTATGACATTAGGCAGCGATTCGCCAAGGGTCATTTTCTTACGCAGTTTCTCCGCCTGTATCTGCAGGTCAAGGAGTTCCACTTCAGGTCTGACAAAATCCAAGTTCTCATCCTGACTGACAGTTTCGTCATGAAATTCAAGGGTCAGGCCGTTTTCAGGCAGTTCGATGCCGATCTGCTGGCAGAGCAGCAATGACGCAAGATGTATCCCGTTACCGAGCTGCAGCTGCTGTGCATTTAGTTTGTTGCGTTCGAGCGCAACGCGCAACGCGTCGTTATTCGTGATGAGGCCGGCTTCCAGCGACACCCGCACCACATGGTCCAACGTGTCGAGAAGCGCGAGTGCGTTGTTGATTGTCTTCACTTTCTGTTGAAGTCCGACCACGAGGTAATATGTCGTCTCGATATTCTCAAGCACCTCACGTTCCGTGACTTCGGCATTCAGCTCGGCGGCTTCGACGCCCACTTTTGCGAGTCGGTTGCCATTGACGATTCTGCCGCCCATGTACACAGGCTGTCCGACTGTGAGTCCGGCAGTCACACCATTTTCAAGAAACGCGAACTCACCGTTGAAACCGGTAATGGGTTCAAAGAATTCCACTATGCCTTGCAACAACACACGTACATCTTCATTTGAAATGTCTTCGACACCGAACCTCAACAGCGGATTTGCGGCGGCATAGCCCATCACCGACCCGCTGACTTGAGGGAAATACTTGGTAAACGCCTGTGCCTTAACCTCTTGCGCCCTCTGTATGTCGAGACGTTTTGTCTTCAGTTCAGCATTGTTTGCCTTCGCCAAAGCGAAACACGAGTCGATGGTCAGCACGCCTTGCGCCTTGAGCCATGTGGCGAGAAGCACTATCACTGCGGCAACGATATATTTTTTCATATTATTTCTCATGTCGTTATGTCTTGAATCAAAAACTATTCTTCTTCAATTTCACGTTTATTCTTCTTGCCGTCAAAAGCGAGGCTGAAAGCGACAGGAAGCACCGTCACCACAAGCGGGAAAGTGATGAGTGTTCCGAAGCATATCACCACGCCCATCGGCTCCCAGAGCAGCGTCCGCGCGATTATCATCGGGACGACGCCGAGAGCGGCCGCGACAGAGGTCAGGAATATCGGGCGCATACGGCGCATACCAGCGTTATATGCGGCCTGACCAGGTGTAAGATGTTCTTTCTCAATAAGTTCATTAGCGTAATCATACATAATGACGGCATTTCGCACGATGATGCCGATGAGTGAGATAAGACCAAGTATAGCCGTCACCGACATATCCAAACCGAAAAGCCACAGTCCGAATGTCGAGCCGAAGATGCAAAGCACCGACACAGAGAGCGAGAGCACCGAGATGCCGATTCCTTGGTAGTGGAAAATCAGGATGACAAACATCACGATTATGGCGGCCACTATCGACATGATGATTGACGGCATCGTCTCCTTCGTCAGGAGTGCCGAGCCGCCTTGCTGTATCGTCACGTCTTCAGGGATGTCGAGGGTCTTGATGTAGTCGTCGATTTTCTTAAATTCCGCAAGCTGACCGGCATTCGGCATGACGTCAGCCGAGATGGTGATGCTGCGTCTGCCATTGCGGTGCGTGAGGTTGTTGTGGATGAAATGCGGATGCAGCTTGGCGACTTGACGTAACGGCACCCACATCCCAGGCTTTATTGTCGGAACCAGCAAATCGTTAATCGACTCATAGTCAATATCGTGAACTCCTTCAGTGTAAATTGATGTCGTCAATCTGTAATTACCTTCCCATACCGAGAGCATTTTGTTGCCCGACAAGGCATTCGACAGATACACCGACAACACGGCCTGCGTCACCCCGAGTTGGTTCGCCTCTTC
Source organism: Bacteroidales bacterium (assembly GCA_024400295.1). Lineage (GTDB taxonomy): Bacteria > Bacteroidota > Bacteroidia > Bacteroidales > F082 > Limimorpha. Next base: position 8,041 of record JAKSNA010000049.1, on the reverse strand, counting down.
CGGAATGAGTTCCACTTCGATAATCTCTTCAGTATCATCATAATCCGAATTCACGTAGAAAAGATTTTCGTCCTGTTTCATGAATTTGATGATTGAGTCGCGAATCGGTTCCATCAGTTCATATTCATCGGCCATGAGGAAATATTCGACAGGTGCAGGTGAAGAATTATAGTCCATCTGCTTGAAGCGTATCTGCGCGTTCGGCAAAATGTTCTCATATTTCTGGGCGTATTCGGCAATCATTTCCTTTGTGGCAGTCTCAGAAACGGTATTAACTATGAACTGTGAATAGGCGTTTGACGCAAGTTGAGGTGCGTATGTTATATGGAAACGCGGCGATGACATCCCGATGAACGATGTCACAGAGACGACGCGTTTGTCTTGTTTCAAGAGTTTGGAAAGCACGTCGGCGGCCTCTGCCGTCTCCTCTATCGAGCAGCCATGTGCCAGATGAATCTCGACGGCGAAACTGTCACGTTCAGCCTTCGGAAGCATCTGAATGTTGAGCCGTGTGAACAGGAACAAGCCTAACAAAACGAAAAGCACCGCCACGGCTATCGTACCCACTTTATGTTTGAAACAGATGTCAAGGAGTTTCTTGTAGCCGTTCTGCAAGCCTGAGAAGAACACTGACTGCATCTTGTCGATGGCGGAAGGCTTGTTCTTATTGGTTGGCCCAATCATTCTGACAGACATGTAAGGGATAACCCAGATGGCGTACAAGAAGCTGAACGCCAGTGTGATGAATATCGCCCAAGGGAACAAATTGATGAAGTCGCCAAGCTCCGTGCCTTTCATGATTGACAGCATCGGGAAGAAGATACATGTTATGGCGCATGTCGCTATGATCATCGACGACATCAGGTTTCTTGTCGATACCGTGGCGGAATACCACCGCGAATAGCCTTCGTTCACGTAGTCGATGTAGCCGTCTATCACCACCACAGAGTCATCGACCACCATGCCCAATACGACGATAAGTGCGGCCAGAGTGACGGTATTCAGTTCAATTCCAAACAGATACATGACAGCCCATGCGGCGGCGATACACACAGGCACCGATGTCGATGACACGAGGGCAGTGCGGATCGGGAACAGGGTCAGCATGACGACGATGACTATCAAGATGGCGGCGATAAGGTCTTTCATGAACGACCACACCGATTTGTTCACCACCACGGGCTGGTCGGTGATGCGGTGCACGCGGATGTCCTGAGGAGTCTTGGCGAGAAACGCGTCAATGACCTCATCGACTTCCTTTCCGAAATCGACGATATTGTAGCCTGGGCGCATCTCCATTGAGAGCATGATGCATCTGTTGTTATCCACGAGACTGTCGGAATACAATATATATTCTGAAGCCTCCTGATAACGGCGTTCGATGCGTGCCACGTCGCGCAGTTTCACCGTCTGTCCCGTCACCGGATCAGAGAACACGATAAGTTCTGACAGGTCATAGACGCTGCCATAAGGGACATTGACGTGCACGATGGCGTTACCGTCTTCGTTATCAGCCTTTCCCGTAATCGTACGAAGGCTGTGGGCGGCCAATTCCGCAGATATTGTCGATGGCGACACGGGATACATCGTCATGAGTGACGGGTCCATGTGTATCGCTATCTCCTCCTTCTCCTCGCCTATCACCTTGATGTTGCCCATCGTCTCGATGTCACGCAGTTCCGCGGCGAGTTTGTCAGTGTATTCACGCAGCTCACGCGATGGGCGCTGGTCGCTCTCGATGGCGAGCAGCAGTGACGACGCATTGCCGAAATCATCAATGACAGCGGTGGCGAGAACACCCTGCGGCAGCGACTGTGTCTTGAACAACGTCAGTCCCTGACGGATGCGCGACCATGTCATCTTCGCGTCTTTCGTGTCGTTGTTCAATGTCACGAAGATGTACAACATGCCGTCTCTTGAATACGAGTAAGTCTTTTTCTTGTTCACATCGCCGAAGGTGAACAGATACTGTTCCGTGATGCCGGCCACACGCTCTTCTATCTCTTGGGCCGTTGCGCCGGGATAGACCACCGCGACGACACCCTGGCGTATTGTGACGTCAGGGAACTCGTTTTTCTTCAGCTGAGGCAACGCCCAGAAGCCGAACACGACAAGAACTATCAGGAAGAAAAACACTATCCCGTTGTTCTTCATCGCCGACTCGACAATATTTCTTTTTTTCTCCATAAACGACTAATTTCGGGTTATGACTTATATCACATTCAGTATGAAACCTTTGCGCCCTCATACAGTTTCTGATAACCTTCCATCACCACGACATCACCGTAATCCAACCCGCTCTTCACGAGGACTCCGTTTCTGACAAACTCGCCGACTTCTATCATGCGACGCGACACGGCTCCGTCTTTCACCACCCACACCGCGGTACCTTTAGCGACAGTCTGCACACACGACGACGGCACGATGATGCCTGTCGTGGCCGCCGCCGACATGCTGATTTTGGCTATCATGCCTGGCAGCAACGCTTTATTCGCCTCCGACACGAATCTTGCCCGCACCGCGTATGTATGCCCTAACGGATTGGCAATCAGCGATTTGTCATATACCATAATTTCATATTCCTCGTTATTCAATGCTGGAAGCCTTGAGAAAGCCTTGTCGCCGACACTCACCAGACCGACTTCTTTTTCCGGAACGGTGAACGTCACGACCATCTTGTCAAGGTCAACAAGCCGGCAGAAAGTCTGCGTCGGACGAATGTCGGTCCCCACAGATATGTCGTCCATGCTCACCACGCCATCCTGCGGGGCGTACAAAGAACAGCACTCCAAGTGATTGCGCGTCGAGATCTCAGCCTGACGCGCTTTTTCCAAGTCAGTGAGCATCTGCACCCAGCGGACATCACTGATTCCCCCTTCATCGTGGACCTTCTTCAGGCGTTCATAACCGTCTTCCGCCTGACGCAACGACGCGAGTGCCGTCTCATGCAGACTGCGTGCCGCAACATCATCGACACGAGCCAGCAAATCGCCTTTTTTCACATACTGTCCGTTATGGGTGTACACCCCGACAATCGTTCCGCCATACATGAACGAAAGCGGCATCTCCACCTCACTCTTCAATACTCCGATGTAATTTCTGTAGTTGTCCTTGTCAATTTCCTCCACCGTCATCACTTTGACGGGTATCACCGGATTGAACTTTTCCTTTGGCGCAGACTTATCAGCGCAGCCAACGAGCGACACCGCCACAAGCAGCACGAGCAATTTTATCATATTAACCATTGATTTACAATTATTTATCTGATTGATTTTATAAAAAAAATTTGTGGCAAAGATATTAAAATAATCATTTTGCCAATCAAAAAATAATCTAAATTTGCATATTTTATAAAAGGTATGAAAGACACGAACAAAAGCGGCAACGAGCGCAGGGTCAGAATAAGCGCCGCCATCATATATATATTGGTCTCGCTGTTATGCGTCGGGATGATTCACCACGTCTCCGACCTCCGGCTTTCCATTGATGAGCAACGGCTTAACATCAAGCGGAACGAGAAAATCCTCGACATGACCAACGACCTGATAATCAAAGTGAACGAAGCCCAGTCGTGCGCACAACTTTACACTTTTTCTGGTAACCAAAAACAGTTTTCGCTTTACAAAAGCCAGTTGAAATCCATAAAAGCCGCCAACGACTCAATCTTTTCCTATTCGGGAAACGATACCACGAACAAGGTCATCCTCGACGATATTGTCACGCTTCTCGACCGCAAGAAACTGATTATAAGCAATATATCAAAACAATACAACGATTTCAACCCATACGATGAATTGTATGACATCATTATCAATTACAAGCCCGAAAGGAGACAGCAGGTTGTCGTGACCACCACGCAAGACACCATCGTGCGCAAAGCCCGCAAAAAAAACTTCTTCGAGCGATTGTTCTCGTCTGACAACGCCATCGACAGCGTCATCATGGTGACAAACATGACGTTCGACACGATAGACGAAGTTTCGGCAGACACAATGAGCCTGAAGCGCGACATACAGCTATACAGCGAGAAAGGCCGCGCAGAATATCTCAAAAACATCAAAGCCATTGAGGACAGATACCAAGATCTTATCAAAGCCGACCAGAGAATCTCTGAGGAGATCTCGGTGTTGCTCCTGACGCTTCACAAGCAGACGCTCAGCAGCGTGATGACGGAGATACAGAAAAGCGAGGTGCTGATAAAAAGGAATTTGGATTATTCCATCTACAGCGGCGCCGTGGCATTGGCCTGCATCCTGATTTTCATCACGTTGATTTTCCATGACATGAAAAAAGTCGCCAAAGCGAGAAGAGAACGCGAAGAAGCCTTGAGACGCACCGATGAAATCATGGAGAGCCGACACAAGCTGCTGCTATCGGTCTCCCACGACATCAAGACACCACTGTCGTCGATAATCGGATATATCGACCTTATGAAGACCGAACCGCTTCAGCCTCAAGATGTTATGAGGCTCAATTCGATGAAGTATTCATCAGAGCACATCCTCTCGCTCCTGTCGAACCTCCTTGAGTTCTCGAGCCTCGACCAAGGCCATCAGTATTACGTCCGTTCCGACTTCGACATCAGCGAGCTGTGCGACCAGCTCCGTGCCATGTTCTCACCGATAGCCGAGAACAAACAGCTGCGTTTCGTTTATCACAAAGAACTTCCGACACATCTTTTCGTAAGCTCCGATAAGCTGAAAATCAAACAGATAGTCGGCAACATCATCTCCAACGCCTTAAAATACACCATCGAAGGAGAGGTGCATTTCGGTGTCAGAAACGACGGCAGCAGCATCATCTTCAACGTCAGAGACAGCGGCATCGGCATTCCGGAGAGCAAGCTGAACGACATGTTCAAGCCTTTCAGCCGCGCCGAGAACAACAACGGCATCGCCGAGGGCAACGGCTTCGGGCTTTATGTCGTAAAAGGCCTCCTCGACATCCTCGGCGGCGACATCAAAGTGCAGTCGGAACTCGACAAAGGCACCGAGATTGAGATAAGGATTCCAGCAAAAATCATCGGAGATAAAGACTGCAAAGAAGTTCAAGTTATTGAGGAACAACCTGCTAAGCCAAGCAAGTCACTCAACATACTGCTTGTAGATGACGACAACACCCTGCTCACAGTGATATGTTCGATGCTCGCCAAGCTGGGGCATAAGTCCGACATCTGCCGTTCGTCGTTGGAGTTCAACAAATACCTTGACATCCTTGAGAGTTTCGACCTCGTCCTCACCGACCGCGAGATGGGGACATTCACCGGTCTTGACGTGCTGCATTCCGTCAAGGGAAAGAATCCGGAAATGAGAGCAGTGATAATGACAGCCCGCGACGAATACGACATGAAGTCGGCACAGGCCGACGGTTTCGACGGATGCATCAAGAAACCGTTCATGATCAAGGATCTGGCAAAGCTCCTGAATAGCGATTGGGTTGAAGAGGAATCGTTACCGAGTGTGTATTCATCACATTTCCCGGCGTTATGCGCGATGTTCGACAACGATGACGACACCATCACGGGCATCCTGCACGCGTTTGTCGAATCGACCGCCGACAACCTAATGGTTCTGAACGAGGCTCTCAACGAGCACGACTTCGCGAAGGCGCAGGCTGTCTGCCATAAGATGAAGCCGATGTTCATACAGCTTGAGCAGAAGTCGGCGAAGTACCTTGAAGACATGGACAGGCTGAAGGGTCAGGAGGCGATGGCGTACCCGGAATGGGAGACTGACGGTATCACGTTCATGGCGGAGGCAGATGAGCTTGTCAGCTTGATATATAAAATTTGGAGTGAGGAGAGTGGAGAGTGAAATTTTGAGAGTGGAGTTTTTTTGATGCGACAGCCAACTCCACTCTCAACTCTCCAAACTTCACACTTAAACCACCCCACTCGTCGATATTCTTCTTTTCGCTTGAAAACCCGACTCCGATTTTGAACAGTTTCCTCGAATCCGCCGCGTAAGGCTCGGCGTAGCCTTTGTCGTCAATCTGTTTCAACGCTTCGGCAGCTGTGCCGTCAAGCTTAAATTCAAAGATGTAAACGTAGTCGTCCGTCTCAACAATCATGTCGGCGCGACCACGTGAGTTCGCTTTCTCTGTCAAAGTCGTATAGCAGGATAAAAGTCTGAATATCAAGTAAAAAGTGTAATGATAGTGGCTCTCGTAGCTCCACACGCGTTCCTGATAGTTCGCGTCGTAGGGGATTGAGGCCAAAAATGAGGACAGTTCGTCGCGGAGGTCGTCTGTGCGGCCTTGCATGAGTGCTTTGTTTATCGTCAGGGCGAGTGGCTGCTGGACGTTGGTCATCTTGAAATAGTCGTTGGCAAGCAGCGCCACGAAGCCTTTTTTTCACCTCCACATTCGGGTAATCCAAGGTGTAAAAATAAGTGCCGCCGACACTCTCATAGCCTTTTATCGTGAGGTACCCGCTCTGGTAAATCATGGCCAAAGGGTCTTCCACGTCGGCCTTGTAGTCCATGAAGTAGTCGCACTCGTATTCCCTGCCCAGCATCTCCTGCATGTTCGTCTTGTTGCGGTCAAGCAGGCGCATGAGGTACGTCGGAGTGCCTGTCGCAAACCAATACTCGTCTAAGCTTTTGTCGTTCAATGCATTAAGGACGCTGTACGGGTTGAAGATGTCGAGCATCTCCTCCGAGAAGTGATAGCCGTCGTACTGTTTTTTGAGGCGGATGTACATCTCTTCCTTTGAGCACTTCTTTTTCTCCGCCATCGCCGCTATCTCACTGTCGAAATATGTAACGAGCTCGTCCTTCGTAATGCCGCACAATGCATCAAATTCGCTCTTCATGCTGATGTCCTCAGGCTGGTTGAAGCCGCTGAACACGCTCACCTGCGAGAACTTTGTCACGCCAGTGAGGAGCACAAAACGCAGATGCTCGTCGGCGACCTTGAAAGTGCCGTAGAACTCTTTCAGCACGGCGCGGTTCTCGGCCTCCATCGGCTCCATGAGAACATCAAGCAACGGTTTGTCGTACTCGTCGATGAGGACGACGCACTTTTTGCCAGTTTTTCTGTGGGCTTCGGCGAGGATTTTTGAGAAACGGAGACCCAATTTGTCGTATTTGCTCTCAACCCCATACAATTCCTCCCAGTCGTCCAAATACGATGAGATTGTCTTCTTAAGACTTTCAGAATCCTCAAAACCGCCTTGTGCGAAGTCTATCCTGAACACCGGATACTGCGTCCAATCCTTCTCCAATTCCTCGATTTTCAAGCCTTTGAAAAGCTCTTTATCACCTTTGAAATAGCTTTCGAGCGTTGATATAAACAGCGATTTCCCTAACCTGCGCGGACGACACATGAAGCAGATGCGTTTATGCGCGAGGTTGTAAATGAGGTCTGTCTTATCCACATACACCATGCCTTCTTCGATGATGGTGCTGAATGTCTGGATTCCGATTGGGTATTTCATAACTATTGTGTTTTCAGGCTGTAAATAATAAAATTCAGACAGAGTGTAATGTTTTGGCGAGGTTCTCTCTTTTTACATCATTGTTTCACATCGGTCGATGATAGCGTTAGCCAATCGGACACCTTCATCGCTCACACCTTTAGCCGGCACTCCGTCATACGTCATCGACAAATGCATTACATCATATCCCGTATTGACATAACTTAACAGTTTGCGGTCTCTTTTCCCAACAGCGTCAAGATATGCATTGATGTCAACGCAAGTCCTGCGGTCTTTTCTTACCTTAAATACTGCGTCAAGAGCCAACAAAACGCCAAGCCACAGATAATTACCGGCAGCCCTGACGTATTTTTCATCTTCATAGCGTTTTGTCTCAATATTCAATTCACCGTTTTCATTTAATGTTCTGCAGGCATTTTCGACGTAGCGCCTCGCCTCTGCAATTGGATCATTTTTCTTTTTCATAAAAATTAATTTTTAATTCTGTTTTTAAAAAACACGCCGCAAATTACAATGCTTTTAGCTTCTTGTCAAGAACTTTTTTCTTAAAAGATTTTAGAAGCTGTTTTGATTTCTTACAATGATAATTATATTGTATGTCATTTC
>JAKSNA010000048.1 GCA_024400295.1 Bacteroidales bacterium | reverse complement strand
CATAGCGTTTGCTGCTATTCTGAAATCATTCCAAAGCTTGGCCGCATAGGAAATTGCCTCAGAAGATAACAGTGAGCGTCCACGAACAACGTGGGCGTTCTTATCTGAGGTAATGGGTCAGGCCAAGCACCCGGAATGTGGATAAGTTTCGTCCACGTTTCTTTTGTGCTTGGCTTGATAGGTTTTAGGGAAAATGGCAGACGCGCCTAAAACCGAACAAATGCCCGAAAACACCCAAGTGAAATCGAAAAAGCGGGTGGCCGACCATGGCGAGGTGTTCACCAATCCGCGCGAGGTGAATGCCATGCTCGACCTTGTGAAGGACGAAACACTTCGCATTGACAGCCGTTTCCTTGAACCCGCTTGCGGCGACGGTAATTTCCTCATCGAAATCCTGCGCCGCAAAATGTCGGTCGTCGGCCAGCGTTACGCCGGCGCCGAATGGAAGAAACACACCTTGCAGGCCGTCGCTTCCATCTATGGCATTGAATTGCTGGCTGATAATGCCGAACAATGCCGCCAGCGCTTGTACGACTTTGTAGCACAAATCGCCGTACAAACGCAAAATGTTGCGTCTCTACAGCAGACCGACGAATTTTTACAGAACGTCCGTTACCTGTTGCAACGCAACATCGTGCAAGGCGATGCCCTGACCTACACTGCCGCCGATGGCAGGCCCATCGTGTTCAGCGAGTGGACTTTTGTGGGCGACAAGGTGCAACGCCGCGATTTCCAGTTCGATTTTTTGGTCAGGAAGGAACATCAGTATTCGCTCTTCGATGAAAACGGTGACGCACAGCAGTTTGACGAACCCGTGCGTGAGTTTCCTTTGGTTCACTACACGAAAATCCACACGCTATGAAGAAGACGGTTTCTGACATCTTGAACTGTCTGGCCAACCTGAGTAGCGACGAGGTTTTTACTTCGCCCGAACTGGCCAACCAGATGCTCGACATGCTTCCTCAAGACATTTTCAGCGACCCCAATGCCAAGTTTCTTGACCCGTGCAGCAAAAGCGGCGTTTTTCTGCGCGAGATAGCCAAGCGACTTTTAGTGGGTTTGGAGAAGAAAATTCCGGATTTGCAGCAACGCATCGACCACATCATGAGCAAGCAGCTGTTTGGCATAGCGCTCACGCAGCTCACCGCCGAAATGAGCCGCCGCACGCTCTATTGTGCAAAGAAAGCCAACGGCGAGTATTCTGTGGCACAATGTTTTGGCGAGAACGAACAAGGCAATTTGCGCTACATGCGTTGCGAGCATGTTTGGGTAAACGGCAAATGCAGCCAATGCGGAGCCAACCGTGCGCAATACGACCGCATCAAAACCATCGAAAACTACGCTTATCCATTCATTCACAAAAACTTAAACGAAATTTTCAAGAATATGCAATTCGATGTCATTATTGGGAATCCGCCTTATCAGTTAACTGATGGAAGTGGCGCAAGTACAGATGCTGCAATGCCTATATATAATAGGTTTATAGAACAAGCAATGTTGTTAAAACCACGTTATCTTTCAATGATTGTACCTTCAAAGTGGATGGTTGGAGGTAGAGGATTGAATCAGTTTAGGGAAAAAATGATGAATGACAAGCACATAAAATATTTATATGACTATGAAAATTCATCAGACTGTTTCGCAGGGCTGCATATTGATGGTGGTGTTTGTTATTTTTTATGGGATAGTCAATATTGTGGTAAAACGAACTTCATATATCAACACAAAGATGGAAAAGCAATTGTATCAACACGCTATTTGAAAAATGATTATTCAAATATTGTAATTAGAGACATTAGACGACAATCAATCATCCAGAAAGTAACAAAAGACACTTCATTTAGTAGTATTGTCTCTCCCAGAAAACCATTCAATATCAGCACCGATATTTTCAATTGTCCGGACAAATATCCTGAATTAAATTTGAAATCTGAAAAATATAGTGGTTCTGTTTTTATCTGGGGAGTAAAAGGACTAAAAGGGGGAGCCAAAAGAGTCAATGGTTATGTTTTAAAATCTGGCATTACAAAAAACGCCGAATGGATTGATAAATACAAGTTATTCATTTCAAAGGCATATTCAACAGACGCAATCATTCCACCACAATTAATATCTGCTGATAAAAACGTCGTTTGTTCAGAAACATTTTTAGTTATAGGTCCTTTTGATTCTGCTGAAGAACAACAAAACTGCCTATCTTACACCAATACGAATTTCTTTAGAATACTATTGTATTTTGGAAGAGGAACAATGCAGGTTTCTCAAGAAGTATTTCGTTTCGTCCCTCTCCAAGACTTTTCTCATCCGTGGACGGACGAGATGCTTTACAAGAAATACGGCTTGACGGAAGAGGAAATCAACTTCATAGAATCGATGATAAAACCGATGGAATGACATAAACAAGCAAAACGTTCTTTGAAATACTGAAGACTATTAGCTGAACGCAAGACCTCGAAGAGGTCACACCTCAATAACCCTACACCAGCGAAGCGCAGTGTAGGGCTGTGCAGGACAGCATAGGACAGCACAGGACAGTGTAGGGCTGTACAGGACAGTGTAGGGCAGCACAGGGCAGCACAGGACAATGCAGGGCAGCCCCAGTCCGGAGGGGATCCGGTAGGCGACCTCGAAGAGGTCACACCTCAATAACCCTACACCAGCGGAGCGCAGTGTAGGGCTGTACAGGAGGACAGGACAGGACAGTGTAGGGCTGTGCAGGACAGGACTACACATGACAGGACAGCGCAGTGTAGGGCTGCACAGGACAGCACAGGGCTGTGCAGGACAGTGTAGGCTATGCAGGATAGCATAGGGCCGCAAACTACAGGACCTGGTCGCCAAAACCCTACACTACGGGCAAGCCCTCGTGTAGGGATACTGAAATCGCCTCTCTCCGAGAGGCTGCGGATGACGGCAAACAAAAAAAGGATGCGCATTGATAAACCTATCGTAAAAACAAATATCTTTGCGGGAAAATTATGAGTTATACAAAGTTATATTATCACATCGTCATACGCACTTATAGGAGCGGGTTGTCCATCAACATAGAGCATGAAAAAGAACTTTATGCCTATATGATGGGTTTTGTCAACAACATGAATGCCAAGTTGTTACGCATCGGCGGAATGCCCGACCACATTCACTTGTTTGTGTCCTTGCCGGCAACATTGCCAGTAGCGGAATTCGTCCAAAAACTCAAGGTTTCGTCCAGTAAATGGCTGAAAACGAATCCTAATTTCCCGTTGTTTGACGGTTGGGGAAGAGAATATGCCGCATTCTCCTATTGCGAGCGTGATAAAGATATGATTGTCAATTATATAAAAAAGCAAAAAGAACACCACATGAAAGAGAATTTTCCCGATGAATACAGGAAATTCCTGACCGACAATGGCATGACAATCAACGAGCTATATTTCCTAAAAGATTAGATGTTCAGCAATGGTCTTCAGCATTTCGTTCAAAGGAATACTTAAACGAAATTATACACATGAAGACCCAACAAGAAATACTACCTGAATACAAGCGTTTTACGCCACAGATTTACGCCTACAGCGACACACATTTTCCTGGCCAGCTGAAGATCGGCGACACTACGCGCGAAGATGTCAACGTGCGCATTGAGGAGCAACATCCCATCGTCACGCCTGGCAAAACATACAAGTTGGAATGGTCCGACACCGCTTTCTACGCTGATGGCAGCGGCAATCATTTCCGCGACCACGCCGTACATGAAGTTCTGCGTAAAAATGGCTTCGAGAACACCGCCGGCGAATGGTTCCGATGCACCCTCGATGACGTGAAAAACGCCTATCAGTCGGTGAAATACCGCACGCATTTCGAACCGAAACGCACCCTCGATTTTGGAATGCGCGAAGAACAGAAAAAGGCGGTAGAGATGACATATCACTATTTTACAACTACACAACACCGCGAGGGCGAGCCGCTGCATTTCCTGTGGAACGCCAAAATGCGTTTCGGAAAGACTTTCACTGCCTATCAATTAGCGAAGAAAATGAAAGCCAGACGCGTTTTGGTGCTCACTTTCAAGCCCGCTGTCGAAGGCGCTTGGCGCGACGATCTTTTGCAACACGTTGATTTTGAAGGATGGCAGTTCTTCAGCTCCCACGACGGCGGCTCGCCCAATGATTTGGATCCGGCAAATTCCGCAATCGTCTGCTTCCCGTCCTGGTATAAAGTCCAGCTCTCTTCTTCGGAGGGCTTGGATCCACTGCCGAACCTTCTTCCGCAATTCTGGCATTTGTATTGCTGAACGCCCTTCCTTTGACCGTTCTTCTTCGTGAGTTGTGAACAACAGGCCGGACATTTTTTTATTCATAAAACAGTATTTTTGAATATTTTAAATCAGCTGCCAATGTAGTAAACATCGGACTTTTGGACAAGTCGCAGCCCGCAAAATGACCTATAGAGCATTTTCAAAGCTCAATTTTTTCCCTGAAAGTTTTTAATCGACCGGGATGCCTGTGTTTACAAAGCTTTCAGCCATGTCGCAGCCCGCATTTTGACCTATACGCCAGATTTAGTAGGGTTTGCTCAATGAAATCAATCCGATTCAGCACTGACGGTTTGAAATAAGACGAAACGGCAACGACCAGTTTCTCTTGTTCATCAACATAGATGACGTTTCCACTGTTTCCGTTGGCGGTATAAATAGGTTTTTTGTCGTCGACAATCCACCAGAGCATTCCGTACTTCATGTTGCCGAACTTCTCGTCGGTTGTATGGGTCGGTGCGGTGATGGTTTTTATCCAATTGGCCGAAACGATTTGTTTTCCGTTATTCATTCCGCCGTCAAGACAGAGTTGCCCGATTTTCGCCATGTCATCGGCTGAAAGGCAAAGTCCGTAGCCGGGAGTTCCTAATCCTTGTGGGTCGGCGAACCATACCTTTCCTTTCGGCTCTTTGCTGATGGTGAATTTCTTGTGTTCTTCGGCAGATTTGGCGTAAAAGTTTGTGCGTTCTTTGATGCCGATAGGCTCAAAAAGAAACTGGTTGGCATAATCCACGGTTCTCATTTTGGTGACGCGGTAAAGAATGCCCGACAGAATATGAAGACAGACTGCCTTCATATTGTGAGACTCTTCCACCTTTTTTGACAAACGAATACTGAAATTTCTTGTTCTCTTTCGCAAGCTGATGCGGAACAGACTCAAAACACTCTCGGATATGTGGTTTGTCCTTGTCATCAGCATATTTCACCATGTCATCTTCATATTCTGATATGATTGATTTTAACACCTTCGCCACCTGTCCGATATGCTTTGTCTCAATGAATCTGTTCACGACGGCAGGCAAACCTCCGACAACGACGTAACGGTACAGCAATTGCATGAAAGTCTGATGAATGCCTTCCGGCACAGGTTCTTCCTTTTTAAAACACTCCCTAAGCTTCCCGATAACGTTGTCACCAATTCCATTGGCTCACAGAAACTCTTCAAAATCAAGAGGATACATATCAACAATCTGTTCGTATCCAACAGGTATGGAATTTTTCCCCAACGTTTTATCATTTCCCTTTTTATGTTTTTCGCCATAACCTTTCACTCCAAGCAGCGAACTGGTTGCAATCACATCAAACTTTCCGTCTTCCTTGAACGATTTCAATGCCGTCCTTGCATCCGGGCAGTCCTGTATTTCGTCAAAGATCAAACAGGTGTCGTTTGGTATAAATTTCGCTTCAGGCATCATAGTTGACAAATTCATCAGAATAACATCAACATCTTTAGTGCCGGTGAAGGCGTTCATTCTGTCTGGTTGCAACATAAAATTCATGTAAACAACACTTTTATAATGCTTCTGCGCAAAATGTCTGATAATATACGTTTTCCCGCACTGTCTAATTCCTCTGATTATCAAAGGATTATGATTAGCAGTATCTTTCCATTTCAACAAGTCATATTCTATTTTTCGTTTCAGCATAAGCGAGCATTTAAGATTCAGGCTGCAAAAATACACTTTCTCGACCGAATATTTCAAAAATTTTACACTTTTTCGACCGAATAAGCATCACAAATCATGTCATTTCCTTGAAAAATTAATTTGTAATTTTGTCACAAAATGCACGTTTCAAACGTCATATAGCAAAATTTTGACGATGAACTCCGAATTTGAGACGACATACCGGAACTTCTACCAAAGGCTTTTCAGAATCGCAACGAAAATGCTGCAGGATTCCGAAAGCGCAAAAGACGTGGTGCAGGACGTTTTCACCGCCTACTACTTCGCGATGAACGACGGGAAAGTCATCAACGACACGAAAAACTGGCTCATAAGAAGCACCATCAACAAAGGCGTTGATTTCAAAAGGAAAAACTCAAAAACCGTGAGAGCTGATGACGTTTTAAAAGATTTCAGTGTTGAAAATCAATCTGATACGACAAACATTCTGAACCTGATCGGAAATCTTGACACAAAAGAGAAATCGCTGATCGTGCTGTACAGCGAAGGCTATTCATACAAGGAGATGGCCGAAATAACCGGAATAAAATTTACCTCCATCGGAAAGACATTGGAAAGAATCATTGAAAAACTTAAAAGGCAAATAAAATGAAACATCTTGATAACTCGTTGATACAAAAGTATATAGACAACGAACTTTCGAAAATCAAAGCAAAAGAAGCCGATGCTCATCTTGAAAACTGCGAACTTTGCAGGAATGAAATTGAGCAACGGAAATATTTTTCAGAAAAGATAAAATCATCATTGGATTCGTTGGTTTCAGACGTAATTCCGGTTCCGGAATTTGTTTTGAAAAGTCAGCGCAATCAAAAGAGAAAGACTTTAAAAATAGCGATTATATCTTCATTGTCAACAGCTTGCGCGATGATTTTGGTTTTACTTATCATTAAATTTTCAAAGCCGGAAACCAACTGCAATGAATTCATTTTCGACTATTACACAATCGACGATTACGACGCCAACAAACCGTTCCTGGAACAAGATCTTGCGGTTTTTGGCACTTATCAGAATTATTAATTATTAAAATCTTTAAAAATGAAAAAGCACATTTTCTTATTGACATTTTTATTCGCATCAAGTTTTATCGTTGATGCACAATCGGTTACTGAAATATTTCAAAAAAACAGAATCATCAATCTCGTTGCTGACGACACTTACGGCGCGGGCAACGACTGGGCGAAAATCTTCGAGAGCTATTACGATGAATTCGACGGCACGGCCATTGGCTTGAGGAAAAAATTGGTCATTTACGATGACGGCAAGGCCATTGTCAGCCACGCAACGAGAAACCAGTATTCGCTCTTCGACTCCGATGGCAAGTTCCTGAAAGACATTTCACTGCATTTCGCCGGCCCAAGCAGGAAACCGCAGAACATCAAACCGGCGTTCGGTTATATAAACGGATTGTTTTTCACGGAGGCAAACATGATGGGCGACATCTATTTTTTTGACAGCAACGGCTTGATTGTTAAAGTTATAAGAATAGATCACGGTGCGTTGGACATGCTCGTTTTAGACGACAGCCACATTGCGATTTACGGCTCGACATCATGGGGGAAAAAACACAGATATTTTGTCTCAATACTTGACATCAATACGGAAAAATATACGATTGTCTATGATAAATTCAGGGAATTCAGCGAGTTTTGGGACAAAAACAATTACACCAACGCATCTGAATCCAGAAGAAGAGAAATGGATTTTTCGGTTAATATTTTAAAAGTTGATGACAGGCTTTTGATTTCATGCCCTACCGAGCCGGCAATCAAAATGTTTGATTTCCATGGAAATAAGATTTCTGAGCAACAATATGACTGGGATCAGAACTATCTGTCGGTAGATGAGCAACTGAATTATCAAAGAGAAAAGATTTCATATTTGAAAGAATGCCTCTCGGAAACCGATGAAATGACCGACAAAAAATACCGTGAAAGAAACATCCGCAGTCTTAACGATTTGATTTCCAGATATGAAAAGGGGCTGAACGAAATAAAAGAGCCGTTCGGCATGGGATGGTTCACGATTGCGATAAGCGGCGGCGACAACATCTTTTTCTTCGACGAGGCCAAGGAAGCGGGCGAAAACTCGTTCCACGTCTATCAGGTGAAAAACGGGAAGACGATTTCCGAGAACACCTTGAAATGCAACGACTACGACCTCGCGATCACCAGAAAACGGCTCGTATTTCACAACGGCTATTTCTATGGCATTCAAGAACTTAAAAACTGCGGTGGGAATCCGTTGAGATTGGTGAGGTTCAAAATCGAGGCAGAATAAGACCTAACGGGGACGGAGACATCAAGATGCGATGCCTCCGTTTTTTATTTAACATGAGTTCGACCAAATCAACGGCTTCCTCTAAAGTGGCAGTAGACGGCTGCCGTAGATGGCCTCAATGAAACTCTTGTTCTCAAGCATCGTGCTGTCAACGAAGGTGATGCCCAGGCATCCGCCGAAAAGAAACTCCTTGATGAACACCGACAGAGGCAATCTTCATAGCGGGTCTTTCAATTGTTTTGTCAAAAATCTTGCAGAAATCGTCAATGATACAGGAAATTTCAGCAACTTTGCCGTCGGTCAGTATCATGATGTCGTGATACGAAATATTCTTGAACTGACCAAATTTTTTGAATATTTTTCTCCCGATTCTGATTGTGTATTTGAATTATAATAATTGCACAAAACACAATCATGGTTTCATTCCTATCTTGTCCATGTATGTTCCAGCGTCATACTTTTGTCAATTACTTTTTAGTAAATCTTTTATAATCAACGTGATGTTTTTATCAAACTCACGTTAATTATGCAACGTAAAACCAGCGAGGATTTATCACCTTAACTTGGCTACAAAATGGTCTAAAGAAATGGGTGTACCATAAGCATCTCCCCGAACGCGATCTTGAACCACGCCGTGTAATTTTCGGGATGTTTTTCAATGTCGGACTTGATGTTTTCGACGGTATCGTACTTGTATGAATCGACTTCTTCCCTATTAATTAAAGGTGTATTGTCTGAAGTCCCGATAAAGACATGGTCAAACTCATGTTCGGTTAGGCCTTGCATCACATCGGCTTTATAGATGAAACTGAAGACCTCCTTCAGCTCGCATTCCATACCCATCTCCTCCATGAGGCGTCGTTTCGTCGCGGCTTCGAGACTCTCGCCGTCACGCGGATGGCTGCAACAGGTGTTCGTCCACAGTCCGGGCGTGTGATATTTCGTCAGGGCACGGCGTTGAAGCAGCATCTCCTTTTTCGAGTTGAAGATGAAAATCGAGAATGCGCGGTGCAACGTCGGGTTGACGTGAGCTTCCATCTTCTCCATCAGCCCGACCTGATTGTCTTGATTATCAACGAGTACTACGTATTCTGGCATATTTTTTAACACAAGTTTCACAAGTTTTTTAACACAAGCTTCACAAGTTTTTTTTGAGATTATTTGGCTTGCCTCAATTTACACATTGAACCTGATATTGATTATGTCGCCGTCCTTCACGACGTAAGTCTTGCCTTCGACGCCGAACTTTCCGGCTTCCTTGACGGCCTGTTCGGAGCCGTAATGCAGGAAGTCTTCGGTGCTCATCACCTCGGCGCGGATGAAACCGCGTTGCAGGTCGCTGTGGATCACACCCGCCGCCATCGGGGCCGTGTCGCCGATATGTATCGTCCAGGCGCGTGTCTCGTCGGGGCCGGTGGTGAAGAACGACTGCAGCTTCAGGGTGCTGTAAGCCAGTCGCACGAGACGGTTCACACCTGGCTCAGTCAGACCGGCGTCTTCCATGAAGAGCTGACGGTCTTCCTCATCGAGTTCTGCTATTTCCGATTCGAGCTTGCCAGCTAAAATCACCATGTCTTCGCCGTGAAGCGCGGCCTTCACCGCCTCGGTGTATTTGTTTCCCGTCAGGGCCGAAGCGTCGTCAACGTTGCAGACGTACATGATCGGCTTGACCGTAAGCAGCTGAATGTCCTGGATGTATTTCTTGTCTTCCTCGGAGACGTCGGCTGTGCGGGCGTTCTGCATGTTTTCGAGCACCTCCTTATAAATCGAGAGGACCTCGAAGGCGCGTTTGTTGTCTTTGTCGCCGTTTTTGAGCAGTTTCTCGACGCGCTGCAGCTTGCGTGTCACGAGGTCGAGGTCGCGCACCTGAAGTTCGAGGTCAACGAGTTCCATGTCGCGGACGGGGTCAACGCTTCCCTCGCTGTGCGGTATATTCGGGTCGTCGAAGCAACGCAGCACGTGGATGAGCGCATCAACGGTCTGCACTTCCGCAAGAAGTTTGTTGCCGACGCCCTGACCGCCTTTGCTAAGGCCGGGAAGGTCAACGATTTCGACCGTCGCCGGAATGACTTTCCTCGAATGAGAGATGTTGTCGATGAGTTTGAGGCGTTCGTCCTTGACCTCGCACATCCCGATATTCGACTTTGTAGCGAAGCCTATTTCAGCTTTAGTGTTTGATATACAATTAAATATGGTCGTCTTTCCAGTATTTGAAAGACCGATGATTCCGCAATTGAGTGCCATCTTTTTAAATTTTTGCAAAGATATAAAAAAGACTTCAGCCATCAGTCGCCAATCATCAGTTTTTTATTAAAAATCCGAAACGCGTAAAACGTATGATATTTAGTCATATTTTTGCGCGAAATTTCAAGAAGCAACAGAATGTTTGTCGGAGAATTGATTTCGTTAGGCGTTGCCCTTTCATGGACCGCCACTGCGCTTTTTGCCGAGGTCGGCTCGAAACGGATGGGATCGTTGCCGTTCAACACGATACGGATGACGATGTCGCTCGCGTTCCTTGTCGTCACCCTTTGGTTAGTTATGGGAGTTCCCTACCCTCGTCACGCCGACGGCGGCACATGGACGTGGCTGCTGCTTTCGGGCGTGGTCGGCTACGTCATCGGCGACTACTGCCTGATGCAGGGTTACATACACATCGGGTCGCGTTTCGGGCAGCTTTTCATGACATTGTCGGCGCCCACGGCGGCCATCACCGGACGAGTCTTTCTCGGCGAACAGATGCGCCCGGCGGCCATCATCGGGATGATCGTCACGTTAAGCGGCATCGCGCTTTCCATCTTGTCAAAAAGCGATGACTCACAGCAACATGGCATTCGTTTCAAACTTCCGGCGAGAGGCGTTTTCTACGCTGCGATGGCCGGCATCTGCCAGGGTCTCGGTTTGGTGATGAGCAAGGTCGGGCTGACACATTACGACGCGGCATTGTCCGCCGCCGGCATCGCGCACGACGCGGTGTTTGAAGGCGCGGTGTTGCAGCTGCCCGCCAGCGTCAGCATGTCGTTTGCCGCCACCACCATCCGCGCCTACATCGGGCTCATCGGTTTCTTCTTAACTCTGATAATCTTCAACAGAGACGGCTTGGGGAAGCTCCGTCACGCCGTCAGCGACCGCAAGGCGATGTGGTGCGTGTTCGCCTCCACCATCTTCGGCCCGTTCATCGGTGTCAGCGCGTCGCTGCTCGCCACGCAGTTCACATCCGCCGGCATCGCGCAGACGCTCTTCGCCCTCACGCCGATACTCATCATCGCGCCGGTGGCTGTTTTTTTCCACCAAAAGGTGACAGTGCGTGAGGTCATCGGGGCAGTTGTCAGCGTGGCGGGAGTCTGCTTGTTTTTCGTGTAACAAGTGCCGGAAACAATCAAATTGATTGAATCGTGGACAAGTCCCAAAAAGTTCATGGAGTCATCATTAACTTCAATTATGGAATAAAAAGTCTTTGATTTCTCCACTATTTTTTCATACAAACAATTTTATGCTTATTTTTGCGGCTTAAAACCACGCAATCATGTCAAATAACGAAATTGGTTATGTCTATATCCTGACCAATCCAAGTTTCAGGGAAGATTGGGTTAAGATTGGGAAAAGTTCGCGTCCTGTTGACGTGAGGTCGAAAGAACTCGACAACACCGCTGTACCTCTTCCTTTTGAGATTTATGCCACCTTGAAAACCTCAAAATACGCCATAGTTGAAAAACAGATACACAAACAGATTGACAGACTTACCGACCTGAGGATCAGGCAGAACCGTGAGTTTTTCAACATCGCGCCAGATGTCGCCCTCGATATTATGCGCGACATCGCCGACTTGCTCGATGACGCTGAAATCGCAGTGTACGTAGATGGCAAACCCATGATATCCAAAGACAAAGACGAGGATAAAAAGATAAAAGACGAGGTAGAAACAAAGAAACACTCGGTTTCAAAGCCATCATTCAAATTCCCAATGACCGGATTGAAAATCGGTGATGTCGTGACATTCTCACCGACCGGCGTTGAAGTGAGAGTCGCAACTGACAACAAGGTCGAATATGAAGGAAGGTTGTGGTCACTGTCAGCATTCACTGCGACATTTATGCCAATTGAAAAGCAAAACACTTCCGGTGCCTATCAGGGGCCGAAGTATTTCACATACAAAGGTAAGACGCTGAATGATTTGAGAAATGAGAACGAAGACAAGACAGCTGGATGATGTGGTGACAGGTCACGCGTATCATGGTTGATAACCCAGCAGGAACCCCTCACAGCCTTCAACTATGTCGTCATACGTTTTCTCAAAATCGCCGGTGTACCAAGGGTCGGCGACATCGCGGCGCTTGCCGGCATGCGACATCATCAGCGAAATCTTGTTGTCGGTGTCCTCACCGAAGAGTTTCCTCAAATTCCGCAGGTTGTTTTCATCCATCGCAATGATGAAATCGTAATATTCATAGTCGCGGCGTGTGATCTGTCGGGCCATGCGACTGTCGTATTTCACACCTTTCTGTGACAGAATCCGTCGCGCCGGAGGATAGATGTCATTGCCGATCTCCTCGGTTGAAGTCGCCGCCGACGCAATCTCAAACTCGTCAGCCTTGCCAGCCTTTTCCACCATGTCCTTCAAAATATATTCCGCCATCGGACTGCGACAGATATTCCCGTGGCAGACGAAAAGCACTTTGTGTTTCTCCATTTTTATTTTTTCCGGCAAAATTACAAAAAAGTCGCAAGACCGAATTAATTTCCCAACAAATCAAGCAAAGATATTCACAGAATATTTTTGCAAAAAAGTTATTGTGTATCAAAACTTTTTGTATCTTTGCACCTCATTCAGATCTTATCCCAAAATTGATTTTTTAAATTGAAAATCAATGATTTGAGTCAAAAGATTAAAGTTAAACAATCCCTGGTGTTTCAATTTGGGAGGAATATCGGGTACAATTTTACAAAAAATAAATGAACGAAAACGAAAACATCGTCAACGAAGAAGTCAAGAACGTTGAGGAAAAAGAAACAAAAAGAGTGAAACCGGTTCCGGCAGAGGATTTCGACTGGAGCAGCAGCACCAAGAAGCACGACAGCTACAGCGACGCTGACCGCGAGAGGATGGCCGCGATGTACGAGAAGACAATGAGTCAGATCGGCGACCATGAAGTCATCGACGGGACAGTCGTAGCGAAGACCGCACGCGAGGTGGTCGTCAACATCGGCTTCAAGTCAGACGGTGTTATTCCGATTTCAGAGTTCCGTCACAACCCGGACCTCAAGGTCGGTGATGTCATCGAGGTTTATGTTGAGAATCAGGAAGGTGTCAATGGCCAGCTCGTCCTTTCACACAAGAAGGCACGCCTGCTGAAGTCATGGGACCGCGTCAATGCAGCATTCGACAGCCAGGAGATCGTCCGCGGCTTCGTGAAGAGCCGTACAAAAGGCGGCTTGATCGTCGATGTGTTCGGCATCGAGGCATTCCTGCCAGGTTCACAGATCGACGTGAAGCCTATCCGCGACTACGATGTGTATGTCAACAGCACGATGGAGTTCAAGGTCGTGAAGATCAACCACGAGTACAAGAACGTCGTTGTTTCACACAAGGCACTCATCGAAGACGAAATCGAGCAGCAGAAGAGCGAAATCATCAGCAAGCTTGAGAAAGGCCAGGTTCTCGAAGGCGTCGTCAAGAACATCACCAACTACGGCGTGTTCATCGACCTCGGCGGTGTTGACGGTCTCATCCACATCACAGACCTTTCATGGGGACGCATCAACGATCCTAAGGAAATCGTCCAACTCGACCAGCAGATCAAGGTCGTTATCCTCGACTTCGACGACAGCAAGAAGCGTATTGCTCTCGGCCTGAAGCAGCTCACGCCACATCCGTGGGATGCCCTCGACCCGAACATCAAGGTCGGTGACACAGTGAAGGGCAAAGTCGTCGTCATCGCCGACTACGGTGCGTTCATCGAGATCGCCCCAGGCGTTGAAGGCCTCATCCACGTCTCAGAGATGTCATGGTCACAGCATCTCCGCACAGCTCAGGACTTCCTGCACCTCGGCGACGAAGTCGAAGCGAAGGTCCTCACACTCGACCGCGAGGAGCGCAAGATGAGCCTCGGCATGAAGCAACTCATCCCGGATCCATGGGCAAACATCTCAGAACGTTATCCAAAGGGTTCAAAGCACACTGCAACAGTCCGCAACTTCACCAACTTCGGCATCTTCGTAGAGCTTGAAGAAGGCGTTGACGGTCTCATCCACATCTCAGACCTCAGCTGGTCGAAGAAGATCAAACACCCGGCAGAGTTCACGAAGATCGGCGACACCATCGATGTCATCGTCCTCGATGTTGACGAAGAGAACCGCCGTCTGAGCCTCGGCCACAAACAGCTTGAAGAGAACCCATGGGATGTCTTCGAAAGCATCTTCACAGTCGGCTCGATCCAGCATGGCACGATCATCAGCACAAACGAAAAGGGCGTCGTCGTCTCATTGCCTTACGGCGTTGAAGGCTTCTGCCCGAACCGTCACCTCAAGAAAGAAGACGGCACGACAGCCAAGAACGATGAGACTCTTGATTTCAAGGTGATTGAGTTCTCGAAGGAAAACAAGAAGATCATCCTCTCACACTCACGCATCTGGGAAGAGACAAAGGCAGTCGCAGAAGAAACTGAAGCAGCCGAGAAAGAGAAAGCACAGAAGAACACAAAACGTGCCGTGAAACAGATCAACGACAGCGTCGAGAAAACCACTCTCGGTGACCTCGATGTCCTCGCAGCTCTGAAAGAGAACCTCGAGAAAGAAGAGAAAGGCAACAAATAAGCCTGATTCAAGACAGAATAATTAGTATTCTAAATTATTACTGTCCGATAAAACTTTTTTAGGGCGAAAAATAAGGGCTGGTTTCTGTTTGGAAATTCAGCCCTTTGTGTTATTTTGCTGTGCTAAAATACTAGTGATGCGTTAACCGACGCATCTGCGGCTGTAAAACATTAAAAAACAATATATTATAACAGTTCTTTGACAACTTCGATTTGAAATGAGTTCGTAATTTTGCGGGCTAATTCCACCGGTTATGAACGAAGGAAAGTACATCCTCACTCAAGTCACCAGCTTCATCCCGCGCCAAATCTTCCTCCGCCTCGTAGAGAAGTTCAAAGGAGATTATAGAGTCAGAGAGTTCAATTGCACAAACCAATTGCAGTATATGCTGTTCGGGCAGCTAACCCCCTGTGAATCATTGAGAGACATCTGTCTTTGCATCGGCCAGAACAAGGATGCCAAGACATACATTGACTATATTGTGCCTCCATGAACACATCGCCGGATTTTTTCAGCTGGCATCTTATAAAAACAAATCATGACATTCAATAATTGATTATCTTTGCACCTTTAATTGGTATTTGAAAACTCACTGACTGATGGATACAAAATTCACCTTTTCCGGGCACGAGTCGTTTCCTTGCAAAACCTTATGGTTGAAGAAAGGGTATGATTTATAGGCAAAAGGGACTTTATTTTCCACGAGAAGGAAAAAATCTCTCACAAAACAGGGCTTGGTGTCGAACACTGGAGCAAATGTCAGGACACAGACCTACGTTTTGCCCGAAAAGGACAAGAAGCGGGTTTCCGAGTTGGAGCAAAAGATAAACCAAATGTTATCGGGAAATGACAATGTGGACATTTGCACGCTTTTGGAAATATCAAACAAGAAAATGAACAGAGAATGAACATTGAAGCATCAGAAATAAGAGAAGCGGTTGAGATTATAAAAACCGCCATTTTACAAGGGCAATATGAAGCATCAAAAGATGTGAATCGCATCCAGCTTACTATATATTTCAGCATAGGCAAGTATATCTCCAACCATACTCGTAAAGGTGGTTGGGGGACTAACATTCTGGAATCCATCAGTGAACACTTGCATAAGGAATTACCGGGACTGCGAGGATATTCGGCAACAAATTTGAGAAACATGCGTCTGTTTTATGAATCATGGCAAATGCTTGATTCAAATTCATCAGTTATGACTGATGAAAACTCGGAGAATGCAAATACCAAAACAAAATATATTGACAATCAACTAATTGTAAATTCATCAGTTGCAACTGATGAATCAACAAAGATTGATGTCTATCACACTTTACATATCCCAGCCACCAAGGATTTCCCCATTGATGATTTTTTCCGTGTACCTTTTACCCATCACATTGAAATCAATAAACTCAATGATATTTCCGCCCGCTACTACTATATCCGGCGCACAGCAGAAGAACATTTGTCCGTGGATATTCTTAAAAAACTGATAAAAGAAGATGTTTACAGCCATCAGACAAATATTCCTTCCAATTTCCAACAGACCATACACAGTACTGTCACGATGCGGAAAGCGGTAACGATGTTTAAGGATTCTTATTTTTTAGATTTCATAAATACAGAGCAGATAGGAGAACGAGACATGGCGGATGTTGACGAACGGGTTATAGAACAACAAATCGTTCAAAACATAAAAAATTTCATTATGACCTTTGGTCATGATTTCGCATTCATCGGCAATCAATACCATCTGGAAGTTTATGGCATTGAACATTTTCCCGACTTGCTATTTTTCAATCGGGAGCTGAATGCCATGGTGGTCGTTGAGTTAAAAACAGGAGAATTCAAACCTTCTTACTTGGGACAACTGATGAGTTATTTGAGCATTCTTGATGCCAAAGTGAAGAAATCGCATGAAAATCCAACAATAGGAATTGTTCTTTGCAAATCGGCGAAACGCGAGTATGTGGAATTTGTGATTCGCGACTATAACAAACCTATGGGTGTTGCAACATATTCCACCTCTGCCGATGTTCCGGAAAACTTAAGGAAAGCATTGCCGGATATTGACGACCTAAAAAAAATCCTGGAATGACGAACGTCAGACATATACTGGGAATATCAGGCGGAAAAGACAGTGCGGCTCTTGCTGTTTATCTAAAACAACAGTATTTCGTAAATGACGATGTTGATATATGTACGCTCTTTGAGATATTAAATAAAAAAATGAGATAATGAACAATATTGCCATCATCGACAAAGACTACAAACAATGGATTAGCGAACTCAGCAGCCGTTTCCGCCAAAGTCAGGTTAAGGCAGCGGTGAGGGTGAACAGCACCATGCTCGAATTTTATTGGAGCATTGGCAGGGACTTGAGCCAAAAGCAATTTCTGAACACATACGGAAGTGGATTTTTCAAACAAGTCAGTGCCAATTTACAAAATGAACTTCCTGATGTAAAAGGACTTTCGCCTACAAACATAAAATACTGCAAGTATTTTTACGAGTTGTATTCCCCTTTACTTGAAAATTCTCATGTTGCAACCAATGATTGTGGTTTTACTGATTCTCAAGATGTTGAAATTCGTCTACAACATGTAGACGATTCTGCAATTAGCAAAAATCGTCAACAGGCTGTTGACGATTTTGAAATGTTGTTTTGTATTCCATGGGGACATCATGTCCAAATCATCAACAAATGCAAAGACAATTTGCCCCAAGCATTGTTTTTTGTACAAAAGACCATTGAGAATAATTGGAGCAGGGCTGTGTTGCTCAATTTCCTTGATACGGACCTCTTTGAGCGCGAAGGGAAGGCAATAACAAACTTTAAAACATCATTGCCGGCACCCGATGGCGATTTGGCTCAACAAATGACCAAAGATCCTTATTGCTTTGATTTTCTTTCTCTCTCGCAAAAATACACAGAAAAAGAACTCAAGGATGCCCTTATGGATAACATTCAGAAATTTCTGCTTGAATTGGGGAACGGATTTGAAGCCCAATATGCGTTGGAATCCTCATCACAACCTATAGGCGTTTCGGCATATCAGCTATCCAAACTGTTACCTGAGAACTTCAAGTCGTCGCTTCCCGCAATTGAAGAACTTGAAAGTGCTCTTGGAGATTCTGAATAGAAAGAAGAAAAATGTGTAATAACGTTAGACATATACTGGAAATATCAAAATAACACGCAAACTTAAACAACAAAGAATTTATATTAACTAATAGAATATGATCACCATTTCTGAAATACTTAAAGGCAGCGACTACAGCTTGTCGCAGTTC
>JAKSNA010000047.1 GCA_024400295.1 Bacteroidales bacterium | reverse complement strand
TAGTTATTACTATGCTTTCGGAAGATTTCAGCCTAATTTTTGTCCATTAGCCCCAAAATTTCAATTCCAGACAGTGATAAATCCACATGGAGAAAGATTAAATCGAAATTTCCACACAGGAAGCATCGCTCGGATTATCCTGCTGTCAAGATAGGAAGGCTTGGCGTTTCAAAGAAATACCAGCGTTCGAGAATTGGATCTGTGATTTTAAATGCTGTCAGGACCATGTATGTGGAAGAGAATCGCGCCGGCTGTACCTTTATAACAGTTGATGCCTTGAAAGAAGCTGTTCCGTTTTATTTGAAAAATGGTTTCAAATTTTTGAAAAAGTCGGAAGAAAACGATGGTAAAGAAACAAGTCTCCTTTATTTTAATTTGACAAGTTTGTCTTAAACAAACGGGTTACAGATAGTTTTTAAGTCTCATTTCCTCTCCGTCGAACTCGGCGTAGGTGAAGTCCCTGAGCCAGTTGCCGACGACGGTGGTGACGGCGTGGCTTCCGGTCTTGTACTGCATTGCCTTGTGCTGATGCCCGAAGACGAAGAAGTCGATTGTCGGGTCTTTCTCCGATTCGAGCTGCGCGTATTTGTAAAGCCGCGTGTTCTCGATGTCGGAGTAATAGTTGCCTTTGGCTTCTCTGTCGAGTTTCTTGACGCGATGGTTGTGCGACCATTTCAATGCTATTCTTATACCGAAGTCGGGGTGTATGATTCTGAAAAGCCATTGGTTGAACCGGCACTCAAACACTTTCTTCAGGAATTTGTAGCCGCCGTCACCAGGACCGCGGCCGTCACCGTGGACCATGAAGAAATTCTTTCCTTTCAGCGTCATCACTTCAGGCTCTCTATGTACTTGAATGCCAATCTCTTCCTGAAGGTATGAGAACGTCCAGAGGTCGTGGTTGCCGGCGAAGAGATGCACCGCGATGCCGCTGTCGATGAACTCGGCGAGCTTCCCGAGCAGCCTGACGTGCCCGCGCGGAATCACCGTCTTGTACTCAAACCAGAAGTCGAAGAGGTCGCCCATCAGGAAAAGCTCCTCGCACATCCCCTTGATTGAGTCAAGGAAGGCGATGAGCCTCCTCTCGCGCATCAGGCTGTCTTCCAGCGTCGGCACGCCAAGGTGAAAATCAGTGACGAAATATATTCTCCCCATTCCCTCTTAAAGCACTTTCTAACTTTATAACTTTATAAACTTTCTACTTTACAACCTTTCAACTTTATAAACTTTCTAACTTTCCAACTCGTCAATCCGTTTCATCATCTCCTTGAGTATCGCGCTCATCTTTGGCTCGGCCACGTTGGCCGCGTTGATGACTTCTTCGTGTGTCACCACGCAGGCGAGGTCTTTGCCGCCGAGGTCGGTGATGACCGACATGGCGAAGACGGGCAGTCCGCAGTGACGTGCCACGATGACTTCTGGCACCGTTGACATCCCGACGCAGTCGCCGCCGATGATGCCGTAGTAGTTGTACTCCGACGGTGTCTCGTACGACGGGCCGCTGTCGGCCACATAGACGCCGTGCTGCACCTTGATGCCGAGTTCTCCGGCGATCTTGTCGGCCAGGGCGATGGCTTTTCTGTTGTACGGCTCGCTCATCTCCGGGAAACGCGGCCCGATTCTGTCGTCGTTTGGCCCGATGAGCGGGTTCGGCAGCAGGTTGATGTGGTCGGTGATGATCATGATGTCGCTCACGCGGAACGTCCTGTTGATGCCGCCGCTCGCGTTGGAAAGCACTAATAGCTTGATTCCCAGATACTTCATTACTCTGATTGGGAACGTGATGGTCGAGGTACTGTAGCCTTCATAGTAATGGAAACGGCCTTGCATGACAACCACTTTCCTGCCGCAGAGAGTGCCGAACACCAAGTTGCCTTCGTGACCTTTCACGGTCGAGACAGGGAAGTTTGGGATGTCCTCGTATTTTATAGTATATTGAACGTCAATGTCTTTGGTCAATCCGCCGAGACCTGAGCCGAGCACTATGCCGACTTCTGGCTTGAAAAAGCCTGTCTTTGAGTTGATGAACTCAACTGTTTCAAGAATTTTTTCTAAATCCAACATAATTAAATATATCCTTGTTTAATATCTTCCCATCATCTTCATGAAAACGCACCTTGATAGGTATGCTGAAAATCGGGATGTTTTCTAATTGACTGGAATAATTTGTCAGTCGCATGGCGTCTTTTTCGGTCGTGACCGCGATTTTATTCTTGCCGATGACATTGTTGTAACCTTCGACAATCGTGTCGATGTTTTCTTTCGTGAAATTATGATGATCATTGAAGATGGTGGTGCTCAATGTGTTAGTCTTCCTTCTGAGGTAATCTTCGAGCGGGTAGGGGTTTGCAATTCCGCAGAACATGAAGATCGAACGGCATTGTGTGAGGTCTTTTGACTCGGCGGCCTTATTCAACGGCTTGAAGCCGTCGAAACTGATCTGTGAGAATAGCACTTTCTGGTAAGGCTTGGGCTTAAGCGAATCGATGATGCTCCTTTTTGTGTAAGGGTCGATGACGACAGGACATTTTGTCACGATGATGACATTCGCACGCCGCGCCTCCGACTTGATGTCGCGGAGATTGCCGACGGGTGTCAAGTGGTCTTTGGAATAAATGCTGTGATAATCAGTGAGTAAGATGTTGTAACCTGGTTTTATCCAACGGTGCTGATATGCGTCGTCAAGCAGGATAACCTCTGGCTTGACCTCCATGTCCATGAGCTTTCTGACACCTTCGACACGGTCTTCATCGACAGCTACGATTACATCAGGAAATTTTGTGTGATATTGAAGCGGCTCGTCGCCAATCTCTTCGTATGTAACTCCTTCATGGGCAAGGACAAAGCCTTTCGTACTCCTTCCGTAGCCGCGGCTCAAGACAGCCACTTTGACATGTTCTGACAGCAGACGGATGAGATACTCTGTATGAGGTGTCTTGCCTGTGCCGCCGAATGAGAGATTCCCGACGCAGATTATCGGAATATTGAAACTCTTTGACCGTAACAGATTGATATCAAATAATCTATGTCGGATATACAATACGACAGAATAGATTAATGACAACGGGTATAAGAGTACTCTCATGATGATGATTTTTAGGCTTGCAAATTTACAAAAAAAATACAATTATTGGTTGAATTAATGAAAATTGAAAAAATTTTGTGTGTTAAGGAAAAAATATTTAATTTCGCCGAAAATTTTTTGAGATGAGAAAAGTAAGTGAAATTGTGGGTTGCATCACCGAAATGGCTCCGTTGGAATGGCAGGAGTCGTGGGACAATGCAGGACTTCAGCTTGGTGACACTGACATGTTGGTTGACAAGGCTCTGGTTGCTGTCGATGTCACAGAGGCGGTTATTGATGAAGCGATTGATAAGGGCTTCCATCTTGTGATAAGTCATCATCCGCTGATTTTCAAGCCTTTAAAACATCTTCTTCCGGAAAATACCATCGAGCGCGTCGTCATTAAGGCGATAAAAAATGACATCGCAATCGCTTGTATGCATACGAATCTCGACAACAGCGGTCTCGGCGTCAGTTTCCGGCTTGCAAAACAGTTGGGAATGAATGATTTGCATATCCTTAAACCGGCTGATGGATTTGACGGGGAAGTCGGCGGCGGAATGGTCGGGACACTAGAAAATGAGATGGATGAACGTGACTTTTTAGCCTTGGTGAAGAGAAATCTCAATGCGAAGGCTCTCCGTCACTCCGATTTTCTTGGCAGAAAAATTAAGAAAGTTGCAGTATGCGGCGGTTCTGGTTTCTTTATGCTTAACGTCGCAAAACGTTGTAAAGCAGATGCTTACGTCACTGCCGATGTGAAATATCACGACTTCTTCGAGGCCGACGGACAGCTGCTTCTGGTCGATGCCGGACATTTTGAAACAGAACAATTCACAAAAGAATTAATTGCTGATGTTATATCAAAAAAAATTACTAACTTTGCAGTTTCAATTTCTGAAGTAAAAACGAACTCGATAAATTATTTCGTATAATATCAAATTATTACATAAATGGCTGATAATCAGGAAAATAAAATCAACGAAGAAGAACAGGTTGAAGTAACAGTTGAAAAAAAGCTTGTTGCACTTTACACATTGCAGCAGATTGATTCAAAGATTGACAAGATCCGCATCCAGCGTGGTGAGCTTCCGGAGGAAGTCCAGGACCTTGAGGACGAAGTGGCTGGTCTTGAGACCCGTATTGAGAATTACAATGGTGAGATCAAGAAATTCAACACCGACATCGCAAATTACAAGATCAAAATCAAGGAGACGCAGGCTAAGATCAAGAAATACGAGGAGCAACTCGACAATGTCCGCAACAGCCGCGAGTATGATTCGTTGCAGAAAGAAGCTGAATATGAATCACTTGAGATTTCACTTTGCGAAAAGAAGATTCGTGAG
This sequence comes from Bacteroidales bacterium, assembly GCA_024400295.1. Taxonomy (GTDB): domain Bacteria; phylum Bacteroidota; class Bacteroidia; order Bacteroidales; family F082; genus Limimorpha. Next base: position 14,313 of record JAKSNA010000047.1, on the reverse strand, counting down.
TGCACGATGAAGATGGAAGATGTGAACAAGAATCTTGCCGAAACTCAGGCGAAACTTGCGGAACGTAAGGAAAATCTTGAGGAGAAGAAATCGGAGCTCAACTCACTGATTGAGGAGACGGAGAAAGAGGAAGCCGCTCTCGTGGAGAAATCAGCTGAGAGTGAGTCGGTTATCGAAGACCGTCTTCTCGCCGCTTACAAGCGCATCAGAAAGAGTGCCCGCAACGGACTCGCCGTGGTCAGCATCGAACGTGACGCCTGCGCCGGCTGCTACAACAAGATACCGCCGCAGCATCAGCTCGACATCTGCATCCACAAGAAAATCATCGTGTGCGAGTACTGCGGACGTATTTTGGTTGACCAAGGTATCATCGAAGAGTATAACAAAATCAATGGTATCGCTGCTGAAGAAACAAAGTAAGATAGTGTGATAATGAAAAAGCGGTGTCTTTGTTGGCGCCGCTTTTTTTTGTCTGTAACCGTCATTCAATCAGTCGATCCTGAATTTGAATGATAACAGCAACTGATGCGTGTTGTCGGTTTCATGAACCGTGTTTGTCACTACATCATCGCCGGAAGGCACGTAGTTGGAGTATGGCGAGTAGATGTAATATGAGTTTTTCATCTGTGAGAAGACGTATGCGACATCGAAGGTGAATGACCTGACGGTGTAGCCGATGCCGGCTGAGCAGTTGCTTGTCCTGTATTCTTTCTCGCCGAGGCCGAACGGGCTGCCATACAGCGCGTAGCCGGCTCTCAGACAGACGTTTTTAATCCTGTATTCGCCGCCTGCCCTGAAATTTGAGGAGATCTTGTATGTATTGGCAATCAGACCGTTAAGATCTGAATAGTCGTAATCCCTGCATGAGAGGTAGGCGTTTCTGTAGTTTACGAGTTCGTAGTCGAACGAGAGCATCGCGCGGTTGCTCAAGATGAATGCGGCACTTGCATCGAAGCGCAAAGGCGTGGTGAACTTGTATGTGTAAGTGCTTGTGCGTGTGTTGTTTTCGTTGTTGTTGTGATTGGTGTTCCTTAACCTTGAGGTTGTCCTTGTGCTCCAGTCTTCCTCCATGTTGAACAATGCCGGAGTCTGGAAAGAGAGTCCGAGACGCAGCCATTTGGCGGGGAAGCCGATGACACCGAGTTTCGCGCCGACGCCCCAGCCGTATGTGCGGATGAATTCCTCCTGCATCCATGCGATCAGGTCGCCGCCGCCGAGGTTCGTCTCTTTGTAACTCGCCGTGAGTCTTCTCTCAAGATGCTTGATGTTGAGCGATGCGCCGATGAACCATTTGTCGTCGAAGTTGAGACTGAACGAAAGCGGGATCTCGTCGATATAGCCTCGTCTCAACACGCCGCGTTGCTGGTTGAGGTTGCCCATCGGGACGATGGTGGATACATCTCCGCTGTCGCTGAAGTCGAGGAGGTAACAGTCCCAGAGAGGAAACATGACGTACGGCGAAAACGACTCAAGGTCGTTGTCGTTGTGAATGCCATAATCGGTGATTTCACCCATATACGCATCAATAAGCGAGTTCTTGTAATTGTTGCCGCTTGCGTATGTCTCCCTTGTGTAGTTGTTTGTACGGTTCATCCCGAAGGCGAAGTTCACCGATTTCAAAAAGCCGTTTTTCGGGAAGGTCAAGACGACACCGACATTGTTTATCGGCATTCTTATGTCGTTGGTGATGCTGGTGCTGCCGTTGTATTCCGACTTTGAGTTTGAAAGATAAAGTCCCGGGGTGAAGACTACTGTCGAATGTCTGAACAGTCCGAGTCCGGCAGGGTTGATTGATATTGCCGAGAAGTCTTGTCCGACGGCACCCATGGCGTTGCCCATCGCCGCGCTTTTCGCCGTTCCCTGATAGGTGGATTGTGAGAAATCATAAACATCCGAAAGACCTTGCGCCTTTACGCCCAAGCCTCCAATAACAATTCCCAATAATACTACTATCCGTTTCATATCTTTAATCTTTAATCTTTTAACTTTTAACTTTTAACTAATCATCGTCTTCCGCCTCCGCCCGAGCGACCGCCTCCGACGCTGCCACCGCCGATGCTGCCGCCCGAGCGTCCTCCTCCGCTGTAACTTCCGCCGCTGCTTCCGCTTCTGGTTGAACCACTGGAAATGTTGCCGAAGCTCCTTGTTGAACTTGAGCTTCTTGTTGAATTAGAGCTTCTCGTTGTGGTTGTCGTCGGAATGCTGTTCCTTGAACCGTCGCCTATCCTTGAGGTGGAAGTCCTTGATATTGTTGAGTTTTGAGGCCTGACATATTCAGAGCCTGTCCTTGCTTGTCTTGAGGCTGTCGAAGTGCCTTGAGTCACGCGTCCGGTTGCCTGTGACGGTCTCGTTGATACTCTCTCCGACGCGGATGGTCTCGTGGCCTGTGTTGGCCTCAATCCGGAAGAAGGCCTTGCCGATTGTGTCGGCCTTGTGCCGGTTGCATTCTGTCCTGTCCTGACCGCCGCCGGTCTTGTGGCAGAGGCTGATGGTCTTGTGGCTGCCGGCCTTGAACTCGACGCTGTCGCTGACGGGCGCGCCGAGGCTTCTGACGTGCCTGGTCTTACATCGGTTTGGCGCAGTGTCTCGCCGGTGGAGCTGATTCTTCTTGCGTTGTTAGCCACCTGCAGTCCGCTGCTTGCGTTTCTGCTTCTGCCGCTTGCGATGCCGCCGTTGTTGGCGTTCCTGTATTGATAGGAATGAGGTCTGTCCCATGTGCTGTAATACGTTGTCGCGTAATATACGGGGTGACAGCAGCAGCAAGGGTACCACGGATGCATCGGGCCCCAAGGTCTCCAGTAGCTGCCGTACCAATAGGTGCCGTACCAAGGGTCGTAACCCCAGCTGAAATACCATGACGGCATGTAATACGGACCCCAGTAATACGGACCCCAGCCGTAATAAGGCCAGCCGAATCCTACTCCGAACTCAACAGTGACCTTCGGGGTTTTCTCTTCGATGACATACACCGTGTCTGTCTTTGACTCCGTGCTGTCGGCCGGATAATATTCGGAATAGTCGTAGCTTTCGTTGTTCCTCAATGCCGTTGAGCCGACGTTTCCGTCGGAGGATGTCACCAGTGTCCCGTTCATCGAACGGCTGTATGTGTCGTATGGCGAGTAATAAGCGTCGTCATATACAACGCTGTTGCTTGATTTACATGCTGTTGCAAATAATGCCAAGCCTAAAATGACTGTCAGCGATTTTTTCATGGTTTTTATATTTTAATGTCAATCAATTTAAAAACAAATTCACCATTAAATGGAAAAAATTCGTAATTTTGCACGCAAAAATACTAACAATTTTCATACCAAACAAAAAAATTATGGCAAAAGAAATTACAACACGTCAGGAAGATTATTCAAGATGGTACACTGACATCGTGAATAAAGCGGAACTTGCTGAAAATTCGGCGGTTAGAGGTTGTATGGTTATTAAGCCTTACGGATATGCGATTTGGGAGTTCATGCATGAGGCTCTCGATAAAATGTTTAAGGCGACGGGTCATGTGAATGCGTATTTCCCGCTTTTCATCCCGAAAAGTTTCTTCTCGAAAGAGGCGAGCCACGTTGAAGGCTTCGCAAAGGAATGCGCTGTCGTCACTCACTACCGTCTGATGAAGAACCCAGAGGGGCCGGGCGTCGTCGTCGATCCTGAGGCGAAACTCGAGGAGGAACTCATCGTGCGTCCTACCTCCGAGACTATCATCTGGGACACGTATCGTAACTGGATCAAGAGTTACCGCGACCTCCCGATTTTGTGCAACCAATGGGCCAATGTGGTGCGCTGGGAGATGCGTACGCGTCTGTTCCTCCGCACGGCTGAGTTCCTCTGGCAGGAAGGCCACACCGCACACGCCACACGCGAGGAGGCAATGGCTGAAGCCGAGAAGATGCTTGGCGTTTATGCCGACTTCGCCGAGAAATACATGGCGGTGCCTGTCATCCGCGGCATCAAATCGGCCAACGAACGCTTCGCCGGCGCCGTCGAGACATTCTGCATCGAGGCTATGATGCAGGACGGCAAGGCTCTCCAGGCTGGAACATCACACTTCCTCGGACAGAACTTCGCCAAGGCTTTCGACGTGAAGTTCCTGAATAAGGATAATAAACTCGAATACGTGTGGGCAACGTCATGGGGCGTCTCAACACGTCTGATGGGCGCACTCATCATGGCTCACTCCGACGACAACGGCCTCGTGCTGCCTCCGAAAGTCGCCCCGATAGAAGTCGTCATCGTGCCAATCTATAAGACCGACGACCAGCAGCAGAAAGTCCTTGACTACTGCCGCTCGATGAAGGAACGCCTTGAAGCGAAAGGCCTCAGGGTGAAGTTCGATGACCGCGACACACAGAAGCCTGGCTTCAAGTTCGCCGAATGGGAGATGAAAGGCGTGCCGGTACGTCTCGCAGCAGGACCACGCGACGTTGACAACTCGACTGTCGAGATCGCCCGCCGTGATAACATGACCAAACAGGAGATTTCTGAAAAAGAGATGGAAGAACATATCATCGGTCTTCTCGACGATATTCAGAACAACCTTTACAACAGAGCTTTGGAATATCGCAAGGCAAATACTCACCGCGTCGATACTTGGGACGAGTTCAAAAATGTCGTTGAAAACGGAGGCTTCGCCTACGCTCACTGGGACGGCACAACAGAAACCGAACTGGCAATCAAGGAGGCGACAAAAGCCACACTGCGCTGCATCCCGCTCGACGACGACTACGAAGACGGCATCGACCCGTTCTCCGGCAAACCGTCGAAGAGAAGAGTGATCTTCGCAAAAGCATATTAAAATAGTGTGAAGTTTTGAGAGTTGAGAGTGTAGTTTCTAACAACTTCACTCTCAACTCTCAAAACTCAAAACTTTATCAGTCGGCCCTTCGCTTCCTCGCCGTATTCCTCAATAATATCAGTCGGCTCACCTTTATAATATATGTTTCCGAGGTGGTAGATGCGTGAATGCAGATGCCTGCTGGCGTTTATCCAACAGTCGCCGGTGCCCGCGTTCGTGATGCTGACACTGTCGGCAACAAGATTTTCGGCGTGGATGAGGCCGTAGCTCCTCTTGTATATGTCCAGGAACCTGTTGCCATTGCCGGTCAGATTCAACTGGCTCGTGCCGTAGTTGTAGTTTACCCTCAGGTTGCTGCAGCGGTTGAAGTCCATGAAAATGTCACCGGAACCTCCGTCGATGTAAATCAAATATGGTGTGTCTTCGGCATTGAACTGGTTCCGTGTGTGCAGCTCGCCGCATGAACGGTATGTCAGCGAACTGATGTCTCTGAAATGCAATATCGCGTCAATGCGGTAGTCATACGTGCGGATCCAGCCGATTTCGTTTTCGTTGCGGATTATCAGCGTGTCGTTTCTGACTTCAGTGGCGATATTGCCGATGATGTTTTCCCCCGCCGTGATTTCGATGAAGCAGGAGTCGGATCTCACGAGTGTCACGTTGATGTCGTCGTTCACGGTGAGATGACTGAACGATGCGAGTTCTCTCTGCCGGACGACGGTCTTGCCTACCGACAGCGGCACTTTCTTGCAGGAAGATAATAGTGTCAATGTTGTCAACAGTGTTATTATCAGTGATTTATGTTTCATGATCAATTGATTTTAAATCCAACGCCGAAGCCGAGATAATCAGCCCAGCCCCAGTGGGTGGTGAGCCCGAAAGTAACGAATATGTGTTCGCTGACATTCTGTTTCAGGTTGATTTTTTGATATATCCTGCCTTCGCACATCTCCTTGCCGCCGACATGACACCCGAAATTAAAGAGGAAAGACGTCGATTTCAGGACAAGCTCGTATGCCACGTTTACGCCAGGCTTCAGTATTTCTATCGGTTTGTATCTTATGCCATTGAATCTCAGCACTTCCTTGTCGGTCTCGTCATACACCAAGTCGAGGCCGATGCCTACCTTGCTCATCTGTGAGACGCGTTTCATGACGTTGAGCTGAAGGTTGTAAACCGACCAATGCCGTACGTAGCCCATGTATTCGTCAATGTCTTTGAGGGAATATAAAAACGAGAAATACCAGGAGATGTTCTTGCCATTCCAGTTTCTGTACTGTTTGTTGTCGATGGTTTCAAGCGGCAGGCGTTCCCTCGGCTGCTTAAGGAAGTATCTTCCGCTGAGTCCGAACTGCCAAAGGTTGATGCCGTTGTTCGGGCACCGTGAACCGCCGTTAGACATGTGTGTCATGCCGGTGTAAAGCGAAAGATGCCAGCGTTGCGAGATGACACGGCTGTATTCGAGGTTGATGCTGAAGAGCGCGTTGAAGTGAGAGCCGAGGAATGTGTTCTTCGGGTTGTCGCGTGCATCCCAAATCTTTGTGGCATAGCCGACACCGACACCGAGTCGCGCGTTGAGCATGTTCTTTCTGCTCTTCAGAAAGTTGAAGCTCATGTAAGGATACGCCCCGAAGATGCTCCCAATCTCTGGCATCCCGCCGACACCGGAGTAGATCACCGTGACACCGACGGCAGGGTAGTTGAGCAGCTGGTTCCAAGTCCTGCTCCCGTAAGTCGTCTGCTGGAGACTCAGCTCGAAAATCGGGAAGTGCGCCCTGAAAAGTTGCATCTCCTCATGGTGACACACTGTGAAAGACCAGCTCGTGCGTAACTCAACCTGCAGGTTTCTGTTGCGTATCGTGTCGATGCTGTCCGCTCGTACTTTGCTTTCGTAATTGAATATCAATAATATAACAAAAGATAAAGCGAAAAATATCCTGTCTGTCAATTTCTTTTTCATGCCGCAAAAATACGAAACATATCAATAAAATTTGTACTTTTGCAAAAATTTTGGAAATGGATAAAAGACTTGAAGCCTTCAAACGGCTTTTGGATATTATGGATGACCTGCGTGCAGGATGCCCGTGGGACAGGAAACAGACCATCGAGAGCCTGCGCCATCTTACCATAGAGGAGACCTTTGAACTCAGCGAAGCTATCATTGCATCTGATTATCAGGATGTCAAGAAAGAACTCGGCGACCTGATAATGCACATCGTGTTCTATTCAAAGATCGCTGACGAACGCGGACTCTTCGACATCGCTGACGTCATCAACAGCATCTGCGACAAGCTCATCGTGCGTCATCCGCACATCTACGGCACGGCGAAAGTCGAGTCGGCTGACGATGTCTCTCAGAACTGGGAGAAGATAAAGATACAGAAGGAAGGCAACCGCAGCGTCCTCGGCGGCGTGCCTGCCGGACTGCCTCCGTTGCTGAAGGCGTACCGCATGACCGACAAGGCGTCGGGCGTGGGCTTCGACTGGGAAAACAAGGAAGACTGCTGGAAAAAAGTCCTTGAGGAGATGGACGAACTTCAGGAAGAGGTGCGCAACGACGGCTCAAGAGAACGCAAGGACGAAGAGTTCGGCGACCTGCTCTTCGCACTCGTGAATTATTCGAGGTTCATTAAGGTGAATGCCGACGACGCACTCGAACATGCCAACGCAAAGTTCAAGAGCCGCTTTACGTATATGGAAGACCGCGCACGCGAGATGGGACGCACTGTGGCCGACATGACACTCGATGAGATGGAAGCACTCTGGCAGGAAGCGAAAAGATTAGAGATTAGAGATTAAAGTTAAAAGAGAGATTGACGCAGAAAATAAATTAAAATTTTATGAATGAATGAAATAATTTGTATTTTTGCGGGTTGTTTTGAATGACAAATGAAAGAGATAACAAAAAGGACCATCTTCGGCGGACTGTTCGTCGTCATCGTGATAGGCGGCATCCTGCTTGATTTCCGTGCTTTCATGACCGTGATGACGGCTGTTGTCATCATCGGGACACATGAGGTGTGCAAGCTGTTATCCGGTAAATCTCAGGAAAGCGATGAAAACAGGAGATGCTGCACTTGTCTCGAATGCGAGACGCTGGCTTATGTGCTGGTCTCGTTCGCTGTCGCAACGGCCTTGCTGCTGGTCGAATTGCCGTTCAGATGGATAGAGCTTGTTGTCGTTATTCCAGTCGCAATAGTGCTGATCCCTTTCCTGATGGCACTTTTTTCAAAGAAACATTCTTTTGTGGAAACGGCTGCCTGCTGCTGGACATCACTGTTCTTTGTGGCGTTGCCGTGTTACCTCGTGCTGTTAATGTATTGTAATTGCCCGCTCGACACAATCAACGGTAAGATGCTGGCAGTCATGCTCTTCGCCCTGATTTGGATAAACGACATATTCGCATATCTCAGCGGGATGGCGTTCGGTGTGCACCCGCTTTTCAAACGTATCTCTCCGAAGAAGACTGTTGAAGGCAGTCTCGGCGGTTGCGCCATGACGGTGTTGGTGGCGTATCTCGTAAATCATTTCTGGCTTCACGCGATGGGCGACATCGAGATGATGGGTCTCGCTGCTGTCATTGTGATTTTCGGCAGCCTCGGCGACCTCTGCGAGTCGATGCTCAAACGTCAGGCCGGCGTGAAAGACTCAGGGAATGTCATTCCCGGACACGGCGGCATCCTCGACAGGTTCGATGCGATGTTCCTTGCAGTGCCATCCGTTTTCTGTTATTTGATGTTGGTAAATTAATTAATATGTATATACACAAAAAAGGATATAGCGTCATCGCGACAATAGCAACAGTAATAGTGCTGATTGCCGTGCTGTTGAATTTTGTGTTTGACTGGACGCCGGGCATATCGGTACATGTCGGGTCGAGCGTCATTGCGCTGATAATACTGATATGGTCGATAACGTTTTTCCGAGTCCCGACGAACAGAAAAATCACATGCGAGGAAAATGCAGTGGTGTCATCCGCCGACGGCGAGGTGGTCGTCATAGAAGAAGTGGAGGAGAAGGAGTATTTCCATGACAAACGCATACAGATTTCGGTGTTCATGTCGGCCTACGACGTTCACGTCAACTGGTTCCCGATAAGCGGCGTGGTGAGTTATGTGAAATACCATCCCGGCAGGAAGATGTTCGCCATCAACCCGAAGTCGTCAGAGCTGAATGAACGTAACTCATTAGTCGTCAGAGATGAAAAGGGTAGGGAGGTGCTGTTCCGCCAGATTGCCGGCATCATGGCTCGCCGCATCGTGTGCAACACCAAGGTCGGCGACAAGGCCGAGGTGGGGAAGGAGTTCGGGATGATAAAGTTCGGCTCAAGGGTCGATTTCTTCCTTCCGGTAGGCTCTGACGTGCAGGTCGAACTCGGTGATGACATCACAGGACAGGTTACTGTTCTTGCATACCTGAAGTGATTTTTATTTTTTTTCAAAAAAACAGGCGACATTATAAAAAAACGTGTAAATTTGCAACTTTGAAAATAACAGTAAACTCAATGTTTAATTAAAATCTCAAACAAATGAAAAAAGTATCTTTACTTACAATGTTTGTCGCAGTGATGTTATTCTGCGGCAATGCATTCGCACAGACAGTGCTCATCAATGATGACTTTGAGTCTTACACAGTCGGCAACAAGATTGCTGTTGAGGCTCAAGCAGCCGGCAACGACTGGTGGACAACATGGAGCAACAACCCGGGTTCAGCGGAAGACGGCGTCATCGCAACAGAAGGCGACACAAAATGCGGTCACCTCACGTACAACAACGACCAGGTTCTTCTTTGCGGCGGTATCGAATCAGGCACTTACGACCTTGAGTTCGACATCTACGTCCCACAGGGTAAGAACGGTTACTTCAACATCCTTCACAACTTCAACGGTGGCGCTTCAACATGGGCGATGCAGGCTTACCTCCACCTGACAAACAACGGTTCAGCCTCAACAGCAGCTCCTGGTCACGGCACAATCCACGCTGGCAGCAACGGCACAGCCGACATCCCGTGCGTCTATGACGAATGGATGCACTTCAGACTCCATGTGAATTCAGACACAGACGTTGCTGAATTCTTCTTCTCAACAGAGTCGAATCCTACAGAACAGAGCCTCTGCACATGGCAGTGGTCACTCGACAGCTTCGGCGAATCACAGGTCGGCCGCAAGCTCGATGCAATGGACTTCTTCCCGCCTGAGAACGCAGCAACATCAGAGTACTATCTCGACAACTTCAAACTCACGCAGATCGGTGAAGCGACAGCTCCTGTGATTGAGTTCGACACAGACGAAATCGAGGCATACATCGCTGAAGACGAAGCTGACGCAGTTGACATCAACATCAGCAATGCAGAGGGCACATCAATCGCTGACTGGACAGCATGGATTGACTTCGGCGAAAGCACAAGCACATCAGGTTCGGGTCAGATCCACTATGATGCAGAGCCGTCAGAACTCTCGTCACTCGTCGGCTTCACCATTGAAGAACCTACACTCTATGAAGTCGCAGCCATGATCCCTGGCTCGGCATACGCAGGCGCCGCGATGGGCACGAAGATCACCAGCGTCCAGTACTATCTCGTCGAGTCAACATCAGGCCTCGGCATTGAAGCCGGCACACCTGTGACATTCCGCGTCTATGGTCAGGGCCTCAACGGCCAGCCGGGTGAAGTCCTCGCAGAAAAGGTCGTCCCTTACAACCAGATCAACACAATGGACTGGACAGTCGCAACATTCGACACACCAGTCGATCTGACAGGTTACAACGTATGGATTTCAGCAGAGTTCACACAGGCTGTTGACGGATATGCAATCGTGTTCGACGGCACAGCATACCAGCAGTATTCAGGCTACTACCGTGCTAACGGCGGCGGCGCCTTCAACTCACTCGGACCTGACAACATGAGTACAGACTACGGTTGCCTCCACCTCCGTGCAAACTTCACCGGCACACCGGTCCCTGCAACATGGGCGACACTCAGCAAGCCTGAAGGCTCAATGCCAATCGGCGGCACAGACGAAGTCACAGTCAGCATCAACACAATCGGCCTTTCAGAAGGCGATGTGTATAACGCAGACATCATCTTCAAGACAAACGATCCTGAGAAACCAGAGGTTGTTATTCCTCTCACACTCACAGTCAGTGGAACTTCAGTTGCAGAAAACACAGAGAACCTCTACAAGGTCTATCCTAACCCGACAAAGGGCATGGTTGTCGTAGAAGGTGAAAACATCGTCGCTGTCAGCGTCTATAACGCAGCAGGTCAACTCATCAATGTTGTCAATGCAACATGCGAGAAGACAACTGTCGAGATGGAGTCAGCAGGTGTTTATTTCCTCAGCATCATCGACAACGCTGGCAATTCAACAATCCAGCGCGTTGTTGTTGAATAACAATTGAAAACAATTCGAGCAGAAAAGAAAAGAGCCGCAGCAATGCGGCTCTTTTCTATTTAGACATCTGCCTTAACCACTCAAACAACGCCACGCTCGCGGCGTGACTGACATTCAGCGAGCAGTTTATCCCCGGAACCGGAATATAGACGACCATGTCACACTGGTCGAGGATCTCCTGCCGCATTCCGTTGGCTTCGTTGCCGACGACAAACGCCACGTCTTCCGGCAGCTTTGTCTCGTAGATGTTAGTCGCATCAGTCGAGGTCTCAATGGCGACAATCTTCTTGTTGGCCGGAACGAGCTTCCTCAAGTCCGTCTCTTCAGTGAAATACCATATCTTCGAGTTCTTGCTCGAAGCGGCGTTCTTGTGGACTTTGTTGATGTTGTGCGTCGGCTTCACACCGAGGAATATCATGTCGGAAGCCCCGATGTTGCAAGCGAGGCGAATCATCGAGCCCATGTTTTCGGGAGTGAGCAGGTTGTCGGCGATGACGACCGGACGCGGCACGGAGTCGTAAATTGTTTCAGGTTTAGTGTCTTTGAAAAGGTCGTTGGATTTGATGTACATAGGAGAGGGGGATTAGTTTTTAGTCATTAGTTTTTAGTCATTAGTTTTTAGTTGTTTGCTGTGATTAAAAAAGAGAGTCAAGAGTGAAAACTCCACTCTTAACTCTCCAAACTTAACTCTCCACACTTTTAACTTTAATCTCTCCTCTTTGAAAGGGCGTATCCCGCGCCGAGGGCCGTGAGGATGAGAAGGCCGCTGCCGAGCGGTGCCGGCTGATCGCCGGAGAGTGCGTGATTCGGAAGAGCGGGCAATTCAAGCCCGTCTTCCCTGTTGTCGAAATTGTTCCAGTTGTTGAAGAAACCGTCTGACTGCGCCATCGCGCCAGCCGTGAAACCTAATATAATTGCTATTGCTAATAATGTCTTTTTCATTTTCTGAATTTTTTGAATTAAACTATCTGACAACTATCTTCTGTGTCATGACGCTCTCGCCTGTCAGTCTGACAATGTAAGCGCCGGTGCTGAGGTTGCCGACATTCACTGTCTGTCCGTGAACCTCTTCGCTGATGACCACTCTTCCGAGCACGTCGAATATCTGGAGCGTGCCTTCGCCGTTGATGACAAGTTCGCTGCCGCTCTGATATACGAAGTGTTCGCTGTCGCTCTGTCCGTCGTTGTGGCTGATGGCGAGCTTCACCGTGAAGCGGTTTTCTTTGTCGGCGGGTGAGCCGATGAAAGAGTAGCTGTCTTCGAGAAGCATGTTGGTCTCGACGCCTGTCATGTTGTCGATGAGCACGAGGCTTCTGATGTCGTCTGTGGCGTTGAGGCTGATGCTGTAGTTGCCTGTCGTCATGGCCTTGAAGTTGAGTGGGAACACGGTGGTGTTCTCGTTCATGAATGCGATGGCGAAGTCTTCATTGCCTTGCGGGATGTAGAGCATCGGGGCTTGTGCGTTGCGGTGGCTGACCTTGTTGAGGCCGGTGCCTTCGCCGAACATCGCGTAAGCGTTGTCTTTAAAGCTGGCGTTGGAGACAATCATCTCGATGTTGGTGTTCTGTTCATCCGAGCGTTCGCCCTTGCTTCCCGAAGCCGGTCTGCTGATTGTTGCTTTGCAGCTTTCATTGGCTTGGACAAGGAAGCCCTGGAGCGGTTTGATTTCACCCGTCATAGGTTTCGTTCCCCAGGTGTTGTCATTGTTGAGGACATAGAAACCGTCTGCCAAACCGAAAGAGTCGCTTTTGTCATCCAAAACGATAAGGCCTTCCGCCGGTGCAGTTGTGATATCATCCAATGTGATGTTCTGCATGAACGGGTTGCCGATGAGGTTGTAGCCATTGCCCTTGGCGGTTGTCAATGTCAAGTCAACATTGATGTCTTCAACATTGATATTGCCCGCGAAAGCGATGTCTGTCGTGGCTTTGTTTGAGTATATGTAGCCGATGCCCTTGTCGATTGTGGTGAAATCTGGATTTTGACCATTAGCAGGTCTTGCGTTTTCCCAACTGAAAGCGACTTCATTGAATCGGTACAGGTCGTAGTCTTGGTTAGTGATTCCGTCACTCGGGATGAGGTTTGTGATGCCTGTCACGTCAGTATTTGCTGCGAGTGGCGAGCTGATGGTGTACCAGCTTCTGGCTTGGTCATCTTCTGATGCCGGGGTGTTTTTAATGTGTTTCATCGCGGTTGCTGTCACGCTGCTGCCGGTGATGAGCTGGCCGCCGTCCTCAATCACGAGGTTTTCGGCTTCTGTGTTGTCCATCGTACCTGATACATTGAGAATGCCGCCATTCTGGATGAGTATTGGGTAACTTACCTTGAGGTTGCTTGCACTCACTTCTTCGTTGATGGCTGAACCGAACAAAATGGTCAGCGTGTTGTCGTCTGAAAGTGTGTAGGTCTCTTTTGTCACGCTGTTTACAACAATACTGATGGTATTGTTCTCGCCGAGAACGACACTTGGCTGGCTGCTGAGCTGATACCAGCCATTGTTACTCTCGCCTTGCCGTGTGACAACGGAGTTGATTTTGATTTGCTGCGAATTAGCCGTGATGCAGAATAATACTCCGATGATAACTGTAAGTGATTTTTTCATTGTTTTGTATAAATAAAAAGTTGTTTAAAAATCGGCTGCAAAGATACAAATTTTTTTAGCATACGCAAATCTTTTTGCAAGAAAAAGAAATATTTCAATTTTAAGCAGGGGACAGGATGATAGTTAAACTTCTTAACCTTTAAGACATTAAAACCCAAAACCCTACTCCTTCTTGAACTTCACGCTTTTCGGGTTGTAAAGTTTGACCGTCTTGTCGCCTTTCGTCACCTCCACGATCGGGCAGTTGTCGCAGGGTTCGCCCATTTCGCCTAAGGCTTCAGCTTTGCCTTCCTCTTTGCCGGATTGGAATAAACCTATTACAGTAATAGCATCGAATAAGTTTTTTTCTATCTGTTCCGTATTCGTAGCACTACTGATAGCAGTAACCGCATCATCAATCATAGCGTTGATTTCTGTATTCTGAATACCCTGACGAGCCACTTGAATTAGAACGAGGGCATTAATCTACGTGAGTTCGATGAAAACATAACATTGATTATAAACGATTTACTAAAAAGCAAT
>JAKSNA010000046.1 GCA_024400295.1 Bacteroidales bacterium | reverse complement strand
GATAAATGAGAAAGACGCGCAGATAAATGAGAAAGACGCGCAGATAAATGAGAAAAACCAGGCTCTTTTGGCTTCTGCAAAGGCATTGAAAAAAGCAGGGCTGTCTGTTGAAGACATCGCAAAAATGACCACACTTTCAACTGATATTGTTCGTACTTTATAAGATAACCTTCGTTCACGTTCTCAATATATAGCCGCCACGCGGTTCATTCATCTTTCCTCTTTTAACTCTTAACTACATCAGTTTCTTATACCTGAACCTCTTCGGCTGCTGGTTGCCGGGACAAAGGAAGGTGAATATGAAATTCTTCCCAAAGACAAACAAAACCGCCGCGTCTCTTGGAAAAAATATTATCTTTGCAAATTCAATTTTACGAAACATTTATCATAATGACTAACGAAGACAAACTCAAGGAGTTACTGGAAAGCCGCGGCATCGACGCGTCGGGCATGACCGATGAGGCCGCCATACCGAAGCAGGCGGAAGGCTGCAGCAAGCTGATTGACATATATTACACGCTGAAGAACACCGTTGACATGGAGTTCCCGTATTGGTACAACCGTGTGTGGCAGGAGAACAGCAGCGACGTCATCATTGTGCGCCGCGCCAAGGCGCTCGCGGCGGCGTTCGCGCATCTGACGCCGACAATCCAGCCTTACGAGCGGTTAGTGATGAACAAGACCCGCCATGTGCGCGGCGCGTTCCCGTTCCCGTGGGTCACCGCCAGCTTCTTCAACGCGCAGGCCGAGGCTCTCATGAAGGAGGCCTCAGCGCCGTCGGAGAGCGAGGCCGACTCCGTGTCGATCATCGGCGCGGGCGGCGGCAACGTGACGAAAAGCTACGGCAACATCATCTCCATAGCCAAGAAATTCGGGATGCGCAAGGAGGAGATCCCCGTCTTGGTGAAGACCTGCAGCTACTGGGACGGCAACTCCGTCGAGGAGATGAGCAACCACTACGCCAAATACACCCCGCAGTTCGACATCGAGCAGGCCGTCATGGACTCGGTGCTCTGTATGTTCGACTCGTACTGCATCCCGCAGGGCCGCGAGGTGATCAACTACTACCTGCCTTTGCAATACGGTTGGGACGGCATCATCGAGCTGTGCGACAGACGCATCGCCGAGACGATGGGAGAGTCGGACGGCGACGGCCTCATGGGCATGGAGCGCGGATACTACTACGTCGCCATGAGACACCTGGCGCAAGGCCTGAGCAGATGGTGCCAGAACTACGCCGACAGGGCGTATTACCTCGCCTCGGTGGAGACCGACGCCGCCCTGAAGAAGAACTACGAAGAGATCGGCGGCGTGATGGCGCACATCGCGCACAAGGCCCCCGCCACATTCCGTCAGGCATTGCAGCTCACACTCGCCTGCCATTATGCTGAAGTCAACGAGGACCCGCAGTCGGGGCAGTCGATAGGCCGTCTCGGGCAGGTGCTGCAGCCGTTCTACGAGAAAGACATCGACGACGGCGTGACGACGGAGGAAGAGGTCATCGAGCTTCTGGAGTTCTACCGCATCAAGATAACATGCATCGAATGTTTCGCGTCGGCGGGCGTCACCGGCGGCGTCCTTTCCGGTAACACGTTCAACAACCTGTCGTTGGGCGGCTTGAACCGCGACGGCCTGAGCGCCGTGACGCCGCTGGAATACCACATCATAGAGGCGGGGATGCGCTGCCGCACCACACAGCCCACGCTGTCGGTACTGTACGACGAGAAGCTGCCGGAGTCGTTCCTGCTCAAGGCGGCCGCCTGCACGAAGCAGGGCACGGGCTATCCGGCGTGGATGAACAACCAGGACGGCATGAACTTCATGCTGATGAACTACGGCCCGGAGGGCATGAACATAGAAGACGCACGCGCGTGGTGCCTCGGCGGATGCCTCGAGTCGTCGCCGGGCTGCTTCCTGCCGCTCAGATACAACGGCAAGGTCACGTGGATACCGGGCGGGGCAGGCCCGACAGCAGGCTCCGGCGTGCATTTCGTGGGACTGCCAAAGATGCTCGAACTCGTGATGACCAACGGCTACGACCGCCGCATCAACAAGCAGGTGCTGCCGCCACACAACCGCAAGCTCGACAGCATGGATGCCATCAAGGAGGAATGGGTAAAATACATGAACCTCACCATCGACGTGCTTAACAAGGTCAACAACCTGCAGATGGACATCTGGCGCAAATACTGCCCGCCGGTGGTGTCGTCGCTGCTGAAGCCCGACTGCTTCGCCAAAGGCCGCGGCCTCGGCATGATGGGAGGACGCTACAACGCCACCATCAACTTCGAGTCGTGCGGCACCGTGACGTTCGTCAACTCCATGGCGTCATTATATAAAAACGTGTTCAAAGACAAGAAATACACCCTCGACGAGATGCTCGACGCGATGATGCACAACTTCGGGTTCAAGACATCATACGAGACCGGCGTGTTCTCGCCCGACTTCCGCGAGGCCACCGACGAGGCGCCGAAATACGCGCAGATCTTCGCCGACTGCGTCAACGCACCGAAGTTCGGCAACGCCGACTGGGAGGCCGACCGTTTCCTGAAATGGTACGAAGATGTGATGTTCGGCTTGACGAGACAATACAAGTCATACTACGGCAAGCCGCTGTACATGTGTCAGATCTCCGTCTCGACGCACGGTCCGCAGGGCTTCATCACACTCGCCGACCCCGCAGGGCGTCTGGCTGGCACCACATACTCCGACGGCTCCGTGTCGGCGGCGGCAGGCACAGACAAGAACGGCATCTACGCCATCTTCGAGTCGGCGACGATCTACGACCACAGCACCCAGCAGAACGCGCAGATGAACCTCAAGCTGCACCCATCCGCGGTGAAAGGGCCGCAGGGCACCCGCAAGCTCCTCGACCTTGTCCGAGCCTACATGCGCAAAGGCGGATTCCACGTCCAGTTCAACATCGTCGATTCCAAGACGCTGAAGAAGGCACAGGCCAAACCCGAGAACTACCGCGACCTCATGGTCAGAGTGGCGGGATTCACTCAATACTGGTGCGAGATCGGCAAGCCCATACAGGACGAGGTGATCTACAGGACTGAATACGATGACTAAACATTTAACCATCAAGAATTAAAACTTATCAAGATGAAACATATAGACTGCAAGAATTATATATATCTGGACTGCGAGAAAGGCATGTGCGCCCTGTCGAAGATGATGCTTCCGATTGACGGCAAAGGCAGCGAGGCCTGTCCGAGGTTCGTCATGGCCGAGAAATGCGGCTGCTGCGCCAACTTCGACGGCTGCGACGAGCACGGCATCGGCACGTGCGCGGGTTTCGAGAAGAAGAACTGGACCTACGCATCGTGCGGCGCCGCCGGATGTGAGCATTTCAAAATGAGATAGGCTTCCATGGACGCACCGCAAGCTGTCATCTTCGACATACAGCCGTTCTCCGTCCACGACGGCCCGGGCTGCCGCACGACGATATTCATGTCGGGCTGCCCGCTGCAATGCCGCTGGTGCTCAAACCCCGAGAACCACGCCGGCAAGCCGCAGCTGATATTCGCGGGCAAGGTGTGCAAATGGGCCTCGGGCTGCCGCGCCTGCATCGGCACGTGCCCGAAAGGGGCGCTGACAGCCACCGATGACGGGATCCGACTCGACCGGAGCATCTGCCGCGAATGCACCACCTTCGAGTGCGTGCGTCCGTGCGCGTCAAACGCCCTGCGCGTCTGCGGGAAGCATTATTCGGTCAACGACGTGATGGACGTGCTGCACCGCGACTCCAACAACTGGGGCGGCGACGGCGGCGTCACCTTCAGCGGAGGCGACCCCCTGCTCCATCATAACTTCATGAAAGCCGTACTCGAAGAATGCAAGAAAGACAACATCCACACCGCCGTGGAGACATCAGCCTGTATCCCGACGGAGAAATTCATCGAGCTGATGCAACTCGTTGACTTCGCTTTCATCGATGTCAAAAACATGGACAACGACAGGCATATTGCAGGAACCGGAGTCCCCAACAACCTGATTCTTAAAAACATAAGCACTCTGGTCGCATCGGGATGGAACGGCAGGCTTGTACTTCGCTATCCGGTGATCGCCGACTACAACGACTCCGACGAAAACGCCGTCAGGGTCATCGAGTTCATGAAAGCCAACGGTTTGTTTGAGATCAACCTCTTGAAATTCCACAGATTAGGCCAAACCAAGTGGGAACAACTCGGTCTGGCCTACCCTTATTCCACAGGCGGCGACGTCAGCAACGAGCTGATGGAGCACCTGCAGTCACTCTATTTGGAGCATGACATCATCTGTTACATAGGTGACAAGACTCCTTTCTAAGACGGTCGTCTTACATTAACTTCTTATACCTGAACCTCTTCGGCTGCTGATTACCGAGACGTTTTATCTTGTTTTCCTCGTATTCCGAATAGCTTCCCTCAAAGAAATAGACCTGCGAGTCGCCCTCGAAGGCGAGGATGTGGGTGGCGATCCTGTCTAAGAACCAGCGGTCGTGCGAGATGACGACGGCGCAGCCGGCGAAGTTCTCGAGGCCTTCCTCCAAGGCGCGCAGGGTGTTGACGTCGATGTCGTTGGTAGGCTCGTCGAGGAGGAGGACGTTGGCTTCCTGTTTCAGTGTCAGGGCGAGGTGCATACGGTTGCGTTCGCCGCCGGAAAGCACGCCGGCCTTTTTCTGCTGCTGGTCGCCGCCGAAGTTGAAGCGCGACACGTAGGCACGCGACGGCATGGTGCGTTTGCCGAGCTGTATCAGCTCGTTGCCGCCGGAGATGACTTCCCAGACGGTCTTCTCCGGGTCGATGTCGGCGTGCTGCTGATCGACGTAGCCTATTTTCACTGTCTCGCCGACCTCGAAGGTGCCGGAGTCGGGTTTCTCGATGCCCATGATCATGCGGAAGAGCGTGGTCTTGCCCGCGCCGTTAGGTCCGATGACACCCACGATGCCCGCCGGCGGAAGGCTGAAACTGAGGTTCTCGAACAGCACCTTGTCGCCGAAAGCCTTGGTGACGTTCTGCACCTCGATGACCTTGTTGCCGAGGCGGTCGCCGTTCGGGATGTATATTTCAAGTTTCTCTTCTTTCTCCTTCACGTCCTCGTTGAGCATCTTCTCATACGATTCGAGACGCGCCTTGCCTTTGGCGTGACGTGCCTTTGGCGCCATCCTCACCCATTCGAGTTCGCGCTGGAGCGTCTTGCGTCGTTTGCTCTCGGTCTTCTCCTCCATCGCCATGCGTGCGGTCTTCTGGTCGAGCCACGACGAGTAGTTGCCTTTCCACGGGATGCCTTCGCCTCGGTCGAGTTCGAGGATCCAGCCGGCGACGTGGTCGAGGAAGTAACGGTCGTGCGTGACGGCGATGACGGTGCCTTTATATTGCTGAAGGTGTTTCTCGAGCCAGTCGATGGCCTCGGCGTCGAGGTGGTTGGTGGGTTCGTCGAGCAGCAGGATGTCGGGCTCCTGGAGGAGGAGGCGCACCAGTGCCACGCGGCGGCGTTCACCACCGGAGAGGTTCTTCACCAAGGCATCGCCGTCGGGGCAGTTGAGCGCGTCCATGGCGCGTTCGAGCTTGCTGTCGAGGTCCCAGCCGTCGTGCTGTTCTATCAGCTCGGTCAGCTCGCCCTGACGCTCGATGAGCTTGTCGTAGTCGGCGTCGGGGTCGGCGAACTTGTTGTTCACATCCTCGTATTCCTTGAGAAGGTCGACGACTTCCTGTACGCCTTCCTCAACGACCTGCTTGACTGTCTTGGTGTCGTCGAGCTGCGGCTCCTGGTCGAGCATCCCCACGGAATAACCCGGCGAGAACACCACTTCGCCGTTGTACGCCTTGTCCTTTCCGGCAATGATTTTCAGCAGTGTTGACTTGCCCGCACCGTTCAATCCTATGATGCCGATCTTTGCGCCATAGAAAAACGAGAGGTAAATGTCCTTTAATATCTGTCGTGACGGCGGGATGATCTTGCTCACGCCCACCATCGAGAAAATGATTTTCTTGTCGTCTGTCTGTGCCATATATAATAATCGTTTCGTTTATCTACGGATATGGAACCGCTACGCGGTTCTCTAATCTCTCCTCTTTAATCTTTAATCTTTACTCTTTAATCTTTACTCTTTAATCTCTACTCTCTTATCTAAAATCTGGTTCATTGCGTCTTCCATGATTTTCGTCGCCGTGCCCCAGTCGTAAACACGATGCACGAAGTCGTAGCCGCGCTGGGCCATCTCGGCTGCTTTATCTTCATTTTCAAGTAGATACAGTATGTCGGCGGCGAGTTCGTCGGAGCGGTTTCCCACGAGGAGGTCTTTGCCGTTGACAGCGTTGAGCGAGCCGTTGGCGAGCGACGTGGTGATGCACGGCAGCTTCATCGACATCGCTTCGAGCAGTTTGTTCTGCAAGCCGGTGCCGATGCGCATCGGCGCGATGAACACGCGGCTCTGCTTGTAGGCGTCGCGCATGTCGTCGATCCAGCCGCTCACGATGATGTTCTCGTTGGCTGCCATCTTCACCCTGATGTCGGGCTTCGCGCCGGCGATGTACATCTTCACGTCGGGACGCTTCTCCCACACCTTCGGCAGGATCTCGTTCGCGAGGTACTCGACGGCGTTGACATTCGGCGCGTACGACATGTTTCCGGTGAAGACGACATCGTACTTCTTCTCGCATTCGCACGGCCTGTAGTACTCATGGTCAACGCCATTGGGGACGATGAGTATCTTCTTCCTGTCGGGATGGTCGATGTCGTTGCGGTCCTGTTCGCTGATGATTGTCTTGACATCGAATTCATCGAAAATCCTGTGTTCGTATCTCCTCAGCCTGTTGTATTCCATGAAGAAAAACGGCTTGAGTATGAGCCGTGCCACTTCAGCCCTGCGTTTCATGCCGACAGAGAAGACATCTTGATAGTCAATAGTCTTAGGCGTTTTCTCTTTATGAAGATATGGTGCGACGCGCAGCAGCTGGCCGAAAAGCATGTCGGGCTTATGATATTCGATGAGCGCGTGGACTTTCTTTTTCGCCTTGGAGTTGTAGAAATATCCGCATTGCAGCGGCAGGCCACAGAGATAAGAACGGATGAGGTTGAAGATGATGCCGCATTTAGGCAAGTCGATGAAATTCACCGAGATGCAATACGGCTGCATGGCATGGAACGCCGCCTGCTTGTCAACCTTCCTGTCGGTGTTCAAGGCGCACAGCACGATCTCGTTGTTCTTCGCAAGTTGCTTGATCTGGTTGTATGCCCTCAGCTTGTCGCCTTTCTCAAGCGGCCACGGAATCCTTGGCAAAAGTACAAATATCTTCATTCTTTCAGTTTATCTTTTATGTAATACCCTTTGTATCAATTTCTTCAGACGCTGCGGTGCGTATCTACAGCCGTCTCCACTAACTCTGCTCTCTCGTCTTTCAACACAGTAATCGTTCTTTTCGATTTCAATTCATTATAGAACAGCAGCAGTCTGTTGATAATCTTCTTGTTATCGTAAATCCCCTCGATAAGTTTCCGCGCATTGCGTCCTATCTGTTCGGCTTCGTAAGGATGCTGATACATGCGGCAGAGCGCCTCGACCATCTGGGCGGAGTTTTCAGCTATGATAACATCTTCATATTCAGTATATTGAATGCCTTCAGCCCCGACGATGGTTGTGATGACAGGTTTTCCCAGCGCCATCGACTCTATGATTTTGATGCGCATTCCGCTTCCCGACAGCAACGGCACGACCGCCACATCATGCTGTCTGACAAATTCTTTGGCGTCAGGCACCTCACCCACCACCACCACGTTTCTCTTCTTGGTCTTGAGGAGCCATTTGGGCATGTTTCTTCCGGCGAGGTACAGTTTCGCATCGGGTATTCTCGCCAGCACGGTGTCCCATACGTTGTCGAGGAACCATCTGATGGCCTCGTCGTTAGGCATCCAGTTCATCGAGCCGATGTGATAAAACGAAGGGTTTTCCCTCACCTCGAATGCCGGTTCAAACTTCTCTGTATCAACGCCGAACGGCACGTCGATGACCGGTGTCGCGCTGATGCCGCGGAAGAAGGCGGCGTCGTGGTACGTTATGGCGGCGATGCCGTCAACCTTGTCGATGACACTCAGCTCGTAGTTACGCAGTGTGCGCACCAAGTGATTGATATACCATCTCTTAAGGAAGAAACGCGTCTTCTTCGCTATCCTCTCCCAGATCTGATGTTCGATATTGTGTGCGCGGAGCACTATCGTCGCGTCGGAATGCTCACGGATGACATCGATATACGGCACCATGTATATCATCTCGATCTGCACGACATCGAACCTCTCCCTGTCAAGTATTTTTATCAGCTTCTCGGTGTAAGCCTGCGAGATGAAGCGTTGGACGTGATACGACTCATTTGAAAACAGATTCTTGATGGCGCCGGCAATAGTAACCGCAAGGTTGATGTCGACGAACTCGATGCGGGTGGACTCTCTGTAATCCTTCGGGATGCTGTTGATGTCAACATGATATTTCTCGCTGTTGAATGCGAGGACTTTCACTTTATGGCCTGCCTCAATCAGTCCCGTGACGATGCTGTTCATTGCCATCGGGCCGCCTTCGCTTGGCGGGAACGGGGACTTGTTACATAGCATTAATATATTCATCACCGAGGTGTTACGGGTTAACTATCTTGTTATCTGTCTTACGTTTCCTTGAGAAGAACTTCTTCCACGACTCCATGTCGAGCAGCGCCGAGTCAGTGGTTGCCTTGAAGGTCAGGAAGAACCCTATCGGGAAAAGTACCAGAGAGGAGAGCCATGCGCCGAGGAACACCGGCATGTCGCCCGTTTCGGCGACACGTTGCGAGGTGATTGTTATGACATAATAGATGACGAAGAACACCACGCTGACAACCACCGGCATCCCGAGTCCGCCCTTGCGGATGATCGCGCCGAGCGGCGCCCCGATGAAGAAGAACAGCAGGCATGCCACGCTGAGCGTGAACTTCTCGTGCAACACCCGCTCGTGCTTCCTGATGTTTATCCTTTTCCTGTTCAGATCCTTGGCGCTGTACGAGACATTATCCCTCATGTTTGTCGCCGAGCTGACCGCCATCTCAAGAATGGTGCCATATTCATGCTTCTTGAAATTGCTCAGCAAAGGCCAGTTGAAAACCGCCATGGTGTCGGCCGCCAGAGTGTCGTTCCGTTTCCTCGCCGCCTTCTTGTCAATGCGCTCAAACGACTCCACCGCAGCCGTCAGGTTATGATACCTGCCGTATGTCGTTCTTGCGAAATCGCTCTTGTCTTCGACCAGCATCTTGCTCAACGAGTCGATGGAATAATTCAACTGTTTGATATTCATCATTTCCTGATGCGACTTGAACGACTCCTCGTCGGTATGTCCGAGGTCAAACTGCGACATGTCGAACTTGAAAATCTGTTTTTTGAACGACATCTTCTGGAACGGGCGGCGGTCGCGGTAGTCTTTGTCCTCAATGATTTCGCTGTAGTTGTAGCCGTCATAAAGTGTGAATATCATGTCGCGCTGGCTCATGCTCATCGCCATGTAGCCGGAGTCGGCGACAGTCACCATCGTATTGCCTTTGTCATCGGTATGGTCATAAATCATGACATTGTACAACGTATTGCCGTCGTCGCTTTTCTTCCCGACACGTATGACATACTTGTCGATGCCGCGGTAAAACACGCCTTCCGGAATCTCCAGGGTCATCTTCTTGTGCGACACGTCATAAAGCAGCGATGACATCTTCAGCTTCGCCACCGGCAGCACGTTGTTTGAGAAAACAAACGCCATGATACTCATTGCGACGGAGAACAGCAGCAGCGGACGCATCACCTTCCACACCGAGATGCCGCCGGCTTTCATCGCCACAAGCTCGTAATATTCACCCATGTTCCCGAAGCACATCAACGAGGAAAGTAGTATGGCAAGCGGCAGCGCCATCGGCACAAACGTCACCGAAGTATAGAACAACAGCTTCGCCATCACACTGATTTCCAATCCTTTACCAATGAAATCCTCAATCCATTGCCATAAGAACTGCATCAGCAAAATGAATATCGCGATGACAAACGTGAATATGAACGTGCCAATATATTGCCTGATTATGTATTTGTACAGTCTCATCTCCGAAAATGAAGCTGCAAATATAACGCTTTTCTCCTTATATAATTATCAAAAACCGAAAAAAAGATTTGCCGTAATTCTTTCGGTTTTTGACATCTGCATTTTGACTAAAATCGTATTTTTGCAAAATTTTAAAATTGCAGTAACATGAATTTCGATTATTACAAATCAATAAACATCAGCATCACCATCTGTGACACTGATGGGGTTGTCGTCTATCAGAATGAGAAATCGCTCGCCACTTTCGGCGACAAAGTCGGGCAGAGCATGATGCCATGCCATCAGCAGCGGTCGCAGGAGATAATACATCACCTCCTGGACGATGCCGCCACAAACGTCTATACCATTGACAAAAAAGGTGTCAGGAAGATGATTTACCAGACTCCGTGGTTTGAGGACGGTGTCGTGAAAGGTCTCATTGAGTTCTCGATGGTCCTGCCGGAAGAGATGCCGCACTACGTGAGGTGACTGGTTAAAAGAGGAAAGTTAAAAGAGGAAAGTTAAAAGAGGAAAGTTAAAAGAGGAAGGAGCGGAGCGACATTGGTGATTTCAGAAACAAGCCGACATCGCTCTGCGCTCTCTACTCTTTACTCTCTTATCTCTTAACTAAATCAAAGGTGTCCTTGGCTATCATGTATTCCTCGTCTGTAGGATACACCACGACCTTCACTTTCGAGTCGGGTGTGGAGATGACGGCTGCGTCGCCCATGATGGTCTGGTTGAGAGCCTTGTCGTATTTTATTCCGAGGAACTCCATGTTGTCGAGTATGGCTTCACGCATGAACCATGCGTTCTCGCCGATGCCGCCTGTCATCACGAGGACGTCCATGCCGTTCATGATGGCTGCATACGCGCCGATGTATTTCTTCACGCGGTGCGCGAACATGTTGAACGCGTAGGTGCAGCGTTCGTCGCCGGCGTCGCGTCCGGCGCGGACGTCACGCATGTCCTGCGAGTTGCCGGTGATGCCGATGAGGCCCGACTTCTTGTTCACCAACGTGTTCATCTCTTTTGTGTTATAGCCGGTCTTGTCCATGATGTACATGAACGCGCCGAGGTCGAGGTCGCCGGTGCGGCTGCCCATCACGAGGCCTTCGACGGGTGTGAAGCCCATCGATGTCTCCACCGACTTGGCGTTTTCTACTGCAGCTATTGAAGCGCCGCTGCCGAGGTGGCAGGTGACGATCTTGCAGTTGTTCCAGTCCATGCCGACGAACGCGGCGGCTTTCTCGGCGACAAACTTGTGGCTGGTGCCGTGAAATCCGTAGCGGCGGACGCGGTATTTCTCGTAATATTCAAACGGCACTGCGTAGAGGTAAGCCTCCGGCGGCATTGTGGCGTGGAACGAGGTGTCGAACACCGCCGCCATCGGGATGCCCGGAAGAACCTCCTGCATCGCCGCGATGCCCTGCAGGCTGCCCGGGTTGTGCAGCGGGGCGAGGTCGCAGAGGTCCTTGATGCCCTGGATGACCTCGTCGTTGATGCGGACGCTCTTGGTGAACTTCTCGCCGCCGTGCGCCACGCGGTGACCGACAGCGTTGATCTCGTCGAGCGACTTGATGACGCCGTATTCGGCGTTCGTCAGTGCCGCGAGCACGATCTTGATGCCTTCCGTGTGGTTCGGGATGGGAAGCTGTTCGTAATGTTTCTGGCCGTTCCATTTGTGAGTGAACTCGCCCATCTCGAGGCCGATGCGTTCGAGAAGGCCTTTCGCCAGTACCGAGTGATTCTTTTCGTCCATGTCAATCAGCTGGTATTTGATTGACGATGAACCGCAGTTTAATACTAATATCTTCATGTTATGACAAATTATTGTTTCTGAGCTATAGCCTGGTTACATGTGATGGCGACGAGTTTATATACGTCGTCGATTGAGCAGCCGCGGCTGAGGTCGTTGCACGGCTTCGCGAGTCCTTGGAGGACAGGTCCTACGGCTTCGGCGCCGGCGAGACGCTGCACGAGTTTGTAGGCGATGTTGCCGACTTCGAGGCACGGGAACACGAGGGTGTTGGCTTTGCCGGCGACCTTGCTGTCAGGGGCTTTGCTTGAGCCGACCGACGGCACGATGGCGGCATCGGCCTGAAGCTCTCCGTCGAGGAGGAGGTCAGGACGGCGTTCCTGCGCGATGTTGGTGGCTTCGATGACCTTGTCAACGACTTCATGTTTCGCAGAGCCTTTTGTCGAGAAGCTGAGTATCGCCACTGCCGGGTCGATCTTGGCGATGTTCTTTGCTGTGTCGGCTGTGCAGATGGCTATCTCGGCGAGCTGTTCGGCTGTCGGCATCGGTGTGACGGCGCAGTCGGCGAACACCATCTTGCCGTCGGTGCCGTAGGGGCAGCCTTCCGGGAGGAACATGATGAACGCGCCGGAGACGCAGCTCACGCCGGGGACGGTCTTGATGATCTGGAGGGCCGGGCGGAGCATGTCGCCAGTGGTGCTGCGCGCGCCGCTGACGAGGCCGTCGGCCTCACCCGCCTTGACGAGCAGGATGCCGAGGTACATGAAGTTCTCGGCGAGACCTTCCGCCTGTTCCATCGTCATGCCTTTGTTCTTGCGGATCTCGTAGAGCATCTCCGCGTATTTCTGTCTGTCGGGGTTGTTCTTCGGGTCGATGACGCGTGCCTTGCTGATGTTCTTCAGCCCGAACTCCGCCGTCATGTCGGCGATCTTCTGTGCCGGTCCGATGAGTATCACGTCGGCGATGCCGTCGGCGATGATGCGGTCGGCCGCTTTCAATGTTCTTGGTTCGTCGCCCTCGGGAAGGACGATGCGCTGTTTTTTAGCCTGCGCGTTGGCTATGATCTGTTCGATGAGTCCCATATTGTAAAAATTTAAGTGTCGTTTTTTAATTTTGCAAAAATACAAATCTTATCCGAATTGTAAAACTTTTTTCAATAATTTTGCAATCATAAAACCCGATGAAGAGATGCACATCCTGACTGTTGATTTTCAGCTTGTTACGAAAAATATCGCAAGCACGCTCGACGAGAAAGTCAGGCTTGTCGATGGTGCGTTGGCGTCGTACAACTTCATTGTGATATTATCGGCGATGGCAGTTATGGTGTTGTGCAAGCAGTTTGCGCCCGGGCGCCTCGGGGCTTTCATCTCGACGTTATACCACAGATGCGACGCCGAGAAGATGACGCGCGAATGGAACTCGCCCGCCAGCCTCACGGGTTTCTTGATGACGGCGTCATATATCGCTCTGCTCGCGTTGTTCATACAGAAGTCGGCGATGGTCTTCGGCGGCGGCACATCCCTCTACGGCGGCGCCGGTTTTTTTCTCGAAGCCTGTCTGTTCGTGAGCGCGTTCGTGTTAGTCAGATACCTATTTATTAATATCAACGGATGGATTTTCGGCACACAGCCGGCATCGCAGCGTCACGCAATCATCCACATATCGATGATGACATCGATGAATTTCGTGCTCATGACGCTCACGCTTATCTTAACATTCTATCAATCAAAGTTTTGGGTGATTCTCGGCATCGTAATTATTATTGCCATGAACATTTACAGAGTCGTGAAAACCTTTATTTATCTTCAAATTTTAATAAAAAATGGAACATTGAAGAATTTTTTGTATCTTTGCACGCTCGAAATTATACCGATTTCAGTTGCTTTCACGATGGCATTCAGGTTAATTGCAACTAATTCAGTATTATAGAGTTAACGATAAATTCCTTTTCAAAAATGAAAGTAAAGAACATCCTTGTCTCACAGCCTAAACCGGCTGACATCACGAAAACCCCATACGAAAACATCATCAGGAAATTCAATGTCAACTTTGAGTTTGAAAAGTTCATCAAGCTGGAAAGTGTCGAGCCGCTTGAGTTGAGGCAGGATCACGTGAAGCTGGCGGACTACACTGCGGTGATTTTGACGAGCCGCAATATGATCGACCATTTCTTCAGCATTGCGAAGGAGATGCGTTACGCCGTGCCCGACGACCTCAAGTATTTCTGTATCAACGAGTCAACGGCGTTATACCTGCAACATTACATACAGTTCCGCAAGAGGAAGATCTTCTTCGGCACGCAGTCGTTCTCGGAGCTTGTCGAGCTGATGAAGAAACACAAGGAGGAGTATTTCTTCCTGCCGACCTCGAACATCACCACCACCGAGGATTACGGCGAGATGATGACGAAGGCGGAGCTTAAGTTCAAGAAAGCCACCATCTTCCGCACGGTGAGTGCCGACATCAAAGATGTCATCGACATCAACAAATATGACATGTTAGTGTTCTTTAGTCCCGCCGGCATCGAGTCGCTGAAGGCCAACTTCCCTGACTTCGAGCAGGGCAGCGTCGCCATCGGCGGGCTGGGGCAATCGACGTGCAAGGCGATCACCGACGCTGGGTTCAGCCTCAGCTTCTCCGCCCCAACAGAGACCGCTCCGTCAATCACGATGGCGATAGAGGAGTATCTCACCTCCGAGTCGAAAAAAACCAAGAAGAAATAGTGGGGCCCAAGGAAGGATTACCGAAGTCGCAGCGCCTCCACCTGAAAAACGACATCAACGCGTTGTTCGAGGAGGGGAAAGGGTTCAACGCCTATCCTTTCAGGGTTGTCGTGCACACTCACGAGGCGGAGACACCTGACGCAGCCATGCCACGAATCCTCGTCTCGGTGTCGAAGAAACGCTTCCACCACGCTGTCAAGCGCAACAGGGTGAAACGCCTCGTCCGCGAGAGCTGGCGCCGCAACAAGGGAGGTCTGATGAAAATATGCAACAAGAACAACAAAACCATCGACATCGCGTTTGTATATACCGCCACGTGCATCCTGACATACCACGAGATAGAGTCGAAGATGTCCGTCATAACAAAACGTCTGGAGGGGAAGATATGCTGAAATTCATCGTCAACCTGCCTGCCAACGTCATGATACTGCTCATCAGAGTGTATCAATACACGCTGTCGCCGTTCATCGGACGCAACTGCCGTTACACCCCGACATGCTCGAACTACGGCATACAGGCCATCAGGAAATACGGCGCGATAAAAGGCGGCTGGCTGACAATCAAGCGGATAGCATCGTGCAACCCCTGGGGCGGAAGCGGATACGACCCGGTGCCGTGATTGGTCAGTTCTGAGTTTAAAGAGTAAAGAGTAAAGTTAAAGGAGGCCTGCAAGGCACTACATTGAGAACCGGGTACATGAAGGCGCAGCCGATATACGCCCGGCATAAAAATAAAAAACCATGAAGACAAGAACCACACTCGCTGTCGCCCTGACGTTCATCGCCTTGGCAGTCAGCGGACAGACAAAACAGAACAACTTTGAGATCTCGAAGAGCCTCGACATTTACAACAATGTGTTGAGGGTGCTGAACATGCACTATGTCGATGAGATAAACCCGTCGGAGCTGAACGAGAACGCCATCAACGCGATGCTCGAAGACCTCGACCCGTACACCGTTTTCATCACGGAAGAACACATCGAGGACGTGAAGCTCATGACCACTGGCGAATACGGCGGCATCGGCTCGACGATACAATACTTTGAGGGCAAGACACAGATAGCCGACCCGTATGAGGGCTTCCCAGCACAGAAGGCAGGCCTCATCCCGGGCGACGTGTTCCTTGAAATCAACGGAGTAGATGTCACCGGCAAGAAATCCGACGAGATCAGCGAGCTGCTGAAAGGCACGCCTGGCACTACCGTCACTCTCAAGATGCAGCGCTACGGCATGAAGGAACCCATCGTGAAAGAGGTGAGACGCGAGAAGATAAAAATCGACAACATCCCCTACTCGACGGTCTTCGACAACGGCATCGGCTACGCGATACTCTCACAGTTCACGAAAGACTGCGCCAAGGAGCTCAAGGAGGTCTTCCTCGACATGAAGAAAAACCACGAGCTGAAAGGCTTCATCATCGACCTGCGCGGCAACGGCGGCGGACTCCTCAACGAGGCCGTTGACATCGTGAACATGTTCGTGCCGAGAAACAGACTCGTCGTCTATACCAAAGGCAAGGTGCCGCAGCAGAACGGCAACTACTACACGCAGAACGAGCCTGTTGACCTCGACATCCCGCTCGTGATATTAGTCAACGGAAGCAGCGCATCGGCATCAGAGATACTATCCGGTTCGATACAGGACTTCGACAGAGGCGTCATCGTCGGGCAACGCACATTCGGCAAGGGATTGGTGCAGAACATCCTGCCGATGAGTTACAACACGCAGATGAAAGTCACGGTGGCACATTACTACATCCCGAGCAACCGTTGTATCCAGGAGATCGACTACGCGAAGAGACGCAAGGGCGTCACCAACGACTCGCTGTCGAAGAACGACACCCTCGGCCCCGTGTTCCACACAGCCAACGGCCGCGTGGTGTATGAATGTCACGGAATCACCCCCGACGTCAAGATCGAGCCGGAGATGATGTCAACAATCACCACCCACCTCTTCGCAAAAAACATGTTTTTCAAATACGCCAACAAGTTCCAAAGTGAGCATAAGTCAATCAAGGGGCCTCTTGACTTCAAGGTCAGCGATGAGGTTTACGATGACTTCATGCAGTTCGTCAAGGACGAGGGTTTCACCTTCACCTCCGAGACGGAGAAAGCCATCGACGACATCAAGGAGATAGCAAAGATGGAAGGTTATCTTGCCGAGATCGAGCCTTACCTCAACGACACGAAGACCCGCATTGAGACGGAGAAGGAGAAAGACCTCCTCGACAACCGCGCCGAGATCGAAGACATGCTGAGAGACGAGATTGTCGGGCGTTACTACTATCAGAAGGGACGCATTATCAGCGCGTTGCATAAAGACCCCGAGCTTGAGCGTGCGTTTCAAGTGATTCTCAACGATGAATACAAAGACATACTGAAATAAGAAACTGTTTCTTCATCACGATTTTCACGAACGACACGAATGGCTGGCGAAAGTTGTGCGCCAGCCAACTCCACTCTCCACTCTCAAAACTCCAAACTCAAACCACCTCCCACTCCGCGATGTTCTTCTTTTCGCTTGAAAAACCGACTCCGATTTTGAACAGTTTTCTCGAATCAGCCGCGTAAGGTTCCGCATAGCCCTTGTCGTCAACCTGCTTCAACGCTTCAGCCGCAGTGCCGTCTAATTTGAACTCAAAGATATAGACGTAGTCGTCCGTCTCAACGATGATGTCGGCTCTTCCGCGGGAGTTCTCTTTTTCTGTCAAAGTAGTGTAGCAGGATAAAAGTCTGAATATCAAGTATAAGGTGTAATGATAGTGGCTCTCGTAGCTCCACGCGCGTTCCTGGTAGTTCGCGTTGTACGGGATTGAGGCGAAGAAGCAGGAAAGTGCGTCGTGCATGTCGTCCAGTCGGCCTTGCATGAGCGCAGCGAAGTGGAGCAACCTCATATTAACAAAACAAATGTAGAGACGGGGCAAACCTCGTCTCTACATTTTGAAACCGCCTCGCCTCTTCTTCCTCGACAAGGCAGGTTAAATTCTAAGAACTACCGAGCAGCACGCACAGGACGCACAGAGCACCCGTAGTACCGGTCGTCGAGTTTCTGCGGATCAAACATGCCCCCCGTACGGAAGTACAAGCTGAACGCGCTGCTGGGATCGGACGAGTCGAGCGAACTCGACCAGTAGTAGCCGTAGGTACCCGCAGCGTTCACGCTCATGCTATAGCGGTAGCCGGCAGCCGGGAGGAAGATGCTCTTGCCATTAGGGCCTGTCACGCAGTAGCCGTTCTTCCCACCCTGTGTCGTCCACGTCAATGTGCAATTGTCTTTCAGTTCTTTCCATTCTTCTGTCGTCGGCATACGCCAGTCACCGCCCCAATTCACGTGTGCCGCATCGTCCTCGGGGTCGAGAACCAACTTGTTGTCAGGGTCTCCACTTCCAGCCCAGTATTCGGTCTTTCCTGTAGGTACGTACTTCGTGAAGACGTTTTTATTACTACTAGAATATGTACCGTTGGTGAACGGACAGCCAGCCCAGCTGACGTTGATGGAGGTCGATGTCACAGGTGTCACGCCGCCCCACTGGAAGTAGTCGCCGTATTTCTCGGGGCTGTCCGCACCGACGTTGCACGTGGCCCATTTTACAGACAGGCCGAGGTCAACGTACTCGTGCGCCTCCAGCGTCACCGCTATCGCCTCGCTCATGCCGTAGAACTTGTTTTCGTGTATGCCCTTGGCGAAGGTCATGCTCCCCGTGGCGTCACCGGTGAAAGCGACGTTGAGCACATCCGTCGTCCCTGTCGGGATGAGCGTCACGTATCTCTCGCCGCTCTCGCCGTCGCCATTGCCTATGGTGATGCCGTCCGTGCCGTCGCCGCTGAAGGTGCCGTCAGGGTTCACCGACAAGGTGTTGCTGACGCCCGTGCCGCCCATCGTCACCGAACCCGTGTAGGGCTGCGTGCCGTCGGTGGTGAAGTTGATGTGCGCGATAGCGATCTTGGTGTTCATCATCACGTAGCCTTGGTACTCGCCGCTCTCCACCGTCACGTCGGTCGTGCCGTAGCCCATGTGGTATTTCATCGCGCCGTTCTCGCCGCGGAGCGTGCCGTCCTGTGAGGCGAGCGGGATGCTGGCGGCGGCGGTGCCTGTCGGTGTCGTCGCGATGTTGCCTTTGCCGAGGTAGAAGAAGTGACATGGCGTCCCTTCGTCATCGAGTCCAGTGACACTGCCCGTGAAGGTGCCCTGTG
>JAKSNA010000045.1 GCA_024400295.1 Bacteroidales bacterium | reverse complement strand
AACCCAGGACCCCCACATTAAAAGTGTGATGCTCTACCTGCTGAGCTACCAAGTCGCTGAACATCCACGCCATTGCTGGCATATCCGTCCCGTTTGCGAGTGCAAAAGTACTACTTTTTTCAATATGCGCGACAAAAAATTTTTATTTTTTTTCAGTCAAGCTCACCCTTTCCTTGACGCACTATAACTATCTCATTATCAGTGCAATCGACTACGGTGCTTTCCTGATTGTCCCCCGCCCCACCGTCAATTATGATGTCAACCTTGTTTTTGTAACGCTCATTTATCTCCTCAGGATCGGTCAGAAAACCTGAAATTTCGTCCTCGTCAAGGATAGAGGTAGTCATTATCGGACGGCCATATTCCTTCACGATATTAGTGATTATCGGCTGGTCGGGCACCCTGATGCCTATCGTCTTGCGCTTGCTCTGCAAGATCTTCGGGATGTTGTTGTTGGCCTCCAGAATGAACGTGAACGCACCCGGGAGATTCCGCTTCATCAGCTTGAAAACATCGTTGTTTATCGGTTTCGTGAACTCCGACAACATGCTCAAATCATTGAAAATGAACGAGAAATGCGCCTTTTCTTTCTTTATCCCCTTAATTTGGGCAATGCGCTCGAACGCCCTGGTGCTGTTGATACTGCACCCGATACCATAGATGGTATCTGTCGGGAAGATGATAACCCCGTCATCATCAAGACATTCCAATATCATCTTGATGTGTCTCGGATTCGGATTCTCCGGATGAATTTGCAGAAACATCGTTATTTCTCTTATTTAAAACAACAAAAGCCAATCAGCTGATTAACAACTAATTGGCTTCATCGTGATCCGGTTGGGATTCGAACCCAAGACCCACAGCTTAGAAGGCTGTTGCTCTATCCAGCTGAGCTACCAGACCATTGCTTTTTTGCGAGTGCAAAGATACAACTTTTTGCAATTCAGCAAACAAATTTGCAAAAATAATTTTATTCAGCTCAATTAGTTGAAAATCAAATAATTGAAACTATTTTTTCACAGCAATAGGCTGCGGTTTGGATTTCTTCACGTCGATAACACTACCCATAAAATCCATATTGTCGGTCTCAACAACCGCAACGTATGCCTCGTTTTCTACAGGCATTTCGACAAAACCATAACACTTTGAACGTTTCGTCTCGTGGTCGGCGATAACCTTACTGACCGTGACTTTCCCATAACGCTCGAACAATTTCCTTACATCTTCCGCTGTCGTCTTGGGAGATAACTTTGCAACAAAAATCTTCATAACTCAAGGATGATTTGATTTAATAAACTGTAACACAATGTTTTACAAAACACGCGGCAAAGATATGATATGTTTTTTACAAATGCAATATTTTTTTGAATTATTTTAAAAAAAATTTCGGGAACAGGAAACGACAGTGCGCCGTCTTCTTATTCCCGAAATTCTAACAGCAAATATTATTTGCTAATTATTGAAAATCAATCCATTACCGTCATAATCAATGGTTATAGGATGATTCTTGTCAATCTTTTCAGCCAAAACCATCTTCGACAGTTCATTCAACAGCTCGCGCTGCATCATCCTCTTCACCGGTCTGGCTCCATATTGAGGGTCATAGCTGATGTGCGCGACATGCTTCATCGCCGCCTCGGTCATGTTTATCTCAATCCCATTGGGCTTGAGCATCTGCCTGACATGTTCAAACTGCATTGAGACGACTTCAACTATCTGACTCTCACTAAGTTGCTTGAATACAATTATATCATCTATCCTATTCAGAAATTCCGGTCTGAAATGCGACTTCAGCTCATCCTCCGGCACGTTTGACGTCATGATGATGATGGTGTTCTTGAAATCCACGAGACGGCCTTTGTTATCGGTCAGACGGCCATCATCTAAGACTTGCAGCAAGATGTTGAACACATCCGGATGCGCCTTCTCAATCTCATCAAGAAGCACCACGGAATACGGTTTGCGGCGCACCGCCTCTGTCAGCTGTCCGCTTTCCTCGTAGCCCACATACCCTGGAGGCGCGCCGATCAGACGGGAAACAGTGTGACGTTCTTGATATTCAGACATATCTATCCTCACCATGTTGTTTTCGTTGTCAAACAAGAACTCGGCGAGCGCCTTTGCGAGTTCTGTCTTCCCGACGCCGGTGGTGCCGAGGAAGATGAACGACCCGATCGGTCTTTTCGCATCCTGAAGCCCTGCCCTACTCCTCCTGATGGCATCCGACACGGCTGTTATCGCATCGTCCTGACCCACAACACGTTTGTGAAGCTCAGATTCAAGATTCAACAGTTTCTCGCGTTCACTCTGCATCATCTTGTGAACCGGAATGCCAGTCCAGCGCGACACGATCTCTGCGACGTCATCAGCGTCAACCTCTTCATCGACAAGCGGTTTGTCGCCTTGCACTGTCCGAAGCTGTTCCTTGGCCTTTTCAATCTCCGACTCCGAACTTACAATCTTGCCGTATCTCAACTCGGCAACCTTGCCGTAGTCGCCTTCGCGTTCGGCGACATCAGCTTCATATCTGTAACGCTCGATGTTTTTCTTCTCGCGCTGAATCTTCTCGACAAAGCCACGTTCGGTCTCCCAACGCATTCTGATGTCATCGCGCTCTTTACCCAACTCATTGATTGTCTTCGTCAACTCCTCCACTTTCGCATCATCGTTCTCACGTTTTATCGCCTCACGCTCAATCTCGAGCTGGCGGATCTTCCGTTGAACATCTTCAAGTTCTTCCGGCACCGAATTAATCTGAAGCCTCAAGCGCGATGCCGCCTCATCAATCAAGTCAATCGCCTTGTCGGGAAGAAAACGGTCTGATATATAGCGTATTGAGAGTTCAACGGCGGATATTATCGCCTCATCGAGAATCCTAACCTGATGGTGCGTCTCGTACTTTTCCTTCAAGCCGCGCAGTATCGAAATCGCCGACTGCTCGTCAGGCTCGTCAATCATCACAATCTGGAAACGCCGTTCAAGTGCCTTGTCTTTCTCAAAATATTTTTGGTATTCGTTGAGTGTGGTTGCGCCGATGGCACGCAACTCGCCACGCGCCAACGCCGGCTTCAGGATATTCGCCGCGTCCATCGCGCCTTCGCCGCCGCCGGCACCGACCAAAGTGTGAATCTCATCGATGAAAAGTATCACCTCACCATTGCTTTCCACCACCTCTTTGATGACCGACTTCAGACGTTCCTCGAACTCACCCTTGTACATAGCGCCGGCTATAAGTGCGCCCATGTCAAGGGAATACACCTTGCGCGACTTCAGGTTTTCAGGCACGTCGCCGCTGACAATACGCTCGGCAAGCCCTTCGGCGATGGCCGTCTTGCCGACGCCAGGCTCACCAATCAAAATCGGGTTGTTCTTCGTGCGCCTCGACAAGATCTGCAAGACGCGGCGTATCTCCTCGTCACGGCCAATCACAGGGTCGAGCCTCCCCTTTTC
Organism: Bacteroidales bacterium; assembly: GCA_024400295.1. Taxonomy (GTDB): domain Bacteria; phylum Bacteroidota; class Bacteroidia; order Bacteroidales; family F082; genus Limimorpha. Next base: position 16,551 of record JAKSNA010000045.1, on the reverse strand, counting down.
TGCAAGCTCGTTGAGATTCCTCGCGAATTTGTTCAAAGATTCATAACCTTGCTGATTCCGTTGATTATTCGTTCTATCTTCCATTTTTCAACTCCTTTCTTTTGTTTTTCGCCCCGCTTATCAATTTTCAAACCAAACAAAAGAACACGACATTTTGTCATAATATCTGAATTATTTTGGCTGGAAACGCCATTTTGACACCAAAACAAAATTATCGTAACAACCATATAATAAAAAGCGATATTTCACATTAATATCTGAGATTTTTTATTATTTTTGCAAATCAAATTTTTCAATATGAATAAAAACGGAAAATCACACTATATAATAGTATATCTTATTGTTTTTCTGACATTTGCGTCTTTCACAGCGAACGGACAGAACAATTGTGAAATTCTTGTGAACGACGAGGCCGTCGGCGATGAAATAACAAGTTGTTATAATGAAGAGCTGAAGCTTTCGGTGGAATTCAATCCAGACTACAACTACATTTGGTACCGCAATGGCGTTGAATGTGACACGACAAACAGCCATTTCATATTGATAAAAGTTGAAGAAGACAACACGATTTATTCTGTAAACATCAGTAATCCAACTACTTCCGAGCAATGCAGCGATGCTTTGACCATTCGCATGCATCCGAAATTTGAAATCAAGTTCGACCAGATAAAGCTCACGTGCAGCGACAACTCCGCCGAGAACGGAAAGACCGCGAAAGTGAGGGCGTACGTCGAAGGCGACACCGTGAAACCTTACCGTTACACTTACGAATGGCACACCAATTATCAGGAAATTGACGACCCGCAGGTGGCCATCGCATTGATGGCCAGAAGGGAATACACAGTTACCGTCACCAACCCGGCGACAGGGTGTTCTCAAGACAGTAAGTTCACCGTCAGAGCCTACCCCAACCCATTGATTACAATATCGTCAGACCCCAAAGATACGGTTTACCTCCAGCATCCGTTCGCAACATGGAGCTTCAGCAACGACTCCGACACCTTGGAAGTCACTAACTTCTTCTGGAAATTCGGAGAATCTGATGCAAGTTACGCAGAGGCGACACCGATAAAGACATATCAGGAAGCCGATGAGGGAAAGCCTGTTGAGACTTTCTTGACGGTGACAAGCGACTGTGGCTGCGACACGACGTATAAAGACGACATTCTCGTGCTCCCGGTCAAACTGAAAATACCGAACATCTTCACCCCGAACGGCGACGGACAGAACGATTTCTTCATCATCGGATACGATGAGACCGGCGGCACACCGACGCGCGGAAATGAATATGACAAATATGTCACGTTAAGCGAATATTACTTAAGCCACAGACTCGTAATCTTCAACAGATGGGGCAGAATCGTCTATGAATCAAAAGATTACAGAAACGACTGGGACGGCGGCAAACTCCCCGACGGGACGTATTTCTACGTTCTTGAATGTGTGGGGCAATACAGAAACGACAAATATCAGGGTTCCGTAATGATCTGGGACAGCGGAAGATAGGAAGTTATAAAGTTGAAAGTTATAAAGTTGAAAAGATTAAATATGAAAAAGGCGATTATACCAATTTTGATTTTTTGGGTGTTTTGTTCATGCGAATCAAACAACGGGAAACTGAGCGGCGACTTGGTCAACAATCCGGCATCGGCGACAGTCGGCACTAACACGAAAGAGCCGAAGATTGTCTTTGAGGCAACAGAGCACAACTTCGGCAAGATGCTGCAAGGCGAAAAGGTTTCATGCACGTACAAGTTCAAAAATGAGGGCGACGCGCCTCTTCTGATTTCCTCTGTTGACAAGACCTGCGGCTGCACGAACATCACGTTCCCGAAGACACCAATCAAACCTGGCGAAGGAGGTACAATATCGATCACTTACGACAGCGACGGACACAAGGGGATCCAAAGCCGACGGGTTGTTGTCAAGGCGAACACCAATCCGGCAGAGACAGTCTTGATATTCAGAGCAAGCGTCGAGACAGTATTGAGTTTTTAATTCGAATAACTTAACAATTTTTTATAATTTAAAACATTCAAAATGAATACATTAAACATGTTCTTACTTCAGGCTCCGGCACAGCAGCAAGGCAGTGGCTGGTCTGGAATCATCATGATTGTGTTGCTGTTTGTGGTTTTCTGGCTGTTCTTCATCCGTCCACAAAACAAGAGGCAGAAAGAAGCCCAAAAATTCCGCGATGCTTTGCAGAAAGGTGACGAGGTCGTCACGATAGGCGGCATTCACGGCAAAGTCAGCGAAGTGAAAGAGACGACAGTGTTGGTTACAATCGACAACAACGTCAAGATTGAAGTCGAGAAATCAGCACTCGTAGCAAGCCCAAGCCAAGTTGGTCAGCAGGCATAACGACTTTAATATCAACGTTTAAGATTTGTCACTGTCAGTATTGGCATACAAATCTTAAATGTTGTGTTCGATGACATGAAGACGAATAACGACAAAAGCGGACTGAAAAGGATCAGCGCAGTGTTTCTATTCACCTGCATTTCAGCGTTGATGTGGCTGATAATAAAGCTATCCAACAACTACGTCGTGACAGTGCCATTCAACATAAAAATCATCGAACAGCCTGCAAATCAGACACTTCCCGAAAACGACTACAGCATCAAGGCGACAATTGAGACGACAGGATACAAACTGCTGAATTATTATCTGAGACCGGAAAGATTACGCGGCGTTGCAGTTTCCTTGAAAAACACAAAGTACAAGAAAGCAGAAGACGACAAGTACTCTTTCGCAACCGTCACAATAGAGGAACTTGTCGCCAACTTAATGGAAATCAACGCGAATGAGGTTTCTGTCGAAGAAGAAGACTTCGTTTTTACGATGTACCGACTCGCATCAAAACGCGTGAAAGTAGTCCCCAAAACCAACATCTCGTTTGACAGTCAATTCAATTTTTACGGAGAGCCGTCCGTCACGCCCGATTCCATTACAATTAATGGTGCGTATAACACAATAAAAGACATCTATTTTGTCAATACGAACACCTTCACCAAACGTAATGTCAGGTCGAACTTAAGTCAATCTGTCGGACTGCAATTGGATGACGATGTATTTTCCGAAACCAAAGAGGTTGAAATCAACATTGAGGTTGAGAAATTCACAGAATCGGAAGTGACAATTCCAATAAACACATTGAACATCAGCAATATATACCTATTCCCCAATGAGGTCAAAATCAGATATATCGTTGCACTGAAAGATTATTCAAACATAAGCAACATGTCGTTCAACGTTGAGATTGACTCGACGGATTTCAGGAACAGAGACCGTCTTCCGCTTAAACTCGTGGTATCGCCAAGCAACACGAAGGTAACCAGCATCTCGCCGAACGAAGTCTATTACATAATGACTAAGTAAATCATGTTTAAAGTCGGCATCACTGGCAACATCGGAAGCGGCAAAAGCTACATCTGCAACATATTCGAGAGCAAAGGAATTCCTGTCTTTTATTCCGACAAGGAAACCAAGGAACTTTATCTCGAGCCAAAAACTAAACATCTGATTATCAGTCGTTTTGGAGAAGACATCTATCTAAAAGACGGCACTTTGGACAAAACCAAGTTTGCGCAAATCCTTTTCGGCAGCCAGAAAAATTTAAAATTCATTGAAGACACACTCTACCCTGCCCTGTTCAAACGTTTCAACGAATGGTGCGGGAAACAGTCGGCACCGTTTGTGTTGTTTGAGTCGGCGATTCTGTTCGAAAAGCAACTCACCGGCCGTTTTGACAGAATCATCTTCATTTCCGCGCCAGAAAACATTCGCATTCAGCGAGTTATAGCACGCGACAAATGCACTGTTGAAGCAGTAAGATCAAGGATGAAACTGCAATGGAGCGATGAAACCAAAGCCCCTAAAGCAGATCACGTCATTGTTCACGACGGTAATGATGACATCGAGAAAGAGGTCGGAAATCTTATTGCTGTTTTGTCTCGTACACGACAGAATCCTCATGAACCGTAAACTTGCACAACCCTTCTTCCGCAAACATTCCCTCAAAGCTAAGGTCTTCGTCCAAATCAGGCCAATAAATTCCAAGATACGAAAGCCGGAAATTTTCCCGTTCCGATTTTGTTGCGTTTGCGAGCCTCTGCCATTTTCCTAAATTCAAGAGGCAAATGCAACTTTAACTGGTGGACATACCCAAGAGATCATCATTCGAGAACCTCAACGACAAAGATATTCTATTGATACAGAACAAATTAAACAACAGACCGAGAAAAAGGTTGAAATTTTTGACTCCTATTGAATATTTTTTGCGTAACTTCGCACCGTCAATTGAAAATATTAATCAAAAAGTTGCATTTATTACTTGAATTCAGCTTATTCACTATTTTTGCACAAAAAAATAAATCTAACATGTCGTTTTTAAGAGTCCTTTTGGCAATCCTGTTTCCGCCGCTGTCGGTCATCGATTGCGGTTGCGGTTCGGTCATCATAGTTTTCCTGCTCACACTCTGCGGCTGGGTGCCAGGAGTGATTGGCGCATTGGTTATCCTGAATAAAAATTGCTGATAACATGAAAGACTTCAACTATCTTGAAAACGTCGATTTTGCCGCCACAGTGTGCGACAAAGACGGAGTCGTGCTTTACCAAAACGCTTGCGCCCGTGACCGTGATGGCGATGTCGCCGGAAAAAATCTGTTCGGTTGCCACAAGAAAGCGACAGCTGAATTTATCCGCCAGATGATAGCCACCGGAAAAAGCAACACCTACGAGGTCATACGTCACGGAAAACGTAAATTGCTGCATCAAACGCCTTGGTTTGACGAGCCGTCAGGACCGGTCGCCGGACTCATCGAGATAGCCATCGACTTGCCGGAGAAACACACGGTCTTGAATAAAGATGGTGAGTGATTATGATCACTATCCCATCGTGTCTGCAATTTCATCAACTTCAAATTTCTGGTGGCAGTCACGACATACGAATTTGTTTTCGCAGTCAAAGTCTTCAAATGCATATAAGTCGTCTCCGCCGCATACCGGGCAGCAGCACTCCGATAAAATTTTCAGCTCACTTTCCCTGAAATCGCCGTCGCAGTCGCTGCAATGATAACGTCTGTTTCCGTATTCATTTTCTCTAACGTACAACAGCGAACTTCCACACGCAGGACAATGATGGTCATCGTCATCAATCATTTCATCTTCAGAATCATTGTCAGAGCTGATGTCATCTTCTTCATCGTCTTCTTCATCCGCATAGATGTCATCATCATCCTCGGTCTCATCACAGATTGCCGGCTTGCCTTCAATTATCTCAACACTGCCATGATTTGAACTTTCTTTCATTTTCAATTTTTCGGGCGAAATGACTGTATGTTAAATATATTGCAATAAAGATCCCAACAGCGATATAGTATTTTTTATATAACACATAAATTTCACTTCAGATGGTTTTAGCTGCCGGTCAGTCTTCATTTGCCGAAATACCTCGCCACCTCTTTCAGGTTCTCTATTATCTGTAGATGCTGCGGGCACGCCTTCTCGCACTGTCCGCACTGTATGCAGTCGCCGGCCTTGCCGAATGTGTGTGTCAGGCGGTCGTAGTATTCGCCCTGCGGGGTCCAGCCCTTGCTCGCGACCTCCTGCCTGTCGGCGTTGTAGAGCGCGAAATACCTCGGTATGGCGATGTGCTGCGGACAGCCGCCAGTGCAGTATGAGCAACCCGTGCATGGGATGGCTATGGTGCTGTTTATCTCTTCGGCGGCGCGGCGCACAAGCTCAAACTCGTCGTCGTTAAACGGCTTGAAATCAGACATATAACTCATGTTGTCTTCAAGCTGCGCCATGTCGCTCATCCCGCTGAGCACGATTTTCACGTTGGGATGGCTCGCGGCGAAACGCACTGCCCACGACGGCACCGACATCTCAGGATTGTAATCCCTGAACATCTTCGCCACGCTCTCCGGCACGTTGGCCAAGGTGCCGCCCTTCACCGGCTCCATCACGAAGACCGGCTTGCCGTGCTTCACGCAGACGTCATAGCACCTGTGCGACTGTATGGCGACGCTCTCCCAGTCGAGGTAGTTGAGCTGAAGCTGCACGAACTCCATCTCGGGATGCTCCGTCAGGACCTTGTCGAGAAGCTCGGCATTGTCGTGGAACGAGAAGCCTATCGTCTTCACCAAGCCTTGTTTCTTCTTGCCAATCAGCCAGTTGAAGCAGTCGAATTCGGTGTAGGTCTTATACGAGTCCATGCCGATGTCGTGGATGAGATAATAGTCGAAATAATCGACGCCTGTCTTTTCAAGCTGATGGTTGAAGATGCTGTCGCGGTCTTCCATTTTCTTGAGATACATGCAGTGAAGTTTCGTAGCAAGCGTATAAGCATCACGATTATGCCTTGATGTAAGGGCCTGTCTCACAGCACTTTCGCTTTTCGCTCCGCAATACATCAGAGCCGTGTCGAAATAAGTGAAGCCGTGATCGATGAAGCTGTCGAACATCTTCTTGCAGAGTTCGACATCCACGCTGCCCTCGTCGTCCGGGTTCAGCAGAGGCAGCCGCATGAGGCCGAAGCCGAGTTTTCTTTCCATGATGATTTATTCATTTAATGTCTTGAACACTATCCTGAAGACGCCGCCATTCTCTGTCGGCGTCCATGATGTCGAGTTGATGTGGAACTCCCCTATCTCGCGCGTCGAGGCCACGTGTGCACCGATGCACGGGCAGATGTCGTAGTCGCCGATCCTGACCATGCGCAGCATCTCGCTCGCGTCTTCCGGGAGCTTGTCGAGCTTCACGCCTGCGGGGATGTGGTCTCGGTTGACGAACTCAAAGCTGACCGGCAGGTCTGCGGCGATGAGATCATTCATACGTCGTTCGATGTCAGCGATTTGCGCCGGCGTCGGCTCCGCGGCCAGGTCCCAGTTGATCTTCGACTTCCTACGTTCTATGTGCGCGTTCTTCGAGCGTTCGCAGCCGAACATCCTCACCATCGTCTGATTGAGCAGATGTTCCGCAGTGTGCGCCGGCTCGAACTCCGCCTTGTTGTGGACGTTGAGAATCGGTTCTTCCATTTCAATAATTTTTTGCAAAAATATACATTTAATCTTAATGCCGAAGATTTTCGGTGAAAATAATATGAGCCCCCGCACCTAAGCACGCCCCGCGAAAAGAGCGGCACCTCCGGCGTGCCACATCTCAGCCGATTGCGACGATCTTCTCAAGCCAAAGCCTGTCGGTCTCGTCAAAACAGCCAAGTCGCTCGCTGTCAATGTCAAGCACCGCGACGACCTCATTGTTTCTGAAGACCGGCACCACTATCTCCGAACGCGACAGCGAGCTGCACGCGATGTGTCCGGGGAACTTCCCGACATCCGGGACGATGACGGTGCGTCGTTCGGCCCAGACGGTGCCGCAGACACCCCTGCCCTTTCCTATCCTCGTGCACGCCACCGGACCCTGGAACGGGCCGAGCACCAACTCCTCGCCGACGACACGGTAAAACCCGACCCACCAAAAACCGATGCCCCACCTTTGATAATCAATTCTTCTGACACCTTATTTGAATTTAGTTCTTAACATTTATTAACAATTCCTCAAAAAACCCGAAACTCAGCGATGTTGCACGATTTTGCGTTGTCGGTATTTCCTTTGGCAACAAACCTGACTCGCTTGCCAACAACCGGCTCAAAATTAACGACTTGCTCAATCGGGTTGTTCTTGATGTTTCCGAACGAGCCTTTTGAAACCAGTTTGCCGTCAACGAAAAACTCGTATTCGTTTATGTGCCTCGACGCGTCACGGCCTTGCGAAGGAAGATAAGAAAATCCTGTAACAGTCTGATTTTCATTATATTCCAACTCAACAACAGCATTTTCCATCATCAGATATGTAATTGAGAAACCTGAACCGTCGTAAATCTTGTTAAAGCCGTTTTCAGGAGAAATCACCTTGAAACTCTCGTGCGGCAAAGGCAACGTCTTTGTTGAAACCGCGCTTGACTTCCCGGAAAGCGCGTCATAAGAAACGGCTTTTATCGTGCCTTTGTCTCTGAAAATAAACGGTTTGTCATATTTCTTTGCATTATCTCCCACGACAGGCGCAGAGCCGTCAACAGTATAATAAATCTCCGTGTTTTGGTCGGACGACACGATTGTCACAACGTTGTCAAAATTTCTGTAAATCGTCGGCTCCGAAAGCAGCGCCGGAGCGCAATAAGCCTCTATGTTACTGATACACAACGGGCCGCGGCTTTCTTCAAAATAAATCACGAGTTTGTCGAGCTTGACCGTGTTGAACCTCACGATTCGTTTGTAACCTATGGTCGTCGTCGTGTCGTAGGTCGGAATCTTGAACCATTTCCCGTCAAGTTCTCCTTCCAAATAAAACGACTTAACTCTTTGACCGAGAGCGATATACTCCTGAAGAAGTACACGGTTCATCATCACTGGTTTTTCAAATTTGAAAGCGATGCTTCCGTAAGGATAATCGTCGTTTGTCGCCCAATAAGTCTCGGGGTTTCCGTCGTTGACTTTTGAGGCGGAGAATTTGCGTCCGCGTTCATCGTCGGCACTGACTTTTGCATCAAGCAACAGATTGTCTTTCAATTCATTAGAGATTGTCTGATGAAGTTCCATCGCACGCAACGAATCCTGCGGATAGATTTTCCCGCTCAATCCGACCGGGAAATTGAGCAGCAGATTGGCGTTATGTCCGACGCTATTGTAATAAATATCAACGAGTTTCGCCAGTGTCTTGACTTGATGATCTTCGCGTTGATGATAGAACCAGCCCGGACGGATTGACACATCGACCTCGGCGGGAATCCAAGAGACACCGTCTTCGCTGCCGTAAGTCAGCTGGTTGTAGTTTTCGCTGTCGGAGAGCATCGCCCAGTTTGTCGCGCCTGCCCAGCCCTGCTCGTTGCCGACCCAACGTATTGTCTGACAAGGCCCTCCGAAAATCATAGCATCGGGATGACGTTTGTGAATCGTGTCTTTAGCGCGTTGATAATCATAGTATTCGCGTGCGTCTATCGAGCGGCGTTCGTTCGCGCCGCCATAGTAGCCCGTCCCTCCGTTGGCGCCATCGAACCAGAACTCAAACAGCGGGCCGTAATTTGAAGTCAACTCATTGATTTGCTGATGATAAGTCTCGACATAGTCCGGGAAACCGTACTCCGCGTTGTTCCTGTCCCACGGCGAGAGGTAAATCCCGAACTTCAGTCCGTATTTGCGGCAGGCGTCGGAAAGTTCACGCACCATGTCGCCTTCACCATTTTTATAAGGCGAATTGCTGATATTGTAATCAGTTGATTTTGTTGGCCATAGACAGAAGCCATCGTGATGTTTCGCAGTAAGTATCACGCCTTTCATCCCGCAGTCTTTGAGCGTCGCCGCCCATTGTTCGCAGTCCAAATCCGTCGGGTTGAACGTCGAAGCCGGAGTATCGCCCCCACCCCACTCCAAGTCGTTGAAAGTGTTGAGGCCGAAATGCACGAAAGCATACGTCTCCATCTGTTGCCACGCGATTTGCTCGGGACTCGGAATTGGTCCTACCGGTTCCGGCGCTTTTGCACATGAATGCAGTAAAATTGCCGATATGAAAATAATCAAATATTTTTTCATTTTATGTTGATGTTGTCGCAGTTTGTCGTAATAAAAGCCTCTTTTTTCATCTGATTATATTGATAATCAGCGGTTTCAATCAATATATTGTCATAAAAGTCAAAACTGTCAACACAATAAATGTTTACAATTCGCGGATCGAAATGCCGGAAGACATTGTCGTGGACGCGGATATTCTTGTGATAACGGCAATTTTCCTTGTCTTTCCAGATGCCGGAGCCTACGGCAACCGTAGCCTTTCCCCAACTTGGCGAGCCGAAGCCGCAGTTATCGAAGACGTTCCGCGTGATTTCGACATCGCGCACGCCGCTTTGCTCGAACCAATACGAGCCGTCGCCCTCAAAATATATCGGAGAGCCGGGCACATGGAAATAGTTCGAGTCGATGACGATTTTTGCACGCGAGCCGAGCAAAAGTCCACGTGCGCGGTTTGAACGGATGGTGCAGCCTTTTATCGTAACTTCCGGATAATAAGAGGTTTGCGCGACGACGAATCCTTTTTCCACGAATGCACTCAACGGCTCTTTCAGAACAATTTCCTGATACACCTTATTAATTATATTCACCTCATCGACGACAGCATCTTCAATATGGGCAAGACTTTGGTTGTCAACTATTTCAATTTTCATGCCTTTTTTAAAGAAATAAAAGCCATGCTGTGCTTCATGTACAAGTTTGACAATCAACTTATCAGGATAAACAACATCTGTTATTTTGCAATAGATGCCATGAATATTCGTTGCATCATCGAATTGATTTTCAAACAGGCAATCTGTCAGCTTCACGAAACCGCCGCAATTCGCGAAATGAGTCGCGTCGGCGGTCGCGCTGAGAACACGGTTTTTGCCAGGTGCCGGCGTGACTTTACATCTATTCAATTCAACATCCATCGAGCGTTGCGCCACGAAAGCCATTCCGCCGGAATGAAAGACATTGGTGTTCTTTATCAACACATTACGGCAGTCAGAAATGATAAAAGCCGGAAGGAGGCGATGGCCGCAGCCGAAGACGAGTATATTGTCCGGCGTCGCCTTCATGCCATCGTAAAACATTCTCACACAGTCATTTCCCAGATCCACAGCTTTCACGGCGCCGTCAGCCCAATAGTCAACGGCATCATGCGCCGGCTCACGCTTTTGTTTGTCAAACTCAAGCAGAGAATTGTAAAATCCGCTTCCCGTCGGCTTGTTCGCGAAACTCAACAGTCCGTTTCTGATCTCGTATGGAAATTCGTCCTTGTCAAATTTGAGGTCAACAAAGTCTTTTTGCACATTGACAATCTCAGCTTCAGAATGGAACGGTGTCGTGTAATCAATTGAGACTCCGTCAATTACAACATTATTTGAATAATTCAGCAGAAAAGGCACGACATATCCGATGAAGTCAAGATGTGTGTCATCGCCTTGAATTTCAATGTCTTCCATTCCGGAAAGGTCGAAAGCGATACGTTTCAAGCCTTCATCATTGTTTGTCACGAAACAATAGCGTTCAAAGGCGAAATCAGGTTTAATCTGCAAATGCCCGGAAGGAAGAACCAACTTATTGGCTTTCAATCTATTACAATCTTCTATCGCATTACGAATAGCGGGCATCACGTCATCCTGTATGTCGGAAGTAATGTAATCATTCAGAAAAATAGTCTTCGATTGATTTTCGCATGACAGCAACATGGAAACCACAGACATAACAATCGTAACTATAAGACAATCAACGGATTTATTTCTCATATCAGAAGATTAAATTTTTAACAAAAGTAAGTATAAATTTTGAATAAAAAATTTGCGGAAATGAAAAAAATCTTCTATTTTTGGCGTTTTAAATTTGGACGTTTGGCATGTATTTTTTTGCGGCGTACAAATTCATAGATCACAATATCAACAATTAAAAAACAGCTCTGCAAATGGAGACAAAAGAAATCAAATCAAAGTTCAACTCATTGTTTGGCAATGACTTCCGTGTTTACACATCACCAGGCCGTGTCAACCTCATCGGCGAGCACACCGACTATAACGGCGGTTTCGTGTTCCCTGGTGCCATCGACAAAGGCATCTACGCCGCCATCAACCCCAACGGCACCGGCAGAATCCGCGCGTATTCGATGGATTATAATGCGCTGTCGGAGTTTGGCATGACAGAGGCCGACGCCCCGAGAGAGCCGTGGGCGCGTTACATCTTCGGCGTCGTCCGCGAGATGCAGAAACGCGGCTTCGAGCCAAAGGGTTTCGACACTGTCTTCGCCGGCGACGTGCCGCTCGGAGCAGGCATGTCGTCATCGGCGGCCTTGGAGAGCACCTTCGCCAACGCCTTGAACGACATATTTGACTTAGGCATCGACAGGTTCGAACTCGCCCGCATCGGGCAATCGACCGAACACAACTACTGCGGCGTGAAATGCGGCATAATGGACCAGTTCGCCTCCGTCTTCGGCAAGGAAGGCCATCTCATGCGCCTCAACTGCGCCACGATGGAATTTGAATATTTTCCGTTCAACCCGAAAGGCTACAAAGTGGTGCTTCTCGACACCGTCGTGAAACACGAGCTCGCATCGTCGGCCTACAACAAACGCCGCGAGTCGTGCGAGAACGCCTGCGCCCATATCATGGCCAAACATCAGGAAGTCAATTATTTAAGCGACGCAACGATGTCGATGCTCGATGAGGTCAGAAATGAAATTTCAGACGAAGACTACATGCGTGCGAAGTATGTCATCGGCGAGAAACAGCGCGTCCTCGATGTCTGCGAAGCCCTTGAGAGAGGCGATTATGAGACCGTCGGCGACCGCATGTACGGCACACACTACGGCATGAGCAAAGAATATGAGGTCAGCTGCGAAGAGCTTGATTATCTGAATGAAATAGCGAAAGATTGCGATGTCACCGGCTCGCGCGTCATGGGCGGCGGTTTCGGCGGCTGCACCATCAACCTCGTGAAAGAAGGCCTTTACGACAAGTTCATCGCCACGGCGAAAGAGAAATTCAACAAGAAATTCGGGCATGAGCCGAAGGTCTATGACGTGGTCATCTCCGACGGCGCAAGAAGGCTCGAATAATGAACCGCATGGCGGTTTCACATCCGTTGCGATGGAATTTATTCCGTGGAAATTATGGACATAAAATGAAATTTGAAACAACGTTAATTTGACAATAAATATTTAAATTACAATAAGATGAAACCAACATTATTAGTTTTGGCAGCAGGAATGGGCTCGCGCTACGGGGCCCTGAAGCAGATGGACGGCGTCGGCCCCAACAACGAAGCCATCCTCGACTATTCGATTTTTGACGCAAAACGCGCCGGCTTCGGCAAGGTCGTTTTCGTCATCCGCAAGGATTTCGCGGAGGCGTTCGAGAAGATTAACAGCACGGAGCGTTTCGGAATGCCGGTGGAATATGTCTATCAGTCGTTGGACAAGCTGCCGGAAGGTTTTTCAATCCCTGAAGGCCGCGTGAAACCATGGGGCACAGGCCACGCAGTCTTGATGGCCGCCGATGTCATCAAAGAGCCGTTCGCGGTCATCAACGCCGACGACTTCTATGGCAAAGAGGCATACGAGGTTATGGCTCAATACCTTACGGAATGCGAAGGCAAGAAAGGCGCATATTCGATGGTGGCATACAAACTGAGGAACACCCTGTCGGACTTCGGCACAGTGTCGCGCGGCGTCTGCACGCAGAACAGATGCCATTACCTCCAGACCATCGTCGAACGCACGTCGATAGCGAAGACAGCCGACGGCGCGGCATACACCGACGAGACCGGCGAACACGCACTCGACCTCGACACACTCGTCTCCATGAACTTCTTCGGCTTCACGCCAGATTTCCTCGGACACCTCGCCGACGGCTTCAAGACATTCCTCCAAGGACCGGCACAGACCAACATCAAGGCTGAATATTACATCCCGCTGGAAGTCAACAACCAAATAAACAGCAAGAACGCCAAACTAAAAGTGCTTTCGAGCGACGCCGTCTGGTTCGGCGTGACCTACAAAGAAGACAAGCCCGATGTCATGAAGAAAATCGTCAGCCTGATCGACAAAGGCGTTTATCCCGACAAACTCTGGTAGTCATGGAAATCAAGAAGGAAAAAGAAATTAAAGCAGTACGGACATTCAAGCTGACGAACAAGTCGGGGGCTTCCGTCACGTTGTGCAACATCGGCGCAGGCATCGTCTCCGTCGTCGTCCCCGACAAAGACGGCAAGATGCGTGACGTCGTGCTCGGCTACAAGAACCTTGAAGACTACGTAGGCGACGGCCCGTGTGCCGGCAAGGTGCCGGGACGTTTCGCGAACAGGATCAACCACGGGCAGTTCAGCATCGACGGGAAGAAATATCAGCTCGTGCTTAACACCAGCGACGGCAAACATCATCTTCACGGCGGTCCGGAAGGCTTCGCGAACCAATACTGGGAAGGCAGACAAATAGCTGACAAAGTGGAGTTTACGTATTTCTCGAAAGACGGTGAGGCCGGCTATCCGGGCAACCTGACAGCGAAGGCGGTTTACAGCTGGAACGATGATAACGAGATAACACTCGAACTCTCGGCCACGACCGACGCCCCGACAATCGTGAATCTCACCAACCACACCTATTTTAATTTAAAAGGTGAAGGCAACGGCAACATCCTCGACCACAAGATGAAACTCTTCGCGCAGAATTACCTTCCCGCCACCGACGAGCTCATCACGACAGGCGAAGTCGCCACTGTCAAAGGCACCCCGATGGATTTCACCGAGCCGAAACTCATCGGAAAGGACATCAACGAGAAGTTCGACGCCTTGGTCAACGGCAAGGGCTACGACAGCTGCTGGGTCATCGACGGCTACAAGAAAGGCGAGATGCACCAGGCGGCGGCACTCATGAGCGAGGAGTCCGGAATAAAAGTCGAGCTGTTCACCACGCAGCCCGGCGTGCAGTGCTACACCGGCAACTGGCTCAGCGGCTGTCCGACAGGCAAATGCGGCAGGAGTTACGAGGACTACGAAGGCGTCGCCCTTGAATGTCAGGCCCTCCCCGACTCCCCGAACAAACCCGACTTCCCCAACGCGGTGCTGCGCCCGGGGGAAGAATACAAACAGACGATAAAGTTCAAGTTTTCAAACATTTAATTATTTAACACAAGTTTCACAAGTTAGTAACACAAGTTTCACAAGTTTTTAAGACTTGCTGACACCTAAATACCTCAAACAACTAAAATACCTAAACAACTAATACTATGGCACAAAAAGCAAAACAATGGGGAGCCATCATCGTCATGATCGCCCTCTTCGCAATGATAGCCTTCGTGACGAACCTCTGCTCACCGATGGCCGTCATCGTAAAAAATCAGTTCGGAGCAAGCAACTTCCTTTCACAGATCGGAAACTACGGCAATTTCATCGCATACTTGGTGATGGGAATCCCGTCGGGCATGCTCATCAAGAAATACGGTTATAAGAAGACCTCGTTGATAGCCTTAGCGGTCGGCATCGTCGGCATCTTAGTACAATGGGCGAGCGGTTCGGTCGGTTTCGGCCTTTACCTTCTCGGCGCATTCATCGCCGGTTTCTGCATGTGTATGCTCAACACTGTCGTCAACCCGATGCTCAACCTCCTCGGCGGCGGCGGCAACAAAGGCAACCAGCTCATACAGATTGGCGGTGTGTTCAACTCGGCGGCGGCCGTCGCGGTTTACATCATCATGGGTGCACTCATCGGTGATGCCACGAAAGCCAGGATCTCTGACGCCACACCTGCATTGCTGATAGCACTCGCCATCTTCGTCATCGGCTTCATCGTCATCCTCTTCACCAAGATTGAGGAGCCGGCTCAGCCCGTTGAAGTCAAATCGGAGAAGAAAGACAAATACAGTGCATTCTCGTTCCGTCACTTCAAACTCGGCATCCTCGCCATCTTCCTTTACGGCGGTATCGAAGTCGGAACGCCGACTTACATCATGCAATATCTGACATCACAGCCTGATTCAGCGACGCCTGGTCTTGGCATGAACGCCACTATCGTCGGGTTAATCGTCGCCGTCTATTGGCTGATGATGCTTATCGGTCGTTTCATCGGCGGTGCCATTGGCAGCAAAGTCTCTTCAAAGGCGATGGTCACGACGGTTTCAATTGCGGCAATCGTCTTGGTCTTGTTCGGAATGTTCGCCCCTACTTCATGGATGGTCAACGTTCCCGGCATTGACTGGGCCAACGTCTCCGTCATCTGGGCCGAGGTGCCCGTCGGCATCTTCGCCTTCATCCTCGTCGGTCTCTGCACCTCGGTGATGTGGGGAGCTATCTTCAACCTCGCCACCGAAGGCCTCGGCAAATACACGGCCATCGCCTCCGGCGCCTTCATGACAATGGTGTTCGGCTTCGCCATCATGGTCGGTCTCCAGGGCCTCGTCGCCGACTGGACAGGCAGCTACATGACAAGCTACATCGTGGTCGTCGCCTGCGCCGCCTACATCCTGTTCTACGCGCTCGTCGGAAGCAAGAACGTCAACAAGGACATCCCGGTGGAATAAAGAGGAGTGTTAAAAGAGAACAAGCCCGAGGGTTTTCCCAGCCTTCGGTGCTTGTTTCGTTAAGGATAATCACAAACAAATTTGATTTTATACAACATGAAAATCACGATAAAATTCACAGTGTTAATGGCGTTCACGTGCCTGATTGCGCACGGATGCAAAAAAAACGAAATAGAAAGTCCTGTTGTACCGGAATATGGTTTCCCACAGGCCGAATATCACAAAGCCGGTTCGATACTGATGTACACGCCCGGTTTAGAGCTGTTTGACGGCGTGATTCATCCCGCCGCCGGACTTTATGAGACATATTTCAACATTGACGAGGCAGCGGCCGAACACAGAAATTACATCTCCATGCTCGAAGCCGAAGGCTGCACTGTATATACGGTTGAGAATACGTTGCTGTCGATGCCTCATGACGAACTTGTCGCCCTCGCCGACGGATCGC
>JAKSNA010000044.1 GCA_024400295.1 Bacteroidales bacterium | reverse complement strand
AAAGAAGATATTTGGCGAGGAGCATCCCGATGTGGCCAGAAGCTACAACAACATCGGTTCAGTGTACGATTCCCAAGGCGACTATTCCCGTGCGCTGGAGTATCATACAAAAGCATTAGGCATCCGAAAGAAGATATTTGGCGAGGAGCATCCCGATGTGGCCAGAAGCTACAACAACATCGGTTCAGTGTACGATTCCCAAGGCGACTATTCCCGTGCGCTGGAGTATCATACAAAAGCATTAGGCATCCGAAAGAAGATATTTGGCGAGGAGCATCCCGATGTGGCTATGAGCTACGACAACATCGGCTGTATTTACTATTTCAAAGGCGACTATTCCCGTGCACTGGAATACCACACCAAGTCATTGGAAATCCAAAAGAAGATATTTGGCGAGGAGCATCCCGATGTGGCCAGAAGCTACAACAACATCGGTTCAGTGTACGATTCCCAAGGCGACTATTCCCGTGCGCTGGAGTATCATACAAAAGCATTAGGCATCCGAAAGAAGATATTTGGCGAGGAGCATCCCGATGTGGCTGCGAGTTATAACAACATCGGTTCGGTGTATTTGAAACAAGGCGACTATTCCCGTGCGCTGGAGTATCATACAAAAGCATTAGGCATCCGAAAGAAGATATTTGGCGAGGAGCATCCCAATGTGGCTACGAGTTATTTCGCTATCGGCGGAATCTACTTTGCGCAAGGCGATTACGCCCGTGCAATAGAAAATCTCATCAAATCTTTGGAAATTCTAAGAAAGGTGTTGGGCGAGGAACATCCAGATTATGGGACTGTATTCATTATTTCACATCGATTTTATGATTTAGTAAAAAACAAAATTGCATACCCTCAAGAACTTGAAAAGGCGTTAGCTGCTATGGCCTACACATTAACCTGCATTGACGGTGATACTCCGGCAAAACAACAAGGAATGTCGGGAGAATACTTTGTGCTGAAATTCGAAGATTGGACGATTAAGGCAGAAACTTCATTGCCCAACAGGGACAACGAACTTCGCGGCAAGCCGAAGACTATAGTTGTGATGAAAGATGGGGTTATCAGCGAACACTTCTTTGAAAGTGCAATAGGCGTTCAAATTTCCTGCAAATACGTTGGCAGGGAAGAGAAACAAAGAATAATTGAAGCCTACGAGAAATGGGAAAAAATTAGAAGTGCTGAAAAATGATAATCCGAATGCCTATAATAAAAGAAATGCCAACTTCTACAGACTATTTCAGTGAACTATACAATCATTAAGGAAACTATGAAAATGCTTTGGAACGTTTCCTTCGCGCCGAAGAATCACACTAAGAACTTGTGCCCTTGGATGGTATTCCTTTTCCTCTGCATCAGCCAACCGGTTCTCGCAGACAACACAGGCTTCATTGAGGTTCGTGCCGACCGTGTTGTGCTATATCCCCAACGTATGGAGCTGCGGGGCGTGGAAACGCTGAAGGATGTTCTGGAGATGTATCCGGAATTGTTGGTCGGCGGCTACAGCGACGTCCTGAATAACTATCAGCTGCGTATGGATAACGTGAAGATGAGTGGTGACGTCGGCCAACTACTGCTGCAGATAAAGGCGAAGGATGTGAAGTCGGTGCAGATAGTGGATAATCCCGGGGTGGCGAAGGGAACGACAGGCATGGGCGGCGTAATTGATATTACACTGATGCCGATGACAAAGGGCGTTCATGGATTTGCCGAGGCGAGAGGTGAGACAAGAGGAAGCATAAGCCCTACCGCGAATCTGCAATACGGCGGTGGTAACACCGACTTGTGGGTAAATACGAACTATGCCTATATATCTTCCGATGGAACTGTAACGCATCAAGAATATGCCGACATTCATGGTGTGACGAAATTAGGAGAACGAGACAGGCTGCTGACTTATATCAAACAGGAGTATTGTAATGCAGATGCGTCTCCCGCGCACAATATTAACAGAAACTGTCTGGCTCGCGTACGTTATTTCCACAGATTCAACGACATTGGAACGGAATTGCTGACGTTGTTCAGTTACCAATACACGGATTCGCCACATTCGTCATCAGACTTCAGGAAACAGTCAACGACACAGGTTCCCATGTATTTGTTGGAGTTGAATAGTCCGCTGTTTACAAAGGACTTCATGATGATGTTGGGCGCGGAGGGTGATTTCAACATGTACGACTATGGCGTGAGACAGGGCGGGACGTTTGATGAAACGAGCAGATACGACGTGTTCAATCAGGATTTCTATCTTCAGCTCAATTATGCTGTCGGAGCCTTTAACCTGACGGTTGGCGATCGCATTATGTTGTATCACTACGGAATGAATGGATATTCCGGAGAATGGTCGGGTAATACGACAAGGAACATGTTTCAGTCAAGCGTGATATACAGGCCTTGCGACAAGCACCAATTACAGTTGG
Source organism: Bacteroidales bacterium (assembly GCA_024400295.1). GTDB lineage: Bacteria > Bacteroidota > Bacteroidia > Bacteroidales > F082 > Limimorpha. The sequence goes on along the minus strand of JAKSNA010000044.1, from coordinate 18,065 downwards.
GATATTATAGGAAGTTTATCAATCCTGCATACTTGGACGTGTTTCCCGAGGAATGGCCAAATGCAGATGGTACACTATATATGGGTAATCCGATGCTTACAGAGGAAAAGGTTGAGCAAGCGAAATTGGGCTATACGTATTCGGCAAAGAGACTGTCGGTCTGCGTCAACGAAAACTATTTCAAGAGGGAAAATGGTAATATCTGGAGGTCAGACGTGTCGGTGTATTATAAATATAACCGGCTGAGTGTTACGGCAGGCGTAAACGCACATAACGAAAAAGGAAGTGACTATTACAGTGCGCGAATCTCCCCAAAGGCGTCGCTGCCTTACAAGATACAGATGGCGGCCAATTTTATATACTACAGCACCAACGCTCCATACAAGCGGTTGACCGGAGCTTCTGTCTATGGAGAGTTGAGGGCAAACAAACAGTTCAACGGCCATTGGGACGTGCAACTATTGTGGCATGATATGTTTTCAAGCCGGAAGTCGTCTCTTTTGGCATCAGTAAAATATAATTTTTAAAAATATGAAAATAAAGAATATTCGGAGGAAAACATTGTCGTCGCGCAACACATGCACGCAGCTGTTTGGTTCAGTTTTTTGTTGTTGGAAACAACTTGTCGGATGGGCAGTCATCGGCATAACAGTAATTGCAATGTGTTTATGGCTGTGTCATGACGCATTTTGGATGAAGATTGGCGAATTAGTGTGTCTGTCTTCACTTCTTGCAATAATTTATTGGGCGGTAAAAGCCCTTACTCCAGTGTATTGCCTCAGGAAGGAAGACCATAAGGTGACGTGGGCGCAGATAATCCTGTTGGCAGCTATCGGTATATGGTTGATAGGTGTCGTTCTTATTTTCCATATCAACAAGGACGATAAGGATTTTTTGGCATTCAGTATGATAGGCGTGATCTTGTCGTATGTGTTCCAAGATGCGCTGAAAAGTGTTGTGGCATTCTTCTATCTTCGAACAAATGGTCTTGTTCATATCGGCGACTGGATAGAGGTGAAGAGTCATGGCATTGACGGGATGCTGAAGTCGATAACCTTGACCACCGTTGTCATAGAAAACTGGGATACGACGACATCTTCTTTTCCCACATACATACTTAAAGAGGGACACTTTCAGAACTACCAGCGTATGGCTGACGGAAAGACTCACGGTCGCAGAATGATGACGAGTTTCATTATTGATACTGAATGGATACATGCTTTGAACGAGGAAGACGTAATGAGGGCAAAAAAAAGATTGGAAGATGCAGGACAAACAGATTTCGTCGATATGGATGAAATAAAGGTTGGAGCTTTGAACATGGAAATATACCGCAAGTACCTTTATCACTGGCTGATGCGCCATCCAAAGGTTACTCATGAACCTCGATTGATTGTCAGGTGGTTGGAACAGACAAACGAAGGGATGCCACTGCAGTTATATGCTTTCATAACAGAAACATCACTCGCATCGTTTGAATGGCAGCAATCACAGATTGTCGAACATACCATCAAGTCGTTGGAATGGTTCGATCTGCAACTCTATCAGAGTCCGTCGGGCTATGATGCAAGCAACAATAACATTTATCTGACTCAAAAAGAAGCAACACGCAGAAAGGAGAAATAGGCATGAAAGAAGACCTTTTTAAATATCTAAACAAGAAGGATGGGACCCTCATCAGCGACGATGTGAAGAAATGCTGGTACGAAGCACGAGCATACGTATTGCACAACCTGCCTGCATGGGAGGGCAAAGATGGTATCGGCAAAGATAGTAGCAGACATCTTGAATTCGTTATCGGAGGCACTTCTACTTTGATGCTTTCTGTAGTAAGGCAGATAGCGCTGTCGGCACACTACACGAACTTCAATGATGCAGACGGCAGCAATGCTACTGTCATCAATATTCCGTGCAACAACAGCGATAAGGAAAAGGTCGAGGACCTGCTGAGGTCGGAGGAATGTGTCGCCAACTTGTATGATTTCTGTAATGAGAACTTTATTGATGTAAGCATAAGGCTCGTTGACAATGACTTTGAGAATGAAGACGCGATACGCATCACCGAAGATGATGTGAGGAGCTATATTGAAACACAGAATGACGACGTATACTCAATAGACACGAGAAGGGCGCAATATGTGAATATGGTATATAATATGGGGTGCGAAATCAACAATCTGCCGCCTGATGACCCGAACACCGCAGAGAGGTACAACATTGCGCTTGATGTGTTCTGCTATCAGCAGTCAGCAAAACGAAGGAAGGCATGTTGGAATGATTGTGCAAAGGTGAATCCGGCAACGGGAGAAGTAAACCAATTTGACATACGCAAAAAACTGTCAAATGTGTTTTGCGCCGACTGTTTCGACTCACGTATTCGTGAAATAAAAGACTCTGCAACCGGTAATTTGGAAATCCTTGCCAAGTGTGAACATTCTCGTTGGGTGGTGGAAAGGCTCGTACTCGGTTTCGCCCCGTTCTCCAAGGAAGACATGTATAAGGACGAGGAACTCTTTGGGAAAGAGCGCCGGGAATTTCGGGAGAAACAGAAAAAAGCGTTTAAGCATATAGACCTGTGTTCGTATCGCGATTTAAAGAGACTTAGCCCTGAGGATATGAAATACGACTGTTTCCTCATGCTTGCAATTCCATATATTTTGTCAGAAGTGAAACTATAATGCTCTTGAGATTTCAGGTCAAAGGTTGACGTGAGTGACAGTCTCTGAAATTCGGACGACAAGTTAAAACCAGAATTATAGGTTAAGAAAGGGGATGGATTTCGTTCAGCGGACTTCGCTAAGTTCAGAAGGGCGGCGTGGTAAAAGTAAAAACAGAAGGTCACTTTAGCATCACAAATTTGCATTATAATCGTTGTACTGCGGATATTTTGTGCAGTATATTTGTTCGAGTAAAGAAAATGTATATTTTTGCATTGAATTTCTAAACGGTATCAACAATGCTCACAATCATACAGCGAACGCATCATCAAGCGCGAGCTCTCCGCATCTCGCATATTTACATATTACAAACGAATACAACTGATATAATCGAACATTATCATTTTTAACAACTCTATAGGAAATCAAAAAACAGATTATAAAACCCTAAATTATGGCTGACTATCTCGCTTTTAACGAAGAATGCTGGTCGCGTCTGACCGACAATGTCATCAAAGGCAATTATGTGCTGGTGCTTGGCAACGAAGCCTTATTAGACAAGGAAAAGACAGGTGGATTTTCCGACAGCAAGGAATATCTTGACAAGATAAGGCGTGAGCGGTGCCGCGAAGATGACGATTTCGCCGACATGTCAAAATACGACCAGATCCTTGAAACCGTAAAAAATCACAAGTTTGACAGTAATGATGTTTCCGAAGAATTGAGGAAAATCCTCAAGACGAAATGTTTCCGCGTGGTACTGACCGTCAATTTCGACCCATACCTCGAAACCGTGATGCGTGAAATCTGGGGCGACAATCTTAGGGTACTCGACATATTCGGAGAAAAAGGTTCCGATTTCGACATCAGCGAGACCGCATCATCAGATGAGTTTTTCGACGTGCCGCCCACCTTATATTATGTCTTCGGAAAGGCCGACCCCGACAGGGTTACAAAGAAATTCGCCGTTACCGACAACGATGCGATTGAGGTCATCGCAATGTGGATGAACTCCAATTCACATCCTACCAGGCTGATGAATTTCATGAAACGTAAGGAGATGCTCGCTATCGGATGCAGGTTCAGCGACTGGTATTTCCGATTTTTCTGGTATTGCCTCAGAGGGGATGTGTCGCGTTTGAAATACGGGCAAGTGGCCATGACTCTGAACTGCGACAACGACTCTTCTTCGCCCGATGCAAGCCTCGTCAAATACCTGAAAACACAGAAGGTTTACACTTTCCCCGATGCCGCTAAATTTCACGAGATGCTGGCATCGAAATTAGATATAGTCAAAGGCAAGTTCGAAGATTTAAAAAACCTTGGCGGCATCTTCGTAAGTTATGCTTCCGAGGACTCGGCAATGGCAGCCTTGATTTTCAGCAAGTTGAAAGAAAAAGGATTCAATGTGTGGATTGACTCCAAAAAACTGTTTGGCGGCAATTCCTACGACGACCGCATAGCCGATGCCATCGGCCAATCCAAGGTCTTTCTCCCCATTCTGAGCAAGCAAGTGAAAAATGACCTCAAGGACGGAAACATGGAGCGGTATTACATGAAGGAATGGGACCTTGTCCGCCCAAGGCTCGATGACGGATCTACAGAAATGATACCCATCGTGCTTGATGGATATGAAACACATTCCGAATATCACGGCATGTTTGAGGAAAAGACGGCACGGAAAACCGTTTATGACTTTTCGCAAAATCCCATCACCGAACTTTTTGACATAACAAGAAAATCGCTGCAAAAATGAACAACACCATTTCTTCAAACCCATGGCCGGGCCTTGGGTCGTATGACGACTCCGGACGATATATGTTTTGCGGCCGACGCAAGGCGACAAACGAATTGTATTCGCTGATTTCGGACCACACCGTCGTATCGCTTTACGGACGTTCAGGCATAGGCAAGACCTCGCTCCTGAAAGCAGGTGTCATGCCTCTCCTTTCGCGACGCGGCTATCTGCCTGTTTATGTGCGTCTTTCGCAGGAAGAAAAAACACCTGACGAAAACGGACGGACTCTCACCTATTCGGAATGTGTGGTCAGGTGCATTGAGAGCAAGATAAGAGAAAACGGCTTCACCCAAAACAACACGCTAAAGAAAGCCATTGAACCTGACGACCCAAGTTTCATCTGGTCGTATTTCTGCAAAGTTTCTTTCCAGTCTCCTGAAGGGAACAGATGCACGCCTGTCGTCATCCTCGACCAATACGAAGAAATTTTCCAAGACCAGCGTGAAAAAGCAGCCCTGCTGATGCGTCAGCTTTATGCTTTGGTAGATGATTCAAGGAGGTTGCCCGACGATTTGGACTACGATGACTTCAGAAACCGTTTCCGTTTCGTCATGTCGTTCAGGGACGACTCGCTGTTTAGGTTGGAAGATGTAATCAACGAATACAACTTGACGGCTTTCAAGGAAAACCGCTACCTGCTGAAAGCCTTAAGCCGCGACGAGGCCATGAATGTCATCACGGAGCCGGCCGAAGGACTGGTTGCCGAGGATGTCTCCAAACAGATTCTCGACAAAGTGGTTTCGATGAGCGACGGCAGCAGCGTTGACCCTGCCATTCTTTCGCTGCTCATGTATGGCCTCTACGACCGGATGATTCAAACAGGCAGCACGGCCATACGCAGTGTCCTTGTCGGCGAAGCCGGCGACGACATCGTGCGCAGTTTCTACGAGCAAGGCATGGCCGGCATTGGGATTACGGCAAGGAAATTCCTTGAAGAGCACCTCGTTTCGTCCGACGAGCGGCGGCGTTCGGTGGCCGTTGCCGACCTCAAGGCGCATGTCAACGACGAGGATTTGAAAATGTTGACTAACAGGCATATCCTTACTCGGTTGGAGCGAGGCCGGTTCACCGACTACGAGCTGACACACGACGTGTTGTGCCCTATCGTGGCAGCAAGCCGCGCCGACACCTTGACCAAGGAAAAAATAGCCAAGAACAGACGCATGGCAAGAATCATGGCCGCAATTGTGGTTGTAGTGCTTGCCATTGTAGCCGTCTTTCTCTTCCAAAACAGACGGCTAAAAGAACAACGCTGGACAGCCTTGGGCAACCAATCGAGGTTTGTGGCCGAAAAAGCCTTGCAGCTCGCTGAAGACGGCGATGCCTATCTTGCAAAACTGCTACTAATGAACACCATGCCTTCTGACTTGGACAAGCCCGAACGACCTTTAACAACAGAATCGGTTCTTGCTTTGGGAAAGATATTCGACAATGAAAATGGCATACTGAGAGGACATACGAGTTATGTTTGTTCTGCCTCCTACAGCCCTGACGGGAAGCACATCGTTTCCGCATCAAGGGACGGAACCATTAAGATTTGGAAAGCCATTCCACCTCTACAAGAAATGCTCGACATAACCCGTGAAAGATTCAAGGACAGGGAATTGACGCCAGAAGAAAGGCATCGGTATTATTTGGAGTAATTAATCAAATTAAAACAATGGAACAACGAACATATACCTTTAACCAATCAACCCTCACCGTAAAGTTCGGCAACATTCTGGAATCGCAGGCTGAAATCATAGCCAGTTCGGATGATTGCTATGTGACTATGGGCGGTGGAGTGTCGCGTGCAATTCTCAGAGCAGGTGGTGAATCGATAATCAAGGACGCTCAGAAGATGGTTCCTGTGCCGTTGGGCGATGTGATAGCGACGACAGCAGGAACCTTGGAATATCAGAAATATGTGTTCCACTGCATCACAATAGACAAGAAACGCAGAATGCAGATGATGGCCAGCCAGGTGACCGAAGAAGACGTGTTGAACTATCTTCTTCAGCATGCCGTTGACAAGTGTTTCCAGCTGATGCAGGCAATGGAACTGACCTCCATCGCATTTCCCGCCATAGGAGCCGGTTCGGCACGTATCCCAATCCAAAAGGTGATAGAGCAGATGTCAATCGCCATAGCCAGGAACCTTGCCAATACGAACAGATCGTTGAATGTGGAGTTCTACCTGTATGATATCTATAACATCTATTCTGAATCCGATTACATCACTCTGTTTAAGAACCTTGCGGCAAAGGCTGCTCTTGTGGAATATCAACAAGGTCTTGCAACAACCGACAACGATATCGTGCTTCCTGTTCAGAACGGAAACCATCTTCCCACCAAAGACAGTATGACCCATAAAGTCTTCATCAGTTATTCTCGCAAAGATCAGGACACAGCGGACTTTCTCTGCAATATTTTTAAGGAGAATGGTATCGAATATTGGATTGACAAGGAAGGCATATACAGCAGCTCGAATTACAAGGAACTCATCGTTGATGCAATAGATGTTTCAAAAGCTGTCATATTCATCAGTTCTGAAAAATCCAATACCTCCATCAATGTCATCCGCGAGATAGGCTATGCCGTCAATATGAACAAGCCTATCCTCCCTCTGATGCTTGATGATGCACCATACGCCAAAAGCATCCGTTTGGACATCTCCGACATTGACCAGATTGACTTCAGAAATCCGATGGCTTCAAGCAAGAAACTCATAACCAGTTTAATGTATGTGTTAAATAAGTAACTTGATTGAACATTATCATTTTGAAGAATTGTAAATTATGGAAAATGAATTAATAAACCAGCCCGACAGCATTCATCCTCTTCAGTCCCCTTTCGCGCAATTGTGCGAACATGATGCCGAAGGCAAAGAGTGGTGGAATTCGCGCAAACTTGCACGAATTATGGGTTATGGCAAGTACTGGAACTTTGAGCGCGTGATGGCAAAAGCCCAGGCGTGGGTGACTCAGAAAGGTTATCCGCTTAGTGAACATTTCCGTGAGATAGAGGAAATGGCAGAACTTGGTAGCGGAGCTACAAGACTGGTGAATTCCGTAATGCTCTCTCGTGCCGCCTGTCTGGCTGTGGCGATGAATGCTGACGGGAAGAAGGGTATGGTCAAAGCTGCCCGGGAGTACTTCTCCGCTTCTATGACAGACGATGTGGCTGTCAAGGGGATGGAGTCAACCATCATGCTGTATAAAGGTGCCAAGGGTAAGACTGAGGTGCAGGTCATTTTCGATACCAACACGTTCTGGCTTTCACAACAGCGGATGGCGGAACTGTTCGGAACTGCAATATCTACTATAAATTATCATCTCTCACAGATTAATGCAAGCGGTGAAATCCATTTGTCCGACTCAATTCGAAAATTTCGAATACCTTCGGACAAGTGGTCGGGCGAAGTGCTGATGTACAATCTGGACGTGGTCATTGCCGTCGGCTACAGGGTGAACAGCTATGAGGCGACACAATTCCGAATCTGGGCTACCAGAGTGCTGAAGGAATACCTCACCAAAGGCTTCGTGCTTGACGATGAACGGCTGAAGGGCAAGAATGTATTCGGTGCGGACTACTTTGACGATTTGCTGGAGCGCATCCGCGAGATACGTCTGTCGGAGCGGCGTTACTACCAGAAGATTACAGATATTTACAGTGAATGCAGCTCTGACTACGACAAGGATTCTGAAACGACGCGAACCTTCTTCAAGATGGTTCAGAACACAATGCACTATGCTGTTTCGCACAAGACTGCAGCCGAGATTATCTACGAGCGAGCAGATGCAGAGCGTCCCCACATGGGGCTCACCACTTGGAAGAATGCGCCTGACGGCAGAGTCGTCAAGTCGGATGTCACCATTGCCAAGAATTATCTGAGCGAGAAGGAAGTAGAGTCGCTGAATCTGATGAGCAGTGCTTTTCTTGATATGGCGGAAATGCGTGCTTTGGACCATGTGATTATGACAATGCGTGATTGGCATGATCAACTGAAGAAATTCATAGATATGTACAATCGTGACATGCTTCCTGATATGGGACGCATTACGCACGATCAGGCTATGGAGAAAGCACTTACGGAGTACGACAAGTTCCGGATAATTCAAGACAAAGAGCTTATGTCCGACTTTGACCGGGAGATTGAACTATTGATGAATAAAAATGAATAGAATCTTTATATCCTATAAACGAGTAGATAAAGACAATGTCTTTAAGATTAAGGACCAGATAGAGTCCGCGCTTGGCGAAAAGTGCTGGATAGACCTTGAGGGCATTGAGAGTGATTCCCAGTTTAAAAACGTCATTATCAAGGCTATCAATGAGTGTGAAATCATTTTGTTTATGTATTCAAAGGCACATTCTAAGATTGTAGATTTCGAAAAAGATTGGACGATACGAGAACTGAACTTTGCATCTTCAAAGAATAAAAGAATAGTATTTGTCAACTTAGATGGCAGTCCGCTTACTGATGAATTTGTCTTTGACTACGGAACCAAACAGCAAATTGATGGGCAATCAAACGATTCGCTCAAACGATTAGTACAAGATTTGGCAAAATGGCTGAGAGTGAAGGTTGTAAACGAAGAGAAGAAGGTGGGGCGACAAACAAACGAATTTTATTAAGATTGATTACTACTGTACAACTGCACAGAAACGTAACATTGTTATATCCAACCATTGTCATATCTAAAGCTTTTAAAAAAAGAGGATCTATGTTTGTGTATTATATTGTATGCGGATGGTTAATACCGTATTTGCTATATCAATCTATAGTAGAAGACATACTAATACGTAATTGACTTTTGACTTGTAAGTCTATTATTTGGAGTAAAAAATCTAACCAACATGAAAACAAAATACGACATTTTCATTTCATACCGCCGGACGGGTGGTTTCGAGTCGGCCAACCTGATTGCCGAAAAACTGAAAGGCATGGGCTACTCCGTGTTTTTTGATTTGGAGTCATTGCGCTCAGGCAAGTTTAACGAACAGCTCTACCTCGTAATTGAACAATGCAATGACTTTGTTGTTGTACTGCCCGACAAAGCACTTGAAAGATGTTCAAACGCTGATGGCACAGCCAATGAGGAAGACTGGATACGCAAGGAAGTCATCCATGCCATGAACCATCAGAAGAATATCGTCCCCGTGATGCTTTCGGGATTTGAATGGCCCGAAAAGATGCCCGACGGACTCACATCGCTCAAGGACTATCAGTCAATCACAGCGTCTAATCACGAAACCTTCGACCTTTCCATGCAACGCCTTGCCGGCTATCTCAAGAGCAAGCCGCACAGATTCAAGTTGCTTAAAACCCTTGTTTGTGTCGCAACTGCCATTGTCGCATTGGCGGCAGTAACTTATTTTTCGCTATTGCGAATTGCCCATCCATTATGCACCTCCGTGGCAAATGAATATTCCATCGGCATGGGATTGGTTCATGAAATACGTTGCATTGAAGCAGACTTAAGGACAGAATGGGAAGGATTCTTGAATAGTTATTACTCAGCGTCGTCACAAAACCGCAGAACAAATCTCGAGGACGATATGATGGTTCTTCTCGATCACAAGGAATTGAGTGCCAAAGATGTACATAGCCGAATCCGCCCTGTTGTCAATTTGTCGGATTGGCAGACCGTCTTGCTGGGTTTATATGGCTCGCATAAAGAGGACATTCAAGCACTGCCCTTGTTTGTCGCAAGCTATGTTGATGATTTTGATACACTTGTGAACAACATGAGGCAAGTTGTCATCAGACATGCCTACCAACCATACGAAACAAGAATAGTCAACCAGAATCTCCAATTCTATGAACATTCCGCGAACATGATGTACTATGCATATCTGCAAGAGATAACAAAGCTGCCTAAAGGATGTCGGAAGGCTCATGACGAATTAAGCAGATCATGGAATCTCATGCCGACTACATCATTGGCACTTCCACAAGAAGAATATGAAAGGCTGCAACAAGCCGAATTGTCGAAAATAAAGGAACTGCTTAATAAGATGGAAAGCGACAACAGGCTTCGCGAGAACGAGACCTACGACATGGAACTGCGCTTGGACTCCCTTGAAGCAATGGCCGATGCTTTGGGGCTGATATATGAAATAAATGACGCTGATTTGGGACAACAAAACATTGCGGAAAACCAGATGGCTATGAAGCGCGAACTTGCCAAACAAAAGAAAGCGGAATTGGCCGAGGAGACAAAAGAACTTATGCAATTATACGAAGAATTGAAAAACAATTGCCAATTAAAGTCGTCCGATGCCGACAGCTACCAATGGGGAAAGATAATCCACATGGCAATGGTTCTCAGCCAAAGTGTAGAAGACAAAAAAATGGCTCAACAGCAGGGCCTTTCAAAAGAAATCATCATCAATCCTTCGGTTGTCTATGCTGACCTCTGCAAAATATTGGATGATTACATTGACTTGCATCCCGATTCAGAATTCTATATCTATTCGCTCCGTCTTTATTACAAGATGGTGGCCGATGGGAAACGTCAATTGGGCGGACAATTGATATTTGCCTTTAAAGACGATGCGGAACATCCGCTTTATAAGGTTGGCGACATAATTGTCAAGCGCAATGATGTCGCAATAACCGATTATGAGTCGCTATCGTCAGCCGTTTCTGAAAATAAGAAAGGAACAGTGGAATTTCTGAGAATGGAAAATTCCCAACTTGTCCTTTACAAAGAAAATGTTCCTGAATCCTCGGTTCTGGTGGGCTATCTGGAGGTCGGAGAATACTGAGATAATGAGTTTTGGCAACTACACTCCGCAACCTGTTGATGCCACAGACATAACTCATCCCTAAGAACTATATATTCTGGCGGAAGAGATTGCAAAAAACGTACACAAAGTTTGGTCAGCTGGACGAATGAGAGATGGCTTGCTATCTCCTCTTCCCGCAATTAGGGCAGAATAAGGCCTCATCCTGTAGCTCGTGGCCGCATCCTGAACAGAAACGTGGCTGAGCGGAGGAAGTGGTGACATTGCCGCTTATTACCTCTTCGGCTATGGCAAGTGCCTTGTCGTCCAACTTTGATTGCTGGACAAGCCCCCATATCTGAGTGACCAAAACAGGCCATGCGACAAACCACATGATTAGCGTGGGGATGACCTGCTGTCCGAAAATGCCGACGCTCGCGTCAAAGACAATGCCGCCATTCTGCGGTTTGAGAGAAATCTTCAATGCGGTGCGCATGCCGAGGACGGCTTTGAAAACGCCTCCTTTGGAAATCGATACGTCTGCGCCGCCGTTTATTAATGGTTGGTTGTCAACGTTGTATCCTTCGGCTGAAAATGAAGACTCGAGTCTTGCAGCTATGGCAGGGATTAATGATGGATTTCCGTTTAACAGTTTTCGTGTGTTGAAAGTTCCCATATTACTTTATTGTTTGAAGTTCATAATAATGATAAACGTAGTGGGGGTGACTACGCCGTTTCTGCCAGGTGAATGATTTGTGAATCATTTCAATCTATATCCGCAATATTGGCAGAAGTCCCAGTCTGCATTAACTGTTTTGCGGCAATTGGGACAACGCGCTTCCGAACCGGATGTCAGGAGTCCTGTCTTGAGACGATGATATTCTTCGGTCTTCTCCCATTTCAGAATCTCCCTGACGCGGACTGCCGCGAAAGGATGATTTTGTCCGGCGATGGCATAGACCTGTAGGGCTTTGTTCCAGCTGTTGCTGTTCCAAATCTCATCATATTTCTCCGCCTGCGCCGCCCATTCTTCCAGATTCAGCCTTCCTGTCAAATCTCTCGGTCCGGCGGATAATCTGGCCATTGTCCGGCTGACCACTTCCGGTGATGTGACAATGGCTGCGGCGCGGTCGCATGATAATTCGCTCTTGCGTTGCCAATAGAGGAATCCGAGTTGGATGGGAATAGTCAGTTTTCCCAGGATGCCTAATGAATCAATGCCGGATAAGATATAGCGGGCTACGGAATGATACAGTACATGGCGACACAGAATGTGTCCGCATTCGTGGGCGATTACCGCATCCAACTCTTCGTCATTCATCATCGACAGAAGTCCGCTGGTGACAGTGATGAATATCTTCGTGTCGCCGAAAGTCCATGCGTTGGGCATGGGATCCATCATTAAATAAAATTCAGGTTCTGCGATGCCGAGTTTTGTGCAGATGGGAGGCAGATGTTTGTAAACTTCAGGCAGTTGCGTTTCAGATAATCGGACACACGATGCCATATTGATTCCGTATTGCAGTTTCTCCAATCCAAGGGCAAGAATGCTTTTGATGAACGACGGGAATCCGGGGATGCTCTCCAATTGTCTCAACGCTGCGGCATCTTCCGGGTGTATGAATTCTGAAGGTGACATGTGAAATCTGTTTTTATTTTCGAGCCGCAAAGATAAAACATTTATACGTGGGTTGTGCGTTAAATGGGATTTTTGATGTGTTAGTGGTTTTTCTTGATGATTTTTGCAGGAACGGGAAAGCGTAAAAGACATTGTTGCTGCCGTCGCAATTATGTGTGTAGGTCTATTTTTTGCTCTCAAAAAAGTTTTATCGGACAGCAATAGTTTTATATGAACCGTTTATCATACTTTTCGCATTTTGGCTTTCGCATTGACCGATAATCAGAAATTTCGATTTTGGCTGACTTTGAGACCGAAATAAATTATTTATCCTGACATACAATGATAAAGAGCAAATGGTCGATGTTGGCGACAAAACTATAATTGTTATGCCTATGTGGAAATGGATGCTGGAAAATACTTTATCCTAATGCCAAAATAATTGCTATATTTGCAGGTTTTTAATTTGCGCTTTTATGACAACCTACACCCCGAACCCAATCAACACCGACGACGTAGAACTCGACGGCGTGCTTCTCGAACTGACAGAGAAACTTGCGGAGAACGTCCACGACATGTGGGCACTCGGACGTCTCAACGACGGATGGCACTACGGCGAGAAACGCGACGACGCGGCAAAGACGCACCCATGCCTCGTGCCTTACAGCCAGCTGCCTGATTCCGAGAAGGAATACGACCGCAACACAGCGATGTCAACACTGAAACTCATTGTCAAACTCGGATATAAAATTGAGAAATGATGAACTTACCGCTGAAAAGATATTTCGACAAAAGTCTGTCGTCGTCATGGTGGAAACAACTGCTGTGCCTTGCTGGCATTCTGGTCGTCTTTTTCATTCCGTCGTTGCTTTTCGCATTGTTCTGCACTGATTTCAAAATACACGATGCCGTTGAAGTCTATATGGATCCCGGAAATTTCAGCTCAAAGGTGAATGCCATGTACGTTGACGGATGCGTGCCGGAAGGCCACTGTGCGAATCCGGACCATGACGCCGTGATAAATTTCGAACGGAATAAGAACTTTCGCTATTGGGCTTTTTTGATAACGGCCTTTGCCGGTGCCGCCGCTTTCGCCGGCGTGCTGATATCGATGTGCGGCAACTACGTGCAGCAGCGCGTCGGTAAGTACAGGAAAGGTCATGTGAGATATGACTTCAGAAACCATACTGTCATCTTGGGCTGTAATGATATGGTGCCGACTCTGATAAGGCAGATCGTAGGCGACGAAAAGGAGAAATTCAAAGGGATGATTGTCCTGATGACCTCTCATGATGTCGAGGCGGTGCGTGAGCAGCTGTTCACGGATCTTGACGTGAAGGAACAAGATAAAATTGTACTCGTCCACGGCAACCGTCTCTCCGCCGAAGACCTGAAAAACATCTGTGTCTCAAAGGCGAAACGCATTTACCTTATCGGCGAAGATGATGACATCGATCATGATACGTTGAATATCAACAGCTTGGGAATCATCGCGAAACAGATTCCTGAAAACAGGAAAATCGGATGCGTGACATACTTGCGCAACCGCTCGACATTCGCGCTCTTCCAGACGAGCGACATTATGAATGAAGTGAAGAAAAAGATTGATTTCCAACCGTTTAACTTTGATGAGACATGGGCACGCAAGCTCTTCGTGAACTGCGAAAGCAAAGTCAACGGCATAAATTATCCGAGTCTCGACCGTGACGGAATTGACAAGGATTCCGACAAATATGTACATCTCATCATCGTCGGGATGACACAGATGGGAGTCATGCTCGGCATGGAGGCGGCGCACATCTGCCATTTCCCGAATTTCATCACAAAGAGGAGGAAGACGAAGATCACATTCATCGACGAAAACGCCGATGCAGAGATGAAGTTTTTGGTCGGCGCCAACAACAGGTTTTTCGAAAACTGTCGTTATAAATATCGGTATAAGAATCATGAAGTGCGTTCAAATCCGAACAATGATTTCCTTGATGTTATGTTTGAGTTTTTCAAAGGAAATATCGGCAACGAATGGATAAGGGGTTATATCGAGGAATGCGCGAATAACGACAGGGAGATTCTCACCATCGCCTCGTGCATGGACGATACCGCCAAGAGTCTCGCCGCAGGATTGTATCTGCCTGATGCTGTTTATGATAAAGGGCTGTCTGTCGATGGCAGGAAAGAGAAAGACGAAGTCGTGGTTCTGGTGCGTCAGAACACTTCGGCGGAGTTGCTCAACATCATAAAGAAAGGAAACGCGAAATACCGGAAATACAGGAACGTGTATCCGTTCGGCATGTTGAACGACGGCTGCGAGCTTGATGAGACGTTGACAAGATGGGCCAAGCGCATTAACTATCTCTATTGCGTTTTCGATGATTTAGGCGGAGCACCTTCGCTTTATCCCGACGATGTCGTTGATGGTGAATGGAATGGTTGTTCGGTTTCCGACAAATGGTCGAACATCTACAATGCGATGACTATCCCGACGAAGCTGCGTAGTGTCGGAGTTGATTACAAGTCGTTGATATGCAGAAGTTTAACAGAGGAGGAAATCGGGCCTCTCGCGGAGGTTGAGCACAACCGCTGGAATGTAGAGAGGCTGCTTATGGGTTACCGTCCAGTGACGGAAAAGGAGTCTGATGAAATAGAAAAGTCGATAGCCGAGGGCGGCTCGCTGAAGAAAGACTACAAGAACAGGCTGAAGGCGCATTACGACATCCGACCGTTTGCCGACTTGAGGGATGACAAGAATGGCAAAAACGTCAACAGGTATGACTTCGGCATGACAAAAGGAATTATTGACATAATTAAAAATTGAGAAATATGGAAATGAAATACGATGTATTTATCAGTTATTCGAGCAAGGATCAGAAAGTAGTGGAGGGTATCTGCGGCTATCTTGAGCGTTACGGATTGAGGTGTTTCGTGGCTTACCGTGACATTCCAAAGGGCAAGGTGTGGGCCGCCGCCATCGCAGACGGCATTGATGATTCAGCGATGATGGTTGTGGTGTTCTCACAAAACTTCAATCGTTCCGAGCAGGTGGACCGTGAAATGGAACTTGCGGCGGAAGATAATAAGACTATTTTGACGTATCGCATTTCGGATGATCATTTTTCGGGTGCGAAAAAATACTATTTGAAGAACCTCAACTGGATAGATGCCTTCCCCAATCCTCAGGAGCATTTCGGCACACTCTATACCAATGTTTGCCAACTTTTGGGTAAAACACTTAACAATCAACTGCAGTCTGCACCAGAACCGCAGCCAGAAGCGCAACCAAAACCATTATTGTGGCTGTGGATTTTGCTCGGCAGCCTGATCTTCGGTGGCGTGGTTTTCGGGGTGAAAAGCGGAATTGAGAGAAAAAGAGAAAGGGAACGCATCGTCGCAGAGCAACAGAAGGAGCAGCAGCGCATCGCCGCTGAGCAGCAAGCGGCGGCCGACAACGCGTTTTTCCGGGACTGCAAGGATGTGACGGACTATCGTTCATACCTGAACAGATACCCGGAAGGACTGAACGCCGAGCTTGCAAAAAACAAGATAGACAAGCATGTCGCCGACAGCACTGCGAAGGCGCAGGAAACCGAGCGACAGCGTCAGATAGCGGCTGAGAACGAACGGAAGGCGAAAGAGTCATGCAAGCCAAGTGGAACTATCAACGGCCACGAGTATGTTGACCTCGGCCTTCCAAGCGGGACGCTGTGGGCCACGTGCAATGTTGGCGCGAGCAGACCAGAAGACTACGGCAACTATTACGCATGGGGCGAGACCGCAACAAAGAGCACGTACAGTTGGAGTGCCTACAAGTGGTGCAATGGCAGTTGTGACAACCTCACCAAATACCGCATAAGTTCAAGTGAAGGCGCAGTTGACAACAGAACAACACTCGAACTGACAGACAACGCGGCCCGCGCAAACTGGGGCGGTGACTGGTGCATGCCGACAACTGAAGAGTGGAGAGAGCTGTATGACAGATGCACATGGACATGGACGACGCAGTGCGGAAGGAAAGGCTACCATGTCACAGGATCCAACGGCAAGAGCATCTTTCTCCCGGCTGCCGGCCTCTGCGATGGCACGTACCTCTACGAAGCTGGCTCTCGCGGCCTCTATTGGTCGAGTTCGCTCTACTCGTCCGATTCCAGCTTCGCGTACGACGTTAGCTTCAATTCGGGCGATGTGAATCCGCGGGACAGCAGCAGTCGGTACTATGGGTTCTCGGTGCGCCCGGTGCGTGCTGCCCGGTAGTTCTTGGGATTCAACCTGCCTTGTCAAGGAAGAAGAGACCTCGTTATGCTGCGGTGTGGTGGCCGTGGCGACGGAGTCTGCCCGCAGGCGGGCTGCCAAGCCGATGTCAGGCGGCCAAGCCGCAGCAGGAGAAAATTTTTCGGCTGTAGAGACGGGGCATGCCCTGTCTCTACGGTTAGTAGTCCGAGGAATTGTCAAACCAAGGTTGTCAGATTGTAGAGACGCATTACAATGCGTCTCCACGGCGGAAAACCCACGGAGGAAACATTCGTGAAATTAGTGTTGAGAAACATTCGTGAAATTAGTGTTGAGAAACATTCGTGAAATTAGTGGTTGTGAGACGCACAGCGACGAGACAATCGTTAAAATTTTTGAATCATGAAAATAACCGACTTCCAGCAAAAAGTATATGATGCCACGCGCCTCATCCCTCGCGGCAGCGTGGTGACCTACGGCGAGCTGGCGCGGCGCATCGGCTGCAGGTCGGCGCAGGCTGTCGGACAGGCGTTGCGGCGTAACCCGTTCGCGCCAGAAGTGCCGTGCCACCGTGTCGTGGCCGCCGACGGAAGTCTCTGCGGATTCGCAGGTCATCGCGACGGTGAACTCATAGCAAAGAAACGCCGCCTCCTTGAAGATGAAGGCGTTACGTTTGACGGCGATAAGGTCTCGGCTGATAAGATCAATGTGATTCATCATAAGTGATATTTTATGTTTGGATTTTGTCAAAAAATGACAAATTATTTGTTTGGAAAATTTTTTTCCTAATTTTGCAGCCGGAAATTATTACGTCTTAAATATATTGCGAATTGGCGGGCATTTTGATGTTTTTGTCGAGATAAATTTTGAGAAACAACCTGTCTATAAGACGTTGTTTGAAAAAGATATTGATGTAAACCGCATTGTGTCATTTCCTGATTTAGGTTGACCGCGCTGTGTCACTCTGCAACAACGACAAACCTCACATCAAGTTACAAAGACTAAGAAGCTGTTTTGATTTGTTCGATAGGGATTTGCATTATATTTTCGAGCAGAT
>JAKSNA010000043.1 GCA_024400295.1 Bacteroidales bacterium | reverse complement strand
TAATGCAAATCCCTATCGAATAAATCAAAACAGCTTCTAAAGCCGACTTCGATAAATCCCACGATTTGTAAAAAAATCTTTTGAGGCTGTTCAAGGATGCTTTTGTATGCTTTTTTGTCTCTGTTTTGTATTATAAGACAGGACACAGACAAAATCAAATTTTTCATGAAAAAAGTGGCGGGAAATGTTTTCACAATATTTCAGTGAGTGTTAATTTTGCGGTGTTTATTCCATTTTTTTTGGAAAAATTAAATCAAATAAAAAGTATGAACAAAAGAATTTATTGCTATTTTTGCCACTTTGAAAAAGTAACAAAATGTAGAAAAAGTAGTTGTTAAGGATTGACTAATTAATTGATATTAAGAATATGAGTAAAGAATGTAATTTTAGGAGTTTGGATTCTTTAAAGTCAGTTCAAAATGTTGTTAATGATGCTTCTGAGGCCTTGAAAGACCCGAAGCGAACGGTAAAGGACAGCACAATTCCCGATGCTTTAGGTGCTGCTGGTGGTGCCGCTGTCGGTGGAGGAATTGGATTTGCAGCATTGTATTATGCTGGTAGTGTAACCGGTCTTAGTGCTGCTGGTATTACATCCGGTTTGGCTGCTGCTGGCGGTATTGTTGGCGGCGGAATGGTAGCTGGGATAGCTGTTTTGGCTGCTCCTGTTGTTATTCTTGGTGTTGGTGGTTATGTTTTGGTACATCACAGGCATGAGGAAAAGTTGAAGCAAGAAAAGGAACGCCTTTATTCTGCTGCACTTCAAAAGCAGCAGGCAATTATAAATGAATTGAAGAATAAAGCCCAAATGAGTAAAGATAGAGTAGATTATTTGGAAAGGCTGAATATTCTTCTTCAAAAGGCAATAGAAGACTTACGGCAAGATTTAGGAAAAGCAGCATGAAAGATTATGAGTACACTGAGAATGAGCTCGAATTGAATAAGGTGTTAACCCATCAGAAAGAACAGCTTGAGGGGATTGATTTTGAAGAGGACAGGCTTGATGTTGCAATTTCGTCATCTGAGAAGTTGCTGAAATCGCTTGGCTATGGTGATAAGGTCGAAAATGCAAAAAATCAACCCAGACAGCCAATTCAATGGGATTTGACTATTCCAAGTTGGGAGGATATGTGTAAAGAAGCCGAAAAGGTGATTGATGGAAATTGTTCTTTGTTGCCATTATTTTCGGAAGAAGAATTGCTGGCAAATAAGGCCTCGGTTAATCAATTGAATGAGGATTTCAATTCTATTCACAATTTGGATAAAATAGATGTCCTAATTTGTGTTGCTGCGGGGATTTTGTCGGCTGTTGTTGACATTTTATTAGTTGGTGTTCCTGGACCGTCTGTAACTGGAACAAAAGCAGGACCATTATCGGATTATGTCAGAAAACAATTTGAAAAGAAGTTTTCTCCTGAAGAAATGGCCAAACTTGCTGAAAAGAAATTTGTAAAAACCCCATACGATGCACAGGATAACAGAAATACCAGTGTAGATGTTGAAGGATTGTCGTCTTATTATCATAGATTGGTATCTTTGGGGCATGATCCTATTCTTGGCTGGGTGATAGGTGTGATTGACATTATGAAAGGACAAATGACCACGATAGATAAAAAAGGTCGTATTGTCGTTCAGGTCGTTGCCGGTTATTCTGATAGGAAAGAGGTAGATTTTTTTAAAGCATTGGCAAAGCAGTTTTTACATCTAAAATCGGATATTGTAACACCAATGGGACTTCCTGCACCATTTATGGGTTTGTTCAATTTGTTACAATTTGGAAATATTGGAGAAGAAAACAATACAATTGCGGAGGTTGTTCAAAGGATGTATTATGAAGGCTATGACTTTATTCAATTTTGTTCGTCATCTATCCCTGTAATGCTTACTGAATTGATAGTAAGATTGTCATGGAGCATTAAAAGACTGAAAAATGGATGTAGTATAAAGGAATCTATCCCGGTTTCTCTTAATAGGAATAAAACACCGAAATTGGCTTCTATGTTGTTTTTAGCCCATTCTGTTGCTTCGGCCATTAATGCAGGAAAGGTGTATTTCACAAAAAATCCAACAGCAATTAATTATCCTCAGTGGTTAGCATTTGCAAATTATAGCTTCAGGCAGTTAAAATGGTGGGTTTGGCAAAAGGCAAATGAGCGAAACAAGTATGTGATGGGAAAAATTGATGCCGAGCGGAATGATATATTAGCCATGGTTGATAATGATTTTGATTCGTATGGGAGTGAGGTTTGTCAAAAGCTATTACTGCCCGATAAAATTTCTTTTGATATTTTTACAGAGGGTTGACGTGGCGATCTCCTCTTTTGGGGATTTCGTAAATCATGGATTTAAGTGGCTTTTTATTAAAAATTATTGCTGTTCGATAAAAACCGAAAACGTAAGGAATTGATATATAACTCGTTGTTTCTCGGCAACGCCTTGTGTGCTGCTCCAAGGATAAGAAAGATGAAAAGTAATCGGCAGTGGTTTTCTGGCAAATACGAAAGATATTCTATGCTGAAATTTTTTTTCGTATCTGCCCTTTGAGGCTGGTACAACGTTTCAAAAGTTCCCAAGTAAAACGGCGAAAAGTTCCCAAGTGAATTTGTAAAAAGTTTCCGAAAATTTGCATGTATCAATTGCCTAAATTCAAGAGACAAATGCAACTTTAACCGGTGGCAGAGAAGTCTGTATTTTATCAGAAGGGAGAAAGGGTCCCCCTTTCCTTTCCGCCAGCAAAAGTGCTTGACACAGATTTTTGAAAACTCTCTTCTGAAAAGTTGAAAAATTGTTTCCGTCTATAACACTTTCTCGAAAATTATATGTATTTTTGCGCAAATTTTATGTTAATGTCGAAACAGAAACTTTATAAAATAAATTATATAATGTTGTTTGTCAGTGAGTTCGCCAAGAAATTCGGACTAACCGAGAAACAGGCTTTCAACTATCTTGACCGTTACAAAGGAATAGCCTTTGTCAATAAATTTTACAATGTCATTCACACTTTCGACTTTGAATATGCAATCAACGATGTGAGGGAAGTCTGCCAAGCTAACGGAGGGAAAATATAATGTTGTTATATCACGGTTCGGACGTTTTAATTGAAACAATAGATTTATCCAAGTCACAGTATTTCAAAGACTTCGGACGTGGGTTTTATTTGAGTGACAATTTCAAGCAAGCAAACGATTTTGCAAAATATAAGGCTGCCAAACCGTCTTCTGAGACACGCAAACCTTTTGTGACAACATTTTATTTTGATGAAAACAACTTGAAAAATGGTGAGTTGCTTGTACTGGAATTTAATTCTTATAGCGAGACATGGATCGATTTTATCGACAGGAACAGAAATGCCGTGAATCAAGATTATGATGTGATAATCGGTCCGATTGCAAACGACCAAGTAAGGTCACAGTTTTTAAGGTATGAAAATGGGGAAATTAATAAGTTTGAACTGCTTGACAGTTTGAAATACAAACACTTGACATTTCAATATTGTTTTGTGACTAAAAAAGCCATATCAAAATTAGAAAGGAAGAGATAATGACAAACAACAATCAAATAGGACGTGAAATTGTCAGGAGAATGATTGACGACAAACTTTGCGATACTGTGACTGCAATCAGATTTTATTATAATTCAATAACTTACGAGAATTTTAATTTTGAAAAATCAGATGATATTGATAAACTGTATGCCAAATTCAAATTTGAATTTTTAAATGGCAAAACGGTTAGTATGACCTAATATCCTTTTCTACTTTATTCTCACTCAACCTTCTCAACTTCCGTTATCCCGTATTTCCTGAACCTGTTTTTCGGGATGTACCACAAGATGTCGTCGAAAGCCAAGAAAATCTTGCCGTTCATGGTGATGCGCCCGACGTTTGAACCGAGACCGAATTCGGAAAACACCTCGCGGAGACCAATCGGCACCCTGTAGAACCTGCCTTCGTTCTCCGACTCGATGTACAGGGCCTCACGCGTCACGGCATACAGACAGCGGTCAAACTGATATTCCAACTCCTGATAAGGATTCACGATCTCGCAGCTTTCAAGCAGACTCTCGTATATGCCGACCGTTTTTTCATCTGTCACCTTTGTCAGGTCAAGCTCCGGCTGCCATGTCTTGTAAGGCACACGCCTGAAAAACCGCATTTCGCCGATGTCGCTCCAGTCGCCCGGCATATCCGTCATGTACCATACATGGTCGCTCTCGTCGTATGGGACTCCGGCGAAGAGATGCTTCGGCGACTTCGGATGCGTCATGTACATCAGGATGCGTCCGTCGGGGCTGGCCGAAAGCGTCATCATGAAACGCGTCTTCTCTATTTTGCCGCTGCTGAGTTTGTTGTATTTCGTGGCGAAATACAGCCCTTCGTCGATGGTTTCCTCTATCATCCAGAAGTCGGTGCGGTCGGCACGTCCGCCGCATTCGTTCCAGAAGCCTTCAATGTTGAGAGGAACGCGTTCCTTTTTGATTGTCTCCGAAAGTTCCATGATGTCGGTGCTGGAATTGTACGAGCTGAACAGGCTGAGTATTGTCTCGACGTGTTTGTAAAGCGTGATGCGAGTCTTGTCTTTTTCGTGCATCGCCTCGGTGAGTGCCGGAATCTTCTCGAAATACGGGCATTCTTTCGTGAATTCTTCGAGGACTCTCACGACGGCGTAGTAGCGGTCGCCGAAGTCGGTGAGGTCGCCACCTTTTGAATCGTAGCCGCCGAGCGCATTCAGGAGCATCATGACGGTCATTGTTATGTCAATGTCTTCATTTTCAATTTCTTCCATGATGCCGAGCAATGACTTTGAGCAGTCGTCATCTTCCGGTGAGTAGAAATGTCTGAGTATTGCGGCAGCTATCTTCTCCGGGTAAATGCGGCGGGCAAGTTCCTTTTTGAAAAAATCAGAAGCCTTTTTATAGTCTTTCATGAAGCTGTCGAGTTTGATGCTGCAATCCGACATGTTCCAGACGTGCATGTAAAGGTCGTTGAAGGCCGAGCGGACTTTCTGCGGTGTCGGGAAAGCACGTTTCACGCCGTTGCTCGATATATTGCTGCCGAGATACGTCTCAAGCTCTTCCATCGTATTGAAAATCAACCGCGACTTCGCTATCACGGTCAGCCATTCGAGATATTTGGGTTTCGTGTTGCAGTCCATTTTTTGTTTTTTCGCTGCAAAACCCAGGATGTCGGGCATCGGCAGCGAGCGCATCCTTATCTAACTTTACGAACCTTATAACTTCTCAAGCAGTTTGTCAATCACCACAGGGAAATTGTCTCTTTCAAGAATGTGTATCTTCGCCGCCACATCATCGGCCGTGTCGTTTTCTTCAACCACCACGGATTTCTGGAAGATGATGTCGCCGCTGTCGTAATGTTCATTCACATAATGTATTGTGATACCCGACTCTTTCTCGTGGTGTGCCACGACCGCCTCATGCACATGATGTCCATAGAAGCCTTTCCCGCCGTATTTCGGCAGCAGAGCCGGATGTATGTTAATGATTCTCATCGGGAAAGCATCAAGAAGATGCTGTGGGATGAGCCACAGGAAACCAGCGAGGACGACGAGGTCAACGCCGAGTGACTTGAGATATTCAGAGAACGCCTTGTCTTGAAAATCGAATGTCTCAGCCACCTCGTATTGGCTTTGCAACTCAGCATCATGAACTTTCGCCTTCGAGTTTAGCATCACCAGCGGGATGCCGAGGTTTTTCGCTCTGACATTGGCGTACGCGTCTTTGTTGTTACTCACGACGCAGACGACCTTCACGTCTGGATTCGGGGCGAAATAATCGGCTATCTGCTGAAGGTTTGTGCCGCCGCCGGAAACGAATATTGCAAGTCTTTTCATCTGATAATCAGTCAACATCAACGTTAATATATGTATTATCTTCGCTGAGGCCCAAGTCTTTCTTCACCGTCGTGTGTGACAGTCCCTCTGTCTTCGCGTCGATGTCAACGCCGAGACGTGCGTATGCCGGCACATTCTCCATATTCTCAATGCCTTGCTGCGTCTTGATGTTCATCGTAAGACTGGCGAGACGTGCGCGGCGCAGCTCCTCCTTCTCGGTGTACTGACGTGTCTGCACCGGCTTGACCTCGATTTTTCTCACAGTGATTGTCTCCGCAGAGCTCATGTCCCTGAAAGCCGGCACATCAACGTCATCGTCATCATTTCTTCTGAACGGGTTGTCATACACCTTTACGGAAGGTGTGGCTGTCTGCTGGGCCTTGCCGTATGTCGTATCCGGTCTGACATCAATGCTTCTCTCGCTGACGTTCACGCCGACGTCTTCCTGTTCATCATCGTCATAAAGGCTGTGCATCTTCTTCGCCGACTTCTCTTCTTCCATGGCAACATCCTTGACCGGCGGCTCGACAGTCTTTTCCGGCTCTGTTTCCGCAGGTTTTATGACTACACGGATCTCATCTTCTTTTGGTTCAACGGCTGGCTCTTCATGTGTTTCCGTTTCCGTTTTCGGTTCGCCCTTCAGCGTGTTTTTTGGAAGTTCAAACTCCACTGTATGTTTCACAGGCTCAAGCGTCTCTTCAACAGCAAAACCCGTTGCGATGAGCGTGACGCGGATGCCTTTGCCGAGAGCCATGTCTTCGCCGTTGCCCCAGATGACCTCCGAGACCTTGCCGGTCGCATCCTGCACGTATTCAATGATTTCAGTAACCTCGTCGAGGGTGACTTCTTCTTCACCGGAGGTGATATACGCAAGGATATTCTTTGCGCCGGTGATGTCGGAGTCATCGAGCAGAGGCGAATGCACGGCTTCCTCCACCGCATGCAAGGCTCTGTCTTTACCGTCGGCGTAGCCAGACCCCATGATAGCCTTGCCGCTGTCACGCATGATGTTATCGACATCCTTGAAATCGACATTGACGTACCCTGTCACCGTGATGATTTCCGCGATGCCTTTCGCCGCGATGTTCAGCACGTCGTCGGCTCTCTTGAAGGCATCGGTGAGTTTCATGTCGCCGTACTCCTCACGAAGTTTGTCGTTGCTGATGACAAGCAGTGCATCGATGTTCTTCCTGAGTTCCGTGATGCCGTCTCTTGCCTGTTGCTGACGGCGTTTGCCCTCGAAGCTGAACGGCAGTGTGACGATGCCGACTGTCAGTATGCCGAGTTCGCGTGCTATCTTCGCCACGACAGGAGCTGCGCCGGTGCCGGTGCCGCCGCCCATACCGGCGGTGATGAACAGCATCTTCGTGTCCGCACCGAGCGACTCACGTATCCTGTCCTCCGTGTCTTCAGCCGCCTTGCGGCCTGCAGCCGGGACGTTGCCTGCACCGAGCATCTGGTCGCCGAGGTGCAACTTATTCTCAACAGGGCTTCTTTGCAAGGCCTGGTCATCAGTATTGCAGATGACGAAATCCACGCCCGTGATGCCGGTCTCATACATGTGCGTAACAGCGTTGCTGCCGCCTCCGCCGACACCCATCACCTTGATGATGTTAACCTTGTCTTCTGAAGACTCAAATCTTACTATATCGGTCATATTTCGTTGTTTTTCAATTATTTGTCAATGTCGTCACCATTAAAATATTTGGTCGCGCGAGTGATTATCTTCGTCCCGAGTCGGCTGAAGAAACCAGTTATCGCCCGATCTTGCTCATCATCGGTAATTTCTTCGACAGGTTCTGGTGTCTTTATTATAATACCATTGTTATTCATGGCGCCGCCTTTTTTACGTTTCAATGCCTCATAGCGTTTGAAGCCCTCAATGACAAGACCGACGCCTGTTGAATACATCGGGCTGGCGAGTTCCTCCGAGTTGTCGTTTGCAAGATATTCGTTCGGGTAGCCAATTCTGACATCGAGGCCGGTCCTGAACGCAGCAAGTTGCTGTATATGCTTCATCATGGCTCCGCCTCCTGTAAGGACAACGCCGGCGATGAGCTTATGTTCGCTGTTAACTCTCTGAATCTCAGCATTCACAAGCTCAAAGATCTCATCAAGACGTGCCTGTATGATGTTTGCCAAGGTCTTGAATGAAATCTCCTTCGACTCTCTGCCGCGTGTGCCGGGGATTGACACGACTTCGTCGTCACGGTTCTCACCCGCCACCGCCGAGCCGAACTTCACCTTGATCTCCTCCGCGTGTTTCTTGATGATGGAACAACCCTGACGGATGTCTTCGGTGATGACATTGCCTCCGAACGGGATGACAGCGGTGTGCGCTATGACGCTGTCGTAAAACACCGCGATGTCTGTGGTGCCGCCGCCGATGTCAACGAGCGCCACGCCTGCCTCCTTCTCCTCTTCGTCAAGGACGGCCGACGACGACGCTATAGGCTCGAGTATCATCTCATCCATCTCAAGCCCCGCGCGTTTGATGCATGTGATGATGTTTCTCGCGGAGGTCACCTGACCTATGATGACATGGAAATTAGCCTCCAGCTTGCTTCCCAGCATACCTTTCGGATGACGGATGCCAGGCTCGTCATCAATGATATACTCCTGCGGGATGACATCGATAATCTCCTCACCAGGTGTCATTCCAAGCTTGAAAACATCCTGACGCAGCTTCTCAATCTCAGCCTCCGAAATCTCGACATCGCAGTTCTCCCTCATCAACACGCCGCGATGCCTCAGACTCTTGATGTGATGACCCGCGATGCCGACGTTGACAGTGCGAATATCAACATTCGACTGTTCAGACGCCATGTCAACAGCGCGACGGATAGCGTCAACAGTCTCGTCAATGTTGAAAACCATGCCGCGTTTCACGCCGGTTGATTCAGTCTTGCCATATCCGCGAATGGCGATTTTTCCATTTTCAACTTTCTCACCCACAAAACAGGCGATT
This sequence comes from Bacteroidales bacterium, assembly GCA_024400295.1. Taxonomy (GTDB): domain Bacteria; phylum Bacteroidota; class Bacteroidia; order Bacteroidales; family F082; genus Limimorpha. The sequence continues at coordinate 14,043 of JAKSNA010000043.1, read as the reverse complement.
TTTGTAGTGCCAATGTCAAGGCCTACGATGTACCCAGGATTACTCATTTTTTATTATTTTTTGTGCAAACAACTTGATTATCAAAGTTAAAATTTATTTTTTTGTATTCCTTCAAGTCGGGATTACCCTGCATCTGCTCAAAGAAACACCCAAGATTCGTCAGTTTCTCACCGACATTTTCGCCGTCACCGAGAACAACCTCAGGGTCAACATTATTCATCGACAACTCATACCATCTGTTCTTAGCAAGATACACCTGCTTGACGCAACATCTGGTATATGAATTTTTCAGAACCTCCATCATCACGCCGAACATCTGCGGCAGACACGTGTCTTTATATTTCTCGTCATAAATGCTTGAGGCTGTTTCCGTTACAGGGAAATCAAGATAACCGCTGCCGATTAAGACATGAGGCGTGTACCTCCCGCATATCGGGAACACCCTGCCTTCAGCGTCAAGATACACCGACTTCCCGTGATTGTTATATATTCGCATTACAGGCTGACATTCAACAAGTTCCACTATCAACGTCTCATCAAGTGAGATGTTCGCCTCGCTTGCGACTGCCCACGGGATGGAATTGAGGTAGCTTCTCACCGAGTCAACGGGTATCATCGTCACCTCGCGGTTTTTCGTTGTGTCACAGATTTTCGCAACGGTCTTTATGACAGCATCATAATTGATGAAACCGTCTTCAACGTCACGATGGAGATTCACGACGATGCCGTTGAGCGGATGTTCGACATGTCCTTTGTGCGTGAAAACCCAACCGGTCACTATTGCGCCGACGGTCAGAATCCAGACTAATATTTTCAGGATTTTTTTCATATCATTCTTTCGTTTAATCTGGTAAATAACTGTTCAAATTTCGGGACAAAGCGGTCAATATCGCCTGCGCCCATTGTCATAAGCAGCTCAGGCTCAATATCTTCGATTACATCCACAAGATTTTCTTTCGTACACAGCATCTTCTTGTCAGCGGTTATCTTGGCAAGCAGTGCTGATGATGTCACGCCTTCAACAGGCAGTTCGCGAGCCGGATATATGTCGAGGAGCACCACACGGTCGGCCAGCGAGAGGCTCTGTGCGAATCCGTCCATGAAGTCGCGCGTTCTGGTGAAGAGATGAGGCTGGAACACGACTGTCAACTCTTTGTCACCGAAAACCTTACGTGCGGCAAGCAACGCGGCCTTTATCTCTTCCGGATGATGGGCGTAGTCGTCGATGTAAACATTTCTGACGCCACGCACCCTGATGTCGAAACGGCGCTGCACGCCCTTGAATGTCATCAACGCCGCCTTGATTGTCTCTGCGTCAACGCCGGCGAAAGAACAGAGAATCACCGAGGCGAGGGCGTTCTCAACGTTGTGGTCGCCATAAAGCGGCATCGCCACACGCAGTCCGTTCAAGTCATCACCGATGAGGCCGGAGACGTTGCCGCTGAAATGAACCTCAAACTCGGTCAAGCCGTTGACGATCTTTATGTCGGAGGCAACGACATCAGCGTTTTCCAAACCGTATGTGACATGATTTCTCAACGTCTGAATCGGGAGATTCTCGTGATAAATCACCACTCCATCGTCAGCTGTTTTGTTGACAAACTCATTAAAACCATCAACAAGATGTTGATAATCACCATATATGTCAAGGTGGTCGGCGTCTATGGATGTCACGACGCTGGCGAATGGTGAGAGTTGCAGGAATGAATGGTCGAACTCATCAGCCTCCATGACAACGAGTTGGTCGTCGGTGTCGCCGATGACGACATTGCTCTCAATGTTTCGTGAAATTCCTCCGATGAAAGCCGAGAGTCTCTTTCCGGCAGTCATCAGGATATGTGTCACCAAAGCTGTCGTAGTCGTCTTGCCATGTGTGCCGGCTACAGCGAGTGTCTTCCTCTCGCGTGACAGCATTCCAAGCACTTCGGCTCTCTTGACAATCTTCGCTCCTCTATCTCTCAAAACACCAAGTTCATGCAAGTCGGACGGTATCGCCGGTGTCATCACGACGAACTCCAAATCCGCTGGAATGAGCGAGGGATCATCTTGATAGTGAATATCAATACCTTCATTTTCAAGCTTTTGAGTCAAAGGCGAGCAGGTACGGTCATAGCCGGCGACACGACATCCTTGCGCCTTGAAATAACGCGCCAAGGCACTCATTCCGATGCCGCCGATTCCCAAAAAATACACTGTTTTGACGTTATTCATCACCTGCTTCGTTTAATGATTTTATAACTATTTAAGCATCAATATTTTATCAATCTCATCGACAATATCTTCCGCCGCATTTGGCCTCGCAAATTTAGCAATATTTTCTGACATTGCAAACATTTTTCCATTGTCTTTCAACAAATTAAACACGACAGGCAGCAGTTTCTCTTCCGTCTCGGAATTTCTCACCATGACGGCTGCATTTTCATTGACGAGGCTCTGTGCGTTTTTGGTCTGATGGTCTTCGGCAGCTGTCGGAAGCGGCACGAAAACCACAGGTTTCCTGACGAGTGACAGTTCCGAAATCGACATGGCGCCGGCGCGTGAGATCACCACATCCGCCGCGGCGTATGCCATGTCCATCCTCTCGATGAAGACCGTCGGCTTCACCCTGTCGGCGATGTCGAGAGCTTCGACCTCACGTATCGCCTGCTCGATGTAGAACTTACCGGTCTGCCAGATCATCTGGAAGTCGTTGTCCTTGAACATCTGCAGTTTGGCGGAGATGCCTTTGTTGATGCCGAGTGCGCCCTGGCTTCCGCCGACGAGCAGTATGACGGGTCTCTCAGGGTTGAGGCCAAACGACTTCACGGCATCAGATTTATTGCCATCTGACGAAATGATATTGTTTCTCAGCGGGTTACCCGTTAAGACGATCTTATCTTTCGGAAACCATCTGTCCATGTTTTCGTAAGCGACGCATATCTTAGCGGCCTTCGGTGCCACGATCTTGTTCGTCACGCCCGGGAACGAGTTCTGTTCCTGGATGATGACAGGGATGCCGAGCGACGTCGCCTTGCGCATAATAGGTCCGCTGGCGAACCCGCCGACACCCACCACGGCATCGGGCTTGAACCTCTTCAATATCCTGCGTGCCTTGCACAGGCTGCTGACAAGTTTGAACGGGAAGCTGAGGTTGTCGAGCGACAGCTCACGTTTAAACCCGCTGATCCACAGGCCTTCGATGGGATATCCCGCTTTCGGCACGCGCTCCATCTCCATCCTGCCCTTGGCGCCGACGAAAAGTATCTCGGTGTCAGGATGGCGTCTCTTGAATGCGTCCGCTATCGCTATGGCAGGGAATATATGCCCTCCGGTGCCGCCGCCGCTAACTATCAGCCTCGGCTGCTTCAAGTTCTGCTGTTCTTTCTTCATTCTTATCTAAATCTTTTGTCACACTAATGATTATTCCAATAGAGGCGCCGGTGAACAGCAACGACGTGCCGCCCATGCTCACGAAAGGAAGCGGCTGACCTGTCACAGGCAGAAGCCCGACCGCCACACCCATGTTCACCATCGCCTGCATCACAAGGCTGAACGCCAGTCCGAATGAAAGCAACGCCCCGAACTGCGGCGCACGTATCACTATTCTCGTGGCACGATACAGAATTATCATATAGATAAGCAGCACCGATATGCCACCGGCAAGCCCGTATTCCTCAAGTATTATCGCATAGATGAAATCGGAATAAGGATGAGGGAGGACGTTACGCTGCGTGCTTTTCCCGGGCGACTTCCCGAACACTCCGCCGCCCGCGATGGCGACCTTTGACTGCATCACCTGGAAGTTGGCGTCGCTGTCAACATCTTCATCATCAGCCATGAACCTCTGTATCCTGTGTACCCATGTCGAAGCGCGGTTTGTCGATTCCGGATTGGCTTCTCCTATTTCGTACATGATGAAAACGGCAAGACCGCCGACCAATACGATTGTCCCGACGAATCCGAGGAGATATTTCATCTTCACTCTTCCGATGAACATCATGACGAGGCAGACGGCAAAAAGCAGCGCTGCCGTGGAGAAGTTCTCAGGGAAGATCAGGCCAACAGCTGCCAGAATCGGAATGATGACCCTCATTATCAGATATTTCAGAGAGGCCATCTTGTCTCTCTCTTTGGTCAGGACCATGGCAAGATACCCGACAAGCGTGATCTTCGCCAAGTCGCTGGTCTGAAAAGAGATGAAGCCTATCCCGATGACGCGCGATGCACTGTTGATGTTGCGTCCCATGACTATCGTCAGCAGCAGGAGCGGCAATGACACCCAGAACAGCACTGGTAAAATCTTCGCATACCTACGGTACTGGACACACGACGCGCCTACCATTGCCAGAAATCCGAACAGAAGCAGCGCCGAATGTTTCAGCAGCACGAAAGCATTGCTTCCATGAAACCTGTTGTTGGCATACGACTCCGATGCGCTATAAACAGCCAGCATCGAGATCAGCACGAGCAAGACCACCATTGTCCAGATAACCTTGTCGCCTTGAACTATTTTCTTGATTTTCTCCATAATCTATACTGTTTGTAACGTTATTTTTTTGTTATTTTCACAAAATCCGAAGCGAGACGGGCGATGTTCTTGTCCTGCGAACTGTTTGCCGGCGAGAACAGTATATTACTGCCCGGCACGGCGATTCTCTCAGCCAGTGTCACCGCCTCTTTCATGTCGGCGGCTGTCTTCACGCTTCCGCGCACCACGCCGCTGAATGTCCTGACAACGCTGTCAGTGCATTCGCCGACACAAATCACCGACACCACGCATTGACGCACAACGGGTATCAGCTCCTCGTAATCACCTTTGCCGCCCACGGTGATCCAGACTGTCGGAGCCGAGGTCTCACTCAAAGTGAAATACGTCGCCGAGATGCTTCTTGCGCCGGAATCATCGATATAACTCATGCCGTTTTTATATTCGACGACCTCGTTCCTGTGTTTGACACGTTCGCAGTCGATGAAATAATTCCTCAGGCTGCTTTTCCGCGCTCTACTGATGCTCTCACCTATGGTCGCCGCCATTGTCAGAGTCTCGGTTCTTCTTCCCTGTGTTGCAAGCTGTTCTAAAGTCATTTTATGTTTTCCTTATTGTTATCTGATTTTTAATGTAAGTATTGCGACGGCCACGAGTATGATCGTGACGATCCAGAACCTCACCGTGATTTTCATCTCATGGAGAAGGTCGCCCTTACCCTTGTATATCACGGTGCTGGCAGGGTCAAGATTCAGGACCTGTTCCATTGAAGTGCGGAAATGGTCATGTATCGGGGTGCGTTTCCAGATGCGGCGGTGCACACCTTTGCGTTTTCCGGTGACGTAATAGAGACGCTGTCCTATCACGGAGACGCTCTCGATGAGGAAGATGCCGCACATCACCGGAAGGAGAAGCTCCTTGTGCAATATCACGGCCGACACGGCGATGATGCCGCCGATTGTCAGGCTTCCGGTGTCGCCCATGAAGACCTGCGCCGGGAACGAGTTGTACCACAGGAAGCCAATCAGAGCGCCGACAAACGACGCCAGGAAAATCACGACCTCCTCACTGCCGGGGATATACATGATATCCAAATATCCGGAGAGCATCGCATTACTCGAAAGATATGCGAGTATGCCGAGTCCAAGCCCGATTATGGCAGAGTTACCCGCCGCCATGCCGTCCATGCCGTCGTTGAGGTTGGAGCCGTTGGAGACCGCCGCGACGACAAACACCGTGAGTATCACGAAGAAGATCCAGCCGGCGTAGTATTTATACGGCTCTCCCAAAAAGTTGAAGATGTCGGCGTAGTTCAGGTTGTTATGCTTGAAAAACGGTATTGTTGTCCTTGTCGATTTCACATCGGGTGTCTTGACAACGATTTCCTTATTGTCTTCTATCTTCGTCTCAACCCTCTCATTCATAACCGCCTGAGGACTGAATCTCAATGTCAGTCCGACAACAAGGCCGAGTGCCACCTGTCCGGCGATTTTGTACCAGCCCTTGATGCCTTCCTTATTTTTCCTGACTGTCTTGATGTAATCATCGGCGAAGCCTATTCCGCCGAGGAGCAGCGTCGTGACGAGCATCAGAATCATATAAACGTTATGCAGTTTGCCGATGAGAAGACATGGGATGACCATTGAGACGATGATTACAATGCCACCCATTGTCGGAACGCCTTTTTTATTCACATTGAACGGGTCGAGTTTTGCGTCACGCTGCGTCTCGGAGATGTCATGACGTTTCATGTATTTTATGAAAGCCTTGCCGAGCCATATCGACACCACAAGTGCGATGATGATTGCGAGGATGGCGCGGAATGTCACGTAATTGAACATCCCTGCGCCCGGCAGGTTGAATCTTCTGTTCAGAAAATCAAAGAGATAGTACAACATCTTTCTTCCTCCTTATTTTTCATTGAATGCTTTTTCAAGTTCTTCTCTATCGTCAAAATGGTGTTTCACGCCTTTTACATCCTGATAGTCTTCGTGCCCCTTGCCGGCGACGAGTATTATGTCGCCTTTCTTGGCGAGAGCCACCGCTGTCCTGATAGCCTCGCGTCTGTCGGTGATGCACAGCACCCTGTTGTAATATGCGCCGCTGACGCCGGCTTTCATCTGTGCGATGATCTCCTCAGGCTCCTCGAAGCGCGGGTTGTCGCTTGTCAGGACAAGCCTGTCGGAGCGCGTCGCTGCTGCCTCGGCCATCTCGGGGCGTTTTGCCGCGTCACGGTTTCCGCCGGCGCCTGCGACAGTTATAAGCGTCTCGTTGTGTGTACGGATCTCATTGATGGTGTCAAGCACGTTCTTCAGGGCATCGGGTGTGTGCGCGTAGTCAACGATGCCGATGATGCCAGAGCCGGAATAGACCATCTGGAAACGTCCTGCTGCGCTGTGCAGCCTGCTCACGCCGCAAAGCAGCTCTTCTTCCTTCATCCCGAGGAGATACGCCGCGCCGTAAATGGCGAGTATGTTCGAGGCGTTGAATCTGCCGACGAGCAAGGTAAAAAGCTCTTTATTGTTGATTTTCAGCTTCATGCCATCGAAACAGCTCTCAAGCACAATGCCTTTGAAGTCAGCGTCGTGAAGCAGCGAGTATGTCTTCTTCGCCGCCTTGGTGTTCTGAAGCATCACCATTCCGTTCCTGTCATCGAGGTTCGTGAGTGCGAACGCCGTTTCCGGAAGGTTGTCGAAAAACTTCTTCTTCGCATCACGGTAAGCTGCCACGGTCTTATGATAGTCGAGATGGTCGTGTGTGAGGTTTGTGAAGATGCCGCCGGCAAAGGTGAGGCCTGCTATTCTGTCCTGGTCAACGGAATGCGAGCTGACCTCCATGAAAGCGTATTCACAGCCGGCATCGACCATCTTACCCAGCAGCTCATTGAGTTCCAGCTGGTCGCCGGTGGTGTGCGTCGAAGGCACGACTTTCCTGTCGATGATATTCTCTATTGTCGAGAGCAGTCCGCAGACGTAGCCAGCCTCGATGAAGAGCCTGTAAAGCAGGGTCGCGATGGTCGTCTTTCCGTTCGTGCCGGTGACACCGACCAGACGCAGCTTCGATGATGGGTTCCCGAAATATTCAGAAGCGGCAAGACCGAGAGTCTTTGCGCTGTTTTCAACCACGACGTACGTTGCCGTGCCGTCAAGACTTTCTGGAAGCTGTTCACACACAATTGTTTTCGCGCCGTTCTCCATTGCTTTCGCGATATAGTCATGACCATCGGCCTGTGTTCCGCGGATTGCAAAAAACACGCTGTCTTTCACGCATTTCCTTGAGTCGAATGCAAGTGACGACACCTCGGGGTTGCCCTCCCCTACCGTCTTCACGACTTTGCAGTTTCTTAATATTTCGTTTAATCTCATTTTAAAATGATTGTTATAGTTTTACCTTTTTCCAATTTCTCGCCAGCCTTAACCGACTGTTTCTCAACGACGCCGCAACCTGAGAAAGACGCTTTCCAGCCATTTTTCTCGATGACGCAGACCGCGTCCATCACGTTCATCCCCGTCAGGTCGGGGACGAGGTCGAAGTTCGCATCAACATTTACGATGGTCACGCCGCCGTTGTTCGACGGTTTGACCTTGACCCATTCGGAGCCAAGCTCACTGTCAACCATTCTCACTCCAGCCATCTTGCAATACTCGTTGACATCATCGTAATATGCGAGCGACGACTTCGTGTATTTGTCGCAGTTTGCAGGGAATCTCTCCGTCTCATCGGTGATGCCGAGTTCGGTCGCATAGACTTTTTCGGCTATCTCCTTGAAGACCGGTGCCGACACTGAAGCCCCGTAATATCTGCCGGCCATGGGGTTGCTGATGACCACTATGCAGGTGTATTTCGGCGCATCAGCCGGGAAATACCCGACGAATGAGGCGGTGTAGTTTTTCTTGTTGTAGCCAGCCCTTCCATCCGAAATCTGAGCAGTCCCGGTCTTTCCTGCGACAGGAAACGAGCATTTGTTCAGCATCTTGGCCGTGCCGTTCTCCACGACGCCGCGAAGCAATGTCTGCAACGTCTTTATCGTCTTCTCCGATGCGATGCTCTCGTTGATCACCACCGGCTCAAACCTGCGCACCACCTCATTGCCATGTCGTATCTCACGGACAAACTGCGGCTTCATCATCCTGCCGTTGTTAGCAATGGCATTGTAATACGTAAGCAGTGTTATCGGTGTCACTGTCAGCTCATAACCTATTGACATCCATGGCAACGACACCTTCGACCAATATTTGCTGTCGGTGTTTTTGATATACGGTTTGCCTTCGCCTTTAAGGTCGAGGTTGAGCGGCTCAGTGATTTTAGTCTTTTTTATTAAATCAATGAACCTCTGCGGGTTATTGGAGAAGGCCTCTGTCGTAAGGTATCCGAATGCGATGTTCGACGACTCCCAGAAAGCCTGTTTCACTGTCGGCTTGCCGTTTGCGATGATGTGTGAGTCGGTCATCACTCGGTTGGCGAAATGCATGGTTCCGCTCGTGCCGATGTCCAGCACCCTGTTGATGTTGAAATCAGGGTTGTTTTCGAGCAGAGCCGTCATCGTTATCGCCTTGAATGTTGAGCCAGGCTCCACGTTTTCGGCGATGGCGAAATTGTAGGATTCCTCGTATCTGTTGTGTTTACCATTGTATCTCAGCGAAGCCATAACCTCAATGAAGCCCGTCTCCACGTCCATCATGATGACACAGCCTTGCGCCGCCCTGTTTTCGATGAGGCAGCGACGCAGTGCCTCTTCCGCAAGGTCTTGCATCTCAATGTCGATGGAAGTGTATATGTCTTTGCCATTCTGCGGCATCACATTGACAGATGCCGGCACATCTATGAAACGGCCTCCGTTGACACGACGGCGCATCTGCACGCCGTTTTTTCCGACAAGGCAGGTGTCGTAGGCACCTTCAAGGCCGACCTTTATCGGATTCAAAGAGTCGCCGCTGACATACCCGACGGTCCTCATGGCGATGTCACCGTATGGACGTTCACGCACAAAATGTTTCTCGGCAATCAGCCCGTTGCCACGCTTCTCACGGAAAATCGGGAACGTCTTGATCCGCTCATATTCGTTTTTGGTGAGGCGTCTCGCAATCTTCACATAACGTTTGTTATTTGCCCGAGCCTTCTTGAAAATGCTGACGTACTGCGACTTGGAATAGTCGTGAAACATTTTCGACAGACTGTCGGAAAGGCCTTGCAAGTCTTTGTCGAACACGGCATCCGTCACTGCGACAGGATCGAAAAAGATGTCATAGACCGGTATTGTCGTCGCGATGATTGTGTTGTTTTTCGAGAACACATTGCCTCTCACGGCGGACACCTCCACGATGCGGGTGTCGGCCTTCGCCGCATATTCCAGCAGTTCGTCACGCTCGGCGATCTGAATGTAAATTATCTTTACGACAACCGCGACAGCGAAGAGCAACATCAGCACGTACACGAGATACACGCGCCATAGCATGTCTGAATTCGGAGAGTTTTTTTTCATAATCTTAATCTTCTTTGTTTTGTCCTACATATATCGTTATTTTTTTCAATGGTTCGACAGATTCCTTTATCCCCCTGTATTTCAACATCTTGACAAGCTGCGACTGTTTCGTGAGTTTCGTTATCTCCGACTTGTTATAAATATATTCGACGTGTCTGCTCTCAAGAATGCGGTTTTGCACCATCAGTTCGCTGTTCACGTCTTCAGCGATGTAAGTGTTTGTGATATAAAACATTAGAAGCACCACAACATATATCACAAACGGCAGCTGTTTTGCGACAGTTTTCTTGGTGAAGATGTCACCGCCCAGATATTTCCTGAAGAACGACACTTCCGCTGTCTTCTTTTCGGTCATCTCCTCGTTGGTCACATCACTCTTCACTATCAGCACTTCGTTCTTATCGCTCATTCCGCCCTCCTTTCCGCGACTCTCAGTTTCGCGCTTCTCGCCCTGCTGTTCGCCGTCAGCTCCTCGTCAGTCGGCACGATGGGTTTGTGTGTTATTAATAAATAAGGTGTGAGTTGGTTGCCGAAGAAGTCTTTCTCCACCTCGCCGCTTGCGTTGCCGCTTCTCATGAAGTTTTTCACGAGGCGGTCTTCGAGCGAATGGTATGACATCACCACGAGCCGTCCGCCGGGTTTCAGCACGTCGGCGCACTGTGCGAGGAACGCCTCAAGCACTTCCATCTCCTTGTTGACCTCAATGCGCAATGCCTGGAAGACCTGTGCGAGCATCTTGTTCTCCGCGCCTTTCTGAAGATGTGGCGCGACGGCCTCCTTCAGGTCGGTCGTAGTCTCCAGCGGCTTGATTGAGCGGGCGTTGTCGATGTCACGTGCCAATGCCAAGGCGTTTTTCAACTCGCCGTAACGCGAGAAGACGCTTGCCAGCGAGCCGACCTCATAGCTGTTCACGATGTTAGCGGCATCGACGGGCGCGTTCTGGTTCATGCGCATGTCGAGACGTCCCTCGAAGCGTGTCGAGAAGCCCTTCTCAGGCGTGTCGAACTGATACGACGAGACACCGAGGTCGGCAAGGATGCCGTCAACTTTAGAGCGGGCGTGAAGCTGCACGAAGTTCTTCAAGTATCTGAAATTCTGCGGGATGAACGTGAAGCGCGGGTCATCGAAGGCGTTCTTAGCCGCGTCAGCGTCCTGGTCGAAGGCATAGAGATGGCCGCCGTCGAGCTGTTCGAGGATCCGGCGCGAATGGCCGCCGCCACCGAACGTCACATCGACATACAGTCCGTCAGGCTTGATATTCAAGCCTTTCATACATTCTTCCAACATCACAGGATTATGATACATACCTTATATATATTGTTTGTTTCAGTCATTGAAATCAGCACTGCCGAGGTTCTCGTCGAGCATCTTCATGAATTCTTCGTCAGACACTTCCGCGTTGCTCCTGTCGAGCTGCTCCTGACCCCAGATCTGCATCCTGTCGGTCAACGAGGAGATCACCACATCCTTTATCATCCCGCATTTCTCGAGCAGGTCTTTCGGAATCTGAAGGCGTCCGCTGCCGTCGATCTTCACGAGACGCGCACCGGCGTTGATTCTTCTCTGAATTATCAGTGTCTCCTTGCGGAATGAGTTCATCTTGCCGAGACGCTCCTGCAACCTCCTCCAATCATCCATCCCAAACATGTCGAGACACGGCTCATACAGCCCAGGACGCAGCACAAAACCGCCATCCAACGCCGATCCGAGCTGTTCCTTGAAACTGCTCGGAAAGAGAAGACGGCCCTTAGCGTCTAATTTACAAGCATATTCGCCTATCGGATAATTCATTTTCCTTCCTAATTTTCAGGTTGCTAAAATATACATTTTAATCCACTTTTTCCCACTTTATATAAAAAAGTTATCAACATTTAAGTAACACCTTTTATAATCCATTGTATTACAATTATTTACAAACAAAAAAGTTATCAACATTTTGTTTTTAAGGTTTTGCAACACAAAAAATCGTTATTTTTGCAGAAAAATTTTCATGACAATAAAGACAGCATCATATCTGCAAAGCAACACGAAAGTTGACAAATTACCGGCTCCGACCAAGCCAGAATACGCATTCATCGGACGTTCCAATGTGGGAAAGTCATCGTTAATCAATATGTTAACAGGCAATGGGAAATTGGCCAAAGTGTCGGCGACGCCGGGCAAGACGATAACCATCAACCATTTTATTATCAACAACGAATGGTATTTGGTTGACCTTCCTGGATATGGTTTTGCGAAGCGTTCGCAGGAGGACCGCAAGATGTGGGAGAAGATGCTTGACGATTACATCATGAACCGTCGCAACCTGATTCTGACGTTCGTGTTGGTTGACAGCCGCATCGAGCCGCAGAAGATCGACCTTGAGTTCATCGCGAGGCTTGGGGAGCATCAGGTGCCTTTTGCCATCATCTTCACGAAGGCCGACAAGCTGAAGAAAAGCCAGCTCGCCGCGAACATCGAGGCGTACAGGCAGCGGCTTCTCGAGGAATGGGAGGAACTGCCGCCGATGGTCGTCACCTCATCGGAAAACGGCATAGGGAAAGACGAGGTCTTGGACATGATTGAAGGCTGCAACAGGTCTATCTCTCTATGACAGAACACTCAGTGATATTCTTCTTTTCGCTTGAAAAACCAACACCGATTTTAAAAAATTTCCTAGAATCCGCGGCGTAAGGTTCCGCATAGCCCTTATCGTCAATCTGCTTCAACGCCTCAGCTGCAGTGCCGTCTAATTTGAACTCAAAGATATAGACGTAGTCGTCCGTCTCAACAATCATGTCGGCGCGACCACGAGAGTTTTCTTTTTCCGTCAAAGTCGTGTAGCAGGATAACAGTCTGAATATCAAGTACAATGTATAATGATAGTGGCTCTCGTAGCTCCACGCGCGTTTCTGATAGTACGCGTTGTAGGGGATTGAGGCGAAGAATGAAGACAGCTCGTCGCGGAGGTCGTCCGTGCGGCCTTGCATGAGTGCAGCGAGTGGAGCAAACCCATATTGATAAACAAACGTAGAGACGGGGCATGCCCCGTCTCCACAGCCGGACAACGTCGGCTTGACAACCATATAAAACCAAAACCTCGGATTACAATCCCTCGGCGTAACAAACGTAGAGACGGGGCATGCCCCGTCTCTAAATTTCAAAAATAACCGCCTTGCGGCGGTCTTGGTGCTGCCGCCTGTGGGTTTGCCGGTGAAAACCTCAGGACGCCGGCTCGGTAGCTCGCCCTTGTGGGGCGGGCGCCGGCGCCTGCCGGTTTTCACCACACACCACTGCTGTGCTTTCTGTCCTCTCCCGTGGTGGGAAAAGATAAATTCTGCAAAGAACAACTACCGGACCAGGCGCACTGAGTACCCGTAGCCCCGGTAGCCGCTGCTCTGAGGAGTGACACCGCCCGAACCGAAGTTCAGGTAGTACGCGTAGTCCGTATCATTAGGAGTACTCGACCAATAGCGGCCGTTAGAACCGACATTATTCACGCCCGTGCCATTGCGGTAGCCGGCAGCCGGAAGGAAGACAACGCCAACCGCCTCCATAGATGCCCATGTGTCGTCAGGAATGTTATCGCCCGGATATGCTGCATTTGTGCTGTTCACCGCGGCAATGCCGTCGCCGGTCGTCGTCCCGCTGTAACCATCGGGGAAGATCAGCAGACCCTGGACATTGCTCACCTTCGCCTTCGCGAACCTGTTCGCGTCAGTGCGGCCCGACTTGCCGTCGGTGTTTATGAGGTACACCCACTCGGCACTGCTCAGCGTGCGCCAAGTGCCAGCATCCTCGCCGTCCACAGTGAAATTGCTGGCGCAGAACAAGGAGGTTCCGGCGTAGGTAGTATTACCGGTGACGGCATCCGCCACATCACTCCACTTGAAATGGCTCACGTGGTCTGAAACCCATTGGCCGTTAGACGCCGGTTGTGTTCCCCACTGGTTCGTCTCGAAGTGGAACGCGCTGCCGTCGTACCACAGGTTGCCCTTCGAGAACTTGACCTTGGTGTTAACAGAGACGCTGAACTCGCACGGGAGGTACGGCAACGGCTTGGTCAGCGTCACCTCTATCCCATTTTCCATGCCGTAGAGGTTGTTGGCCTGTATGC
>JAKSNA010000042.1 GCA_024400295.1 Bacteroidales bacterium | reverse complement strand
TTCCAACCTCTCACGTTCCAACCTCTCACGTTCCAACCTCTCACGTTCCAACCTCAACATATTTGTGGCATCATCGGTGATTATGTAGCCGCCGCCGAATATTGACTTCACGATCACAATGCCGTCCTTCTCCATTGCTACTTTCTTGACTCTGCGCGCCTGGGCGTGACGTATTGACCACGACTGCGAGCCGCCGCAGTACTTACCAAGTCGCGCAGATGATACGATGTTGTCGGGAAGTACAAGTACATCTTTTTTCTTTTTTTTCATTGACTTGAACTCATTGTCAGCGATTTTAATAGCCGCGTAGAGGTCGGCATCGTAATGGAACAGCACGCCGGGCATCATGTTCGTGACGAACGATGTTGGCAAGTTCGCGCCATTCTCGTAGGTTGCATTATATTTGCACAATATCACGGTGTCATTGAATCCGTGCATACCAGCGATGGTAAGGTGTGGACCAAAGAGAAGATAACGGATGTCGCGCGCATCGTAGAACCGCACAATCTCGGAGAACATGGAGAACGGCGGGTTGTCGATGACCACGCAGTCGTCGGGGTAGTCGAAGTTCTTGTAGTCGCCGCCAGGAAAGAACGGCCGCACGATGGTCGTGTCTTGAAGCCCGAACTTGTTCACGCACCAGTCGCGCACCGCAGTGTATAGCGGCTCTGGTGTGTAGCAGTCGTCCGTGGTTTTTCTTCTCTTGAATTTGTCTACAAATCCGTCGTAGTCGTTAAATAGTTCGTATTGTTGTGATGTACCCATATTGTTAGATGTTTTTTTTTTTTAATTTCCGCTATCATCGCATTATTGGGATCCTATCGGTTTAAGGTTTTCTTTTTTTGCAATCCTGTCGAGAAAGTCGGTACTTGCCGTCCTGAAGACGCAGTCGCGACCGATCGGCTTGAATTTATTTGTTTTTCCTCCAACCTCATCCTCTGCCGACTTGAGCACCGCTGAGTAAAGTCTGTCGGCGACCGCATTGTCGCAGCATCCGCGAGGATCTTGAAATGGCGTCACCTGGTTAAGCAGCTGGTCAATCTTGATTGTCGCGTCGCCGAAGTACTTACAGAACTCACCGGAGGCGATTACGAATGTGTCGTTAGCGAGCAGCAGCATCGTTCCGGTGGCGATGGCCATTGCGTACGCGTGGCAGTGGCTGTACGGTATGTATCGCACGAACACCGTCTGGATTTCGTCGCGGAAGCGGCTGGCAATGTGCTGGAGTTCATCTGACTTGTTCGCCACGTCGTCCATCATGTTGTCGTATTCGTCGGCGATGCCGTTCTTCTTGAAGTTACTTTTGATTTTTCGCGATACATCGTTAAGTATCTCGGCGACCTCCTTGATTTTGCCGCTCGAATAGGTTGCGCGCACCTGCTCATCGTTGCGGAAGTCGCTCCACATGTCGCACGCCATCTGGTAGAGCGTCATGATTACGTATGAGCGCACGGATCTGTTGCGCAGCCTCGTGAGGTAGTTTTCGACTATGTATTTTTTTTTCTTCATACTAACCATGTATTTAGTCGTTATGTATCAAGACCATTGACTATACCAATGTATATCAGCATTTTTTATTATATCTTGCCTTAATTTCTTTAATAGTTATACCTTCATTCCTAGCATCCTTCCTGCACACCACATGGTGTGCCGTCAATCCACTTGTAGAATCTTAACATTGTTTTTTTTCGTTAATAATTGTTTTCTTCGCTCATGATACCCATGATTGCGTAGTTTGCGATGTCGAGCAGTGTGTCGCGCACACCCTCGAAGTTTACTTCATCTGCGTTGATAGTGCTCTTCAGTCGCTCGATTTTCTGTTGCAACATTATGCAGTAGTAGGTCATACCCCACTCCTCGTACATTCTGTCGGCGGTGCCGCCGTAGTCCTTGTTCTTACGCTCGTACAAGTCGGTCATTGCCGACGTTATAGCGCGGAAACGCTCTGCGCGTTCGCATTTCACGAGGCCGACATTGCGGCCGATTTCTACAATTCTCTTAAGTATCTTCATGGCTATACAATTTTTGTTATCATCCAGTGACCATTGAAAGTCATCTGCACTTCGTAATATTTCTTGATATACTGCCACGTGTGGCCGAAGTACTTGATTGCTTCATTTTTCGTTAAAAATATCTGTCTCATAATGATTTTTTTTATTGGTTTATAATTGTTTATAATTTCGCCATTTTTTGACACTGCAATAATACACACAATTTTTATAATTTACAAAAAATTGTGTATTTTAATTAAAATTAAAGTGCCTCATTTTCAACACTTTACAAATAATTATTGTACAATTGCATTTTTTGCATCCATACTTTCGAGCAAATTTCGGAACATTTCCTCGGAATGGCAGAAAAACACGATGTCGGGATGTCGCTGCTGCCACAACTTCTGCTCCGGTCGTATGTGCGCCGTGGCCGACCTCTTGAACTCCACCATGAAGAACACGCCGCTCTTCAGGGACGAGTGGTCGGGTATGCCCCTGCATCCGTTGTTCTCGTTCTTCCAGCAGTCCCAGCCGCGGCTGCGGGCGTATCGTACGCACTGCTGCTCAAGTTCGTGTTCCAACCTCTTCATATCTTCGTCATTCTTTCCACGAGGTCGTTATCCTTCTTTTTCCGCGCCAGTGAGCGCAGAATGTTAACGTCGCACGTGTCATTGCTAATCATGTAGTACGCGACCACCTGCTCCGTCTGTCCCGGCCGTCTCAGCCGCGCATTCGCCTGGGCAAAAAGCTCGTAGTCGTAGGTAAGCTCCATCCACACCGCCACGTGGCCGCCACGCTGTAGATTAAGTCCGTGGCCGCTACTCTGTGGGTTGGCAACCAACACATCGATGTCGCCGTTGTTCCACTTGTCGAGCCATCCCTTGGCTGACGTGGAGCATACGCGCAACAATGCGGCGGTGGCTAACTCGTGGAACCATATCGCAGATTCTCGGAAGTGGTAGAGCAGCAGCACGTGTTCCCCATTGTCGCGGCACTCGCAGCACTTGTCGACCGCGGCGCGGATCTTGCTGCCGCCGTGCTCCAATCTTATCACGTTGCCATCGTCGTCATACACGAACCCGCTGGTGAGCGTCTGGATTTTTGCGAACACCGCATTGTCCGTTGTCTCGAAAGCGTCATCGTCGGGCAGCTCGAAGTGGAGCGTCGTCACGAGGTCGTCGTAAGCTTTCCGTTCCTCTTTGCTGAGGTTTACGAACTGCGGAACCTCAACCACAGGCGGTAGCCCTATGTAGTCGTCGGTACTCAATGTGATGATGTCGGCGGCAAACTCGCTGAGCACGTTGTACGGTGATACACCATTGCGCAGCTGCCACTTCTGGAACGACTGGCCGCTGCCGCGCATCACGTCCTCGAACCACCTGCCGCGCCAGCCGTAGTAGTCGTCACCGGCTATGCCGATGGCGGATAGTTGCGGGTATATGTCGATGATGCCGTTGGGTGCGAACGTGCCGGTGAGTCCTATCTTCTTGTTGGCGGTTATGCCGCGCATGATCTTGGACCGTTGCAAGGTCCACGACTTGAACGACGTGAGCTCGTCGATGACCACGATGTCGAAGTGCCTGCCGGCGAACAATGCGATATTGTCGCGGCTGACGATCTTGATCTGCGCAACGTAGTCATCCGATGCCATCTTCAACTTCTTTTCCTTGGTGCCGGAAACGAGCGCCATGCACGCGCGCAGTTTCCACAGCCCCCACTGTTCAGCCTCCTGTAGCCATACCGTCTCGGCCACTCTCTTGGGCGCGACGATGAGCACGCGCAGCGACTGGTAATCGTTGGTATACATTATGTAGTCGAGCGCCGTCAGTACGGATATTGTCTTCCCTAACCCCATTCCGACAGATAGGCACACATTCTTGCGGCGTAGGATCTCATCCACGAGCCTTTTCTGATATCCTCTTAGTTGCATTGTGATTTTTTTTAGAACGGCAACTTGTCGCCGTCAGGTTCTTCTTCGGTTGTGTTGATAGTCAATTGTACTCCACTCGTGCGCTGCTGTATCGTAGCCCGCAACTCGGATATGTTATAGTACTTCTTCCCGCCGCTGTCGTGGTATCGTCCAAATAAATCCTCGACCGTAGACTTGATAAGCTCGATGGTGTGGCGCGAATTGTCGCGGCTGTTGATGTAGTCGCAGAAGAATTTCGGAAACGACACAGCAGTGCGCGGCGAGTTGGATATGTACACCTCGAAGTCGTCGGACAGGAATGCGGACACCATGTCCTCCTCGATTTTTCCGTCCTCGCCAACAACGTCATCTTTCGTACGCGCATACCATGCGGCCACGTCGTCCTCGTCGGGAACGTTGACGATGTAGGACTTCCACAGATCGTACAAGTCGGCATACGGCATCGGCTTCGGCTTTCGCTCCATGGTTACGACCATGATGCGGCGCTCGGAAGAGTCGGCAACCACCGACGACACGTCATTGTTGGAGGTGAAGATGTAATTGCGGCGGCACGCGATGTCGTACTTGCTGCCGAACTTCACCTCAACCTGGCACATGTCGGACGTGATCGCATTCTTAAATTTCCCGTAATACTTGCGGGTGTTCTTGCCGCTAAACGCCTCGTCCATTACCACGGAATAGAACGAGCAGCACTTCGGTTTGTCGAAATTACCGAACTGCAACTCCTGGGCAATTGACGACGACCATTTTCCGCGCATGGCCTCGCTCCACGTGGTGCAACCGTTGAGCACGCCGCTGATTGTATTCGCCACCGTGGTCTTACCGGTCATCTTGTTCTTGCTATACAGATAGATTGAGCGGTTGAGCATCGGGTCGGAGTTCTCGCGGCGACACTGGCAGATGTAGTAGCGGAACTTCTCCATGTCGGCCTCGGAAAATCCGTACACCTCCATGATGCGGCGTGCGCATTCGTCAGCCTCCGACTTGCTGCGTGGCACGTTGAGCATATTATCACGAGCTGCGCGCAACCTCATCGGCTCGAAGTGCGACATCCACAACTCTTCGGACTTTGCCTTTAAACGCGCTGCTGCATTCGGCGACGTGTACAGGTTCATTGCGCGCTTACGCAGAAGCATCTGCTCGGTGTCAGATTTTGCGTCGGCTCGAGTGAGGCACTTGTCGGTGCAGATGATGTAGTGTGCATCGTCGAGAGCGTCATTGAGTTCGGCCATATTGTCAAAATCGAACCTCTTGACGAACTCATAGATGTTCGACTTCCCGTCCTGGAACTTGATGAGGTCCTCAACGAGCCTGGACGATTTTCCAATGCTCGTTATTTCGTTGATTATATATAAGTCTTTGAATTTCATAGAGATTATTATATCAATCCATGCTCGATGCAATCCCATATGTCGTAGCCTTCCGGCTGCATTTTCGCATCCTGATAGTCGTCGGGGTTCTTGATGCTCCAGCCGTACTTGTTGGCCGATCGCTGCCAGTTGACGAACTGGCCGTCGTCGGGGAACAGAGTGACTTCGCGCCCTCTCAGTATGCGAACGTCGATGCTTCCCTTAAGCATCTGCGACCCGCCGCACGCCAGCCATACGATGTTGTCGTCGTGGTGGTAAGCCTCCAACAGCAGCGCCGACTTCTCGCTCTCCACGATGTTAACTTTCGCAGAAGGGCGGATGTCGAGGACGTGCTGTCCGAAGAAGCACTGGCACAGAAATGCAACATTGCGGTACTCGGTGTATTTCTTCTTAAAATGCCACCACCGCGGCTGCGTGTTCTTCTTCCGGTGGCCGTCGGGACCATACATTATCATCTTGGCTGTGCGCATCCATACTCCGTCAAATTGTGGATATATGCAGTAGCCGTCAATGGTCGTGCCGATGTGATATAGCTGCATGGCGTCCTGCAGATGTTCTATGTCGAGTATGTCATTGTACGCATTGTACAGCGTATTGACCGACGTCACCTCGAACTTCGGCAAATGGAAACACATCGGATTCTTCATCTGATCCTGCAACGGTACGCCGGTGTACTTCTTTTCAACATCGCGTCCAGGATAGCGGAAGTACCCGCAGTGCTGCTCTCTGTCGCATCGGCCGTATTCACGACCAGCAGGTGTTGTGCCGTCGTATGCGGACACGTACGGCACGAAACGACGCTGACCGCATGCGGGGCATACGTCCTTCTTGCTGCCCTTGCGAAAAACCCAGTTATATTTTTTATTGTTCATACCAGTCGTTAAGTTTGGCTGCAACACCGCGGCTGTTGAGATATTCCGTGATGCGTTTCGCATCGCAAAGACGCGGACGGCAACGGCCGTTGAGCCACGCCACCAATGTAAAGTAGTTCACATCGGTGGCACGGCTCACGTGTATTATCGTCATGCCACTTGATTTTATTACTTGCTTGATATTCATCCTAAAATCCTAAGTCTTCGTCGTCAGTGATCTCCACCGCCGCATTGTTGATGTTGTTGTACTGCTGAGATTTCGCATTTCCGATGATAGGGATGGAATTGCGTTCCTCGTCGCTCATGGCATTGTATTCGTCACTTGACAACATTTCCTTGACAATGTGCGTGTCGCCGTACTTACCCTCTTTTTTTAATTGAACCATTGATAGGTCAAGATACACCGCGCCATTTTTTCCTAAATAGAGATTTTCAACAGGGATGCAGATGCACTTCTTCTCCACGGTCTTGCCCTGAATTAATTTTACGAATGCGCCACGGATTTTCTTCAAATCGATGTTGATGCTGTAGTTCATGATAATATTATTTTATTGTTATACTTGTGTTTTTCTTTATTTCGGCACCAGGTACTTTCGCGCCGTTCTTGATTGCTTCCTTTACCAGCATATTGTCGATGCTGGTGGTGGTCGTCTTCATCACGTACGATCTGTATGCGAGGCGTTGTTCTAGCTATTCAGTGAGCTCGCCGGCACCGATTTTTTTTCAAGTTCAGCGACATTCTTCTTCATCTGCTCAAGCCGCTGCTTGTCTAATCTTTTCTTTAAATTCTCAACGAAAGTCCTCTCTGTCTGGTTACCTATTCCGTCCTTAAGTTGTACATAGTTGCTAAAGTCGCACATGTAGCCATTTTCATTTGCCGAAAGCTGCAGCTCCTTGCCTGCGATTTTTACAGTGATGAAGGCAAAGTAGCCTCCCTGATAGAATCTGGGCTCTGCTACGCATTCAACCTGTTCTGTGAATATCAATCTTGCAAGTTCGTCACGTGCGTTGTCGATGATGTTGATAAGTTCTTCTGCTCTTCTAATAGTTTCCATTATGTTAAGATTTGTTAATTATTGTTTATTATTCTATTTCTTGAGGCCCAGCTCGTTACTGCGTGCAACCATTGCGGCGCGGACGTTTCCAAACACTCCATTCTTAATAGACTCTTCCTTGATCCTAGTCAACTCTTCGCGCGTGGTTGCGCTCTTCACCTTTGCCAAAATTTCGCCGACCATGCTATGCAACTCATCGGAGTAGTAGTCGGGGTCCTTCTTCTCCTCCGTCGGGATCAAGAACAACTGCAGCAGCGCGTACTTGAGCGCGATACTCATGGCCTTGTTCATGCCCTTATCGCCACTATCCATTGCCTCGCCGACATTGCGGATGGTGATGTAGCTGCCGTCGGCGGCGGTCAGGTGGAACTTCATAATCGCGCGAACCACGAACATCGCACCGCCTTTCGATGAAATTCTCTCTTTCACATCGTAATTTTCAATTTCAGGGATCACGAGCACTCCTTGCTCGGAAAAGTGAGAATGCAGCTCGTTCATTACGTCGTCGATGCTGCGGAACATAAATCCCTGCTGCAGGTTCTTGCGGCTCTTCGTGAGCGCGCCGACCTTCCGGTTGATCTCTGCCAATGCCGAGTAGATTTTTTTTTCCTCCATGATATTATTGATTATTGTTGTTATTGGTTATTTCTGTTGCGTAAAGTGGCTTTGTTTTCTTGCATATATGCACGAATTCGGCCCACATTGCCACTGATGCGGCCAGTATGACAACTACTGCCGACCATTCTATTGCGGCTCTTATTTTGGCGCGTCTGCGCGCTTTCTGAGCCATTCTCTGCTCTTCCGCGATGCGCCACCAATCAAGATGATATTCATTCATTGTAATCCTCATTATGCGACATAGTTAGCAACTTGGCCATCGATAATCAATTGGGCATCTTCTGGAATGTCATCCTCTTGGACCGTATTCATGCTGTACTGCATTGTTCTGTGCCATCCCAACATGTCCAAGAATGCGCGGTATGCTGAATATATGCAGTCCGCATGTTGGATCTTGCGGAAATCTGCAACAACCTCATCCATCATTTCCTCGCCATTCATGATCTTGTGGCTCATAGGTCTGCAGAGTTTTCCGAGTTCGATAGCCCATTGGAAGAAGATGTTAATGTCGCGAATGTCCGCCATCCACTTGGTGTCGTTGTTGCTGTACTTGCTAATAACTTCATTGATTATCATAGGTCTTATTTTTTGTCGTTAATAATCGCGTTCGTTGTCGTTGTTTGACACTGCAATAATACACAATTTTTTGTAAATAAACAAATATATCAAAAAAAATATTTTTTTTCTTTTCTTCACTATATCAAGCAGTTACAAGTGTTTCAAGTTGATTTTTGCAGTTTTCAAGGCATGCAGATACGCTTATTTTCGGAGAAAATTCGCAAACGGGCGAAAAAAAAAGAACCCCGGAGAAATCTCCAGGGCTCGAAAAATACAATAACACAAACCCAAATCACTACCATGTCAGAAGATTTGGACTGCAAAAATACGAAAATTGCAGCATTGTCGCTCTCTTCACGTCCGATTTTTACGGGCCGTAAATCGCCGTAAGAGCTCTCGTAAATCGTAACTTCTTATGTATATGTATATTATTACTATTTTTACGGAAATTACGGAAAATATATCAATATATATAAGAGGATATAATAACGACTTGATGTTTTTTTTTCGTAAAATCCGTAAATCAATAAAATAACGGCGCAACACATTGAAAAACAATGTATTGTGCCGTTACCTATTTCGTGGCGTGGTTGAAATCGTCCGTAACTCCGTAAAAAAAATTACGGAATCGTACACAGCTCCATTTCGCAGATGCCGTCCGACCACGTGGCAGAGCGTACCAGGAATTTGCGCCCACGGTGCATCATCGTGGTGCCTGCATTGATTTCGGAAAACTCCAGCAGTGACATGCGCACCGACAATGTGATCTGGTCGGAAGACTGGACGAATCTTTGATAACCAGCCGACACACCGAGAACATCGTCCACATATGACAGATGCTTAGGTTCGCCGCCGTCCGGATCAATACACATGATGCCGCAGTTGCCTCCGTACGTCACCTGGTTGTTGGTGTCGATGGTCACATCGTCGGCAAAGTATGCGGTGTGGTCGCCGGTGGTCGCTATGATACCGGTGTCGAAAGGAATCGTGGCCATATTGCGATCACCGTCCACCAAGTCGGTATCTTGTATCAGTTGTCGTTCAAAGTCGCCATCTTGGGCATTTATCGTGTTTTTTTGCGAATATCCGTCAAGGTAACGCGTAGTTTTGGAATGGCTTACAATTTGATGAAATGCAAGATCAATAACGTTGCCGCCGATACGCGCATTGTTGTAAGATGTGATGTTGATGATATTGGTCGCCGCATTGACCTCGTACGTACCCATTACGATGTCACAGAATGCTGCCAGCACGTCAGCGAGCGTCATTTCTGGAAGATTGGCAGCAATATCCACCTGTTCACCCTCGGCGGCGGCATACTGGTCGCGGATAACATTAAATGTATAGTCGCTGACCGCGCTGCTGGTTGTGCGTGCCGACAACTTCCAGCGGCTGCGGTCGTAGTCCCACGTATTTTTTCTCAGGAATCCGAGAGGCACTGACGGAGCGAGGTCGTACTCTCTACTTCCGTCGTCCGGTCGCGTGTTCCCTTCGATCACCCACGGCGCGATGAGAGAGCCGTCGGCGGCAACCGGTACTGTCTCTATTCCGCCGCGCGGTGGCATCTTCAACTTCATGTTTCGCGTGGCAATCATTGCGTACACTTTATATCGAATACCGAATGGGCCTATTCTATACTTCACTTCGCCGAAGTCGAACCCAGCATCCTGCAGCGATATGGGGTTGCCTCCTCTCGTGGCGTGTACGTAGATGTTCCAGTTCTGGTCGTTCGGCTGATGCGGCGAAACTCTAACCTCGTCGAATGTCCTCACATTGGCGGTGGCCAACTTGATCATGTAGAAGTACGGATTATACGGATCATCTACCAGCATACTCATCGGGTCTTGGCCGTTCACACGCACCGCCCATCCGTATGTCGCGGCGCACTCGGTGATAAGATAGCCGAGGTTGCAGCATGGCAACACGAGAGGATTGTGGGAACCAATCACTGATCCTGGAGCGTGAGCTCCGTTAAGGTAGTTGACGAATCCGACTGTATATGTCGAATTAGGAAGGTCCTCTCCCTTTCCTGTGAATACCGGCTTGTCCCAGTCTCTTGACGATGCGAGTTCGCCGATGTTGCGCGAAAACAACTCCGTCAGTTTTCCAAAAATGAACATGAGCGATATGCGGTGGCCGTCGGTTGACATCGCTCCGATTTGGCCGCGATATACGACTCCGTCGTCACTGACGATGCCGCCTACCATGTACCGCTCGCCGCCGAACTCTATCTCGTGACCATAGTTGACCGCGGCGGCGTTATTGGGCGTATATGGCACGGACAGTTCCACGGTGTGTAATAGTTCCGGTTGTCCGCGCTCGATGAGGTTGTTGGTGTACTTCAGCTGCAACTTCGTGGAGTCGTCAGTTTCCAGCCATGTTCCATTGTACGATATTGTTACCATTGAGCCACCTCTCTTTCCACCTCTATCTCGAATGCAATATCATCGCTACCTGTTAGCGAGTGTTGAGGTATTGCCGATATAATGCGCACTGAAGAGACCTGATCTAACACCGCTGGGCCATTTCCGCGACGCATGTATATCCTGATGTCGTCGGAGTAGTTAAGATCCTCAATGAAATACCACTGCGCATACGATGCCGACGGGACGATGAGTTGCAGTCTCTTGATCTTCTTCGTCATGTACACCGGTGCGAGGTTGCGCGATACGGTCAGTGTGTCACCGCCGCCGCTGTTCTCCGACAATATCTTGAATGCGCACGTCTTAAAATATCCGTCACGGCGAGACATCCACTTGAGCTGCGCATATCCGTCGCATTCGTCCACGAGTACGATGCGGCTCTGCTGCTCTGCATTGCCGCGGCGTACAGATAGCATCGCTATCTTGTTGGCTGCGTTCTGATACGAATAATTGTTGAATACTCCAAGATTAGCGTATATTGGCGTATCGTTAACGCGAATGATGCTGAATCGAACACCCTGGCTGCATCTGTTCAACATTCCGAACGATGCAGTTGCTGCCCTTAACAGCGTGATAATGTCCGGCATGATATTGTCGGATAGCGTGTGTGTTAGGTCGTAATTTGCCGCGAACACCGTCACGTTGCCTCTGGTGTTCGTCTGCAAATCAATCTTATACACGTCAATATCTATAATCATGTAAGATGAAGTAGCTCCTATCTTATTAAGATACATTGCAAGTGGTCGCGAGTAGTCAAGATATGCATAGCTTTTCGCCGCAATTACGCTGTTCGTGACAGCGAACGAATCGTCGCGAATGCCGCCGTCCTGATATATGTAGATGTCAACATTAACCTCTTCGTTGTTGTTGTTATACAGCTCCACATTGCAGCCGTATGGTACGCTGATGTTGTATTGGCGGTTTTCGCCGTAATACATCGCAGGCTCCATTACCGAGAGCCTAACGGATGCCGTATTGAGTATCGTGAAGTATGCCATATTGTGTTAAAAAATTGTTAAATTCTTACCATTTTCTCATTCATTTTGACTCTTTTTTCAAACCGTGAAAACTCGGAGTAGTCGAGTAACGGCGCGGGCATATCCTTGAGCGCGTCACGCATGGCCGCAGCAAGTATTCGCGCATCCATTGTCGCCAGAGGCGCACCGGCACGAATGAGTGACAGCAGGTTCTTCTGGTCCTCCATCGTGAGCACCATTTCGCGGCTGTTGAGGTTAGCGCGCACGTGGTCGCCGGTGAGCGAATTGCCCGGTACGATACCACCCTCCTCGAATGATGGCGCGGAAGGTATCGATGCGCTCTTTATTGACGCCACGAGGGATGCGAATGCACTCGTGATAGCCGCCACGTTGGTTGCTATCCTTATTGACATCGTGTACGGGTCGCCAGCCGTGGACGATGCCACCGCCGATGCGATAGCCTGCCCCAATGATATTGCGGCGTCCGCTATAGCTATCATTTTCTTAAACTTCTCAAATTCCTCGGAATCGCCCGCCACAGCCTCGAAAATTTCCGACATTGAATCGGAAAGAGTATGCAGCGTGCTGGCCACCTGCTCTATCTGCTGATTCTGTTGTTCTATCGATATTTTGCGAGCTTCACGAATGCCCTCCTCTGCTGCTATCACGGCTTTCTTGTATGCTTCCTCGTTCTCGAACATTGCGGCCTTGGTTTCGGCGTCGATGTTAACGAGTGAATCGTAGTAGTTGCGAGCCTCTTCAAGTCGCACGTCAGCAATTCTGCTCTCGTTGTCCTGGGCATCGAGTACGCGCTGCTCGTATTCGTTCTTCGTTCGGAGTTGAAATTCCTCGAACTCCTTACGTGCAGCATCGCTGCGCGCCTTGGTTCGGATTTCGTTCTCTTTGATAACTGATGCAGACT
This sequence comes from Bacteroidales bacterium, assembly GCA_024400295.1. Classification (GTDB taxonomy): domain Bacteria; phylum Bacteroidota; class Bacteroidia; order Bacteroidales; family F082; genus Limimorpha. Next base: position 10,999 of record JAKSNA010000042.1, on the reverse strand, counting down.
GCAGTGCAAGTATCGTATTGTTGAGGTCCGCACGTTCCTTGACGGTCAAGTCTTTTTCTTCTTCAAGTCTCTTTCTGATCTCCTCAATCTGTCTGTCGTAGCCGACTTTTGCGGCGGCCACTTCGCGTTCTGTTGCGTCACTGATGATAGCGATGCGGGCGTCCTGAAGTGATTGTGTTATTTGCTTTTCGCGATCAAATCGTTCTTTGATAGCCTTCTCGGTCAGTTGCAGAAGTTCGTTGTCCTTGATTTTCTCCAGCGACACAATCTGCGCATTGATAGCGTCACGCGCCTCCTTGGTGAGGTTCTTCTCGTCGTTGAGCCTTTTCTTGAGATCCTGAATCTGTCGGTTGTAGCTGTATTCTATTTCCTTTTGAGCCTTCTTTGCATAATCGGTCACGAGTTGTAGTGCAAGATCTTCGGCCTTGCGCACCTCCTCGTTCTGCTTTTCGAGAGCCGCCCTGCGTGCCTCTGCAGCCTCCTTCCAGCGTCTCTTCTGTTCTTCAAGTCGCTGCTTCTCCTCGTTCTCTATCTCACGTATCGCGGACGATGTTCTCTTGTTTATGCTAACCATAGCATCTGAGTATGCAGTTTGTGCACGAATCATTTCAACTTCAAGTTGTGCGATGCGGTCTTTCGATTCATCGCTGTAGTCCTGGTTCTTCTTCTGCTCTTCCTTTGCGATGCGCAGACGTTCGGCAGCGAGGTCCTTCTGCATTTCTGCGTTCTTTTCCTCCATCTTGGCGTTGTCACGGAGGTACTTGATACGGTTCGCCACCGTCTCGTTCATCTTGTCGGCAATCTTTGCGTTGTTTTCGCTTATCTTTTGCTCGTTCTTGGCAATTTCAACGGAATACTGCCGCTGTTGCTCTTCGAGCATGTCCTGAGCGTCCACGAGTTCTCGCGCCGCATTGCTGGATTCACGAAATGCAGGGATGAGGTTGAGTACAGAAGATACGACTTTTGCCAATCCTTCTGCGACTGCTGCCACACCTTTCGCCAGCATCTGGAATATCGCATTGATTGCAGTGAGTATCGGCTTGAACGTGGCCATTGCCCGCGACAATGCCGTGCCAGCGTCATCGTTCTGCTTGAATGACTGCTTGAGTTTGTCTAAAATCGCCACAAGAGCTGCCACTGCAGCCATTATCCAGCCTATCGGAGTTGTGAGCAAAGATTTGCCGAAAGCCTTCACAGACTGGCCAGCGGTTGCAAGTCCATTGCGGAAGCCTCCCTGGAACATCGCGGACACCTTTGCCGCATTGTTCCCGAGTCCGCTCAGCGCTGAGCTGTAGTTGCCGACATTGCGCTGAAAGTCTCCTATTGTAGCGTCCGCGCCCTTTATTGATTTGTCGAGCTCTGCAATCTGATTCTGCATCGCCTTCCCCCCTTCGCCTTCTCTCTGTTCCTTGGTCAGCCCTCTATATTCTGACTTTAATTTCGCCAGTAGTGCGGCCTGCTCCACGAGTGAGTCTCCAAATTTCTCATTTCCACCGACGGCCACCTGCAGTTGTGCGGTGTACATCTTTTCTTCGGCTGCGAGCTTCTTTAGCTCGGCTGCGTTGGTGGCATATTGAGCAGACAACGCACCGGTGGAGTCACCTCCCGCTCTGATCTGTCTGTTGAGTTCCTTCTGCTCACTCTTCACTTCGGCAATGCGCTGCTTGACTTCCGCGAGCCTCTTTGCTGACTCGGACGCATTGACCTTGACATCTATGATTACTTCGTTAACTTCTGCCATTCTTGATTATATCATTTATCATCGTTGTTGCAAGTGATCCAATCGTATCACGTATCTCATCCACGGCGGCGGCGACTGGTTCCGACAATATCCACGGCTGCGGTACATTGTGACGTTCCGTGCCGCATCTTCTGATTATGCCCTTGACGATGCCTTCCGCGCTCGGAAGATTGGCCGCGCCGCTCATCATCTTCTCCTGCCTCCATCGTTCAGCTGTATCAATGGACGGAACGTCCCCTGAGCCGTATTCGATGCTGTCAAGTGGTGCGATGTCACTGCCGCTGTACACGAGCCGCACGCTGTCATCGTCCGCCTCCACCTTGAATGCTGCGGCACTTCGTCCGGATGCGGTCACCCACCGCTCGCCGTTGGCAGTCGGATAGTGTCGCAGCATGTTCGCCACTATCTGTTCTCTGCATTGGTCGAGTATCATCATTACGTCGTCATGTATCTTAGCCATTATTCGCTGTACTTGTAGTCGTTCAATCGGTTGATCCAGCCCTTGTAGAATTTCGCATTCTTAGTCGGGCGCACGCCGTTGGGCGCGTCCGCATCGGGATGGTAACACAAGTTGAAGAAGAACACTCTGCGCGCCTCCCATATCCTATGGAAGTTGCGCGACGGGTTCGCATTAAGTGCCGCCAATGTCTTCGGACCGACAATGCCGTCGTCCTTGACTTCGATTGCGCGCTGTATGTTTCTGATCCACCCTGGACCGCTGCCCCACACCGTCTGCACACACAGCTCAGCGAGTGATTGGTTGCGGATGTCGTCAGCATTCATACGGTCCCAATATCCGATCTTGAATATATGCGACCACTGGGCGCTGGTTATCTTTCTGAGGTCACTCTTTGTCTTGTCGAGTCCGTAATAGCGGCGGAATGTGGCCAGCGTTACTCCTTTCATCGTTGCGCCACCGCTGTCGGCTGGATCGTCCGACCATCCGCCCTCCCACTTGAGGACCTTCGGGATCATGTTCTTATAGTTCGCCATCTTTTTCCATTTTTTGATATTCCTCTATCGTGAGTTCTGTGTCGTTGTGTCGAACCGTTGCGCGCTTACCTTTGCCGATTGCAGTGATGAGCACTCCTAGCGATGCGAATGCAAAAAGTTCGCCCACGGCGGTCAGTACTGACGGGTCGATAGTACCGGTCGGAGGAAGAATGAATGACAATGCAAGCAGCGCCACCGACAACGTGGCAAATATCACGAATGATACACCGCCGATTGTATGATTTTTGAAAAAATTTCGTATTTTCATGTTCGCAAATATAGCAAATTTACGGCAAACAAAAAAAAGGTTGCAACATTAACTTGCAACATATCTCGTTAGCATATCTCGCCGCCGTGGATAGCCGCAACCTCTAATGCCTCAGCGTACGTGCTGCATAGCAGCACAACATCGTCAATTATTACCGCGTAGTTCATTTTTATAACAAGAATTTTCAGCGGCCAGTGATTCAACACGCATGCGTACGCAACAGTACAACACGTTGTCAGCGAATTCATCGAACCCGTAAGTTATGCGGGCGTTGGAATAATCGACTACATTGTCATTTTTGATAGCATGCAGGATTATGTGTGCATGGTCTCGCACATTCATCTGTTCTGCAACGGTATCGTATGAGTCGAAGTCGAACGGCATCATCTTGCAAAAATATAAAGAAACTATTACACTCGTTCTGTCTTCGCAATATTCTTCTGTTATATTGTTGCAGCATACGACAACACCTCCATTGCTATCTGAAAAGTCGATTTCGTTAATGTGTCGATTCAACTGGTGCATATCGCCGACGGCGAATGTATATCCAAGTTCCTCGATCTTTTTTTTGAAGTATTCTATTACGTTCACTTTTTTAATACTTGATAAAATTTTATTGCAAAAATAAAAAAAATAGCGCCAACGACACCGATGATGAACGATAATATCGCGGTCTTGATTTTTCCACTCTTCTTCGGCTGCTCGATCTTCACTGTCGTCCTCTCTATCCTCAGCGTGTCGGACAGCCTCAGCGTATCTCGGAAGTACGTGTAGTAGTATTCCTTCTCGGTCTTTTTCTCGAAGATGCGCACGGTGTCGCCGCTCTTCTCGATCAATATGGTGTCGGTGCAGTCGCGCCATATGCTGTCATGCTGCACGATGTAACGGTACTCCGTCTTCGTCACCTGCTGGACCTGCCTGCAGCTACTTTCGAATATTGCGAGCAGCAGCGCGGTCAAGATTGTAAGATACGAGCCTTTCATTGTATATCGATTTTCTAGCTATCATATATTCGTACACCGTGAGTTTTTGCGCGTCCTCAAGGTTGTGCAGTCCGTAGAACTCCTTGCACGTGAGCAATATCGCCTCTTCGAGTGACGTGTCGATCGTTCCGACAGAGGCGGCGCGCTGCTCCGGCGTTGTCGGCGGTATCGTGGACTCCAGGAACGCGGAAAAGTCTTTCATCGCCAACTCTACCGACGTACACATCTCGACAAATTCCTTAACCGTCACACCATCGGACAGCCTCAGCGGGTATCCGTGCTCAAACACCTGGCACAGATCCAGCACCGACAACTCTCCGAGGTTGTACGGCTTGTCGCACTCCCACGCATCGCGGATCATGTTCCACGCGTCCGCGTTCTCGATGAAAAACCACGACACGTCCGACCATCTGTCGCTACTCTTCACTACGTACTCCATGATATACAAAAAGTTGTTTCTTCACCAATTCGTTAAGTCCGTCAACCGTGAGTTTTTCGATTGTTACGTTGTTGTACCGCACACCGCGCACGATGAAGTCGTCCGACACGTTGCGCAGCGCATACCCGTCAATGCTGACATTGCGAGCCGCCTCTCTTCTTTTCTCGTATAGCTTAAGCAAGATGTTGTCGTAACACTTGCGACAATTGCGGCGGATGGTGTACGTAATGCCTAGCGCGTCTGCAGCGTCATTGATTGCAGACTTGTCCTCGTCCGTCAGTCTGCCCTTGTTTATAAGATATTCGATTTCTTCTACGTTCATGATATTTATTTTTAAAAAAGGCGGACCAAGTTAGCCCGCCACCAAAAAAAATATGAAAAAAGACCAGGAAGGTACTATGCGATTTGCGCAACAAGTGCATCGAATGCAGTCTTGGTTGTCGCATAGTCAGTATCGAAGAATTCAACTTCTGCGGTAGGCTCGCTGCCGTTCATCGTAATCAACCAGTAGCCGGTTTCCTCATCTTGAACTTCGGCGGTTGCCTTCAATCCAGCCTGCAATCCGAACACCTGGAAGGATCCGTTGCCGCGGTGATCCTTACGTGGAACGATTGCCACGTAGTTGCCACCCTTGAGAGGCTCTACCACGTTGGCTGCATCGTCACCGCCGATACCTTCGAAGTAAAATTGAAGCACCTTGTCGTAATAATCGGTGTCGCTGTTGTACGTGGTTGATGTGCCGTTGAAATTGGAAGGGTTGTTCTTGTTCTGATATAGTGCGAACGGCTTCTTTCCTGATTTTATCACGAATGTCTTGAGTTTTCGCGGGTTCTGTGCGTCATACGTCAGCGCGGTCCAGTCGATGTCGTCCCAGTTGACGATGATTCCGAGCTGCTCGTAACCTTTCACTCTTGGGTTTTCGCAGTCGCTGGCGATGTTGCCTGCAAGTGATGCGGAGCATGGCACAAATGCGGCAAGGGTTACGACAGAGGATGCATCGCCGAAGATGCCGAAGAAGCCGATAGCGACGACTACGAGTGCGAGCGCCGCCATTAAGTATCTTAATTTTTTTTCTTTCATTGCTTGATTGATTTTAGTGAAAAAATTGATTTCTTAAAAAAATATTGCAGACATCATCGTACTCATCGTGGCACGTCTCCACGGACTTCAAGTCCTGGAGCAACAACGCCACGGAAGCTTTGAGTTTTCCGAGGTCGTCGGCGTGGTTTCCGTACGTAAATATCTTCTTCTCGCCGCCTGTGCTTGTTGCAAAAGTGTCGTCCTGAGCGCACGCCAGCATCGTCAGCGCACGCCAGCAGCGTCCGATGTTGGATTCTGCGGGTGTCTGCGTGACCTGCTGCATCGATACGCGCTTGAGGATGTAAGCGTCCAGCACCTCTGCCGCACATCGGGAAACGAGCGCGTCGCTGATGTTCGCGCTCAGTCTCCAGCCGTCATTGATAATATCTTGCTTATTCGGTGTATGCATTAGTTGGAGTCATTAACTCTTACGAAGTTGAGAGGATTAACGCAACCACCTCCAACAAAAATTTCCATCAAATACTCTTTCTTGTTGTAAGATAGGTTGAAGTTTTCGTATTGGTCGGGTCTTGCATCGCCAACCATTACATAATCGTTGACATTCAAGAACCATACGGCATCGGTTCCTTCGCTTGCTGCAGAAGCGGCATTGGTAATAACAATCTCTTGAACCCCCATCAAGCCTGCCAACATATCATCTGTGATAATGGTATTGTAATTCGACATTGCAGATCTTTTCAAACGAACAAACATAGTATTGTCCATGATAGCAATAGCGCTGTCCGTGTTAAATAGGTATGAGCGTGCATCTGGAATTTCTGTACTACTATCAAAATCAAGAACAGCGGGAGAAACAAAAACGTTTTCATTGTCAACGTTCAAACCTGCAAGTATGTTTTTTTCGACACTGAACAAAATGCGGTCAAGCAATTCTGCAACAATGAATTTAACGAGAACATCACCATTGTAGGAACCAGCCTTTTCCAATTCTCTATCAATCTTCGCCAACTTGTAGATGAATTTTGGACGGATGGTGATAGTTGTATAAGCTCTTGTCTGTGCTGCCTTTTGACTTTCACTTGCTGCCTCGGCAAGAGTATATGGGAACGCTGGATCATTGTCAGTTTCAAACAAAGATTTGTAACAGGGTAGGTTTGTCCATCTAACGAGCTCAAGCAGTCTATGACGTCTGCCTACGAAAGCATCGTTAATCTCGTTTACAATGTAGCCCGGTAACAGGTTTTTCAACGCTGCAACATCGTTCTTAATTCCGTGCTTCATTTCGACCATTTCAAGAAGGTTAGCGCGGAAATCTGCGGCGGTTTCGCTGTTCTTGACTACTGAAAAAAAGTCGTTAGCGAAAGAAGCAGAGTTCACAATTTTTTGAATGTCGATTTTCGGTTCGGCAATATTTGCCTTCAGCATTGTATTTTCTACAGTCAGCATTCTGTTTTCGATTGCAGCGATTTTGCGTGCAGCGACCTCAGCATCATTGTTGTTTGCCAGCGCTTCCAATTCAGAAATGACTTCTTCTGCTTCCTTGATGCGGTTTTCGATGGCGGTTTTCTTTTCGCCTTCTGATTTTTCAAGCTGAGCCTTCAAGCCCTCGATGGAGTTCTTGAAGAACTGGATCTGTTTTGCGTATTTGTTCATACTTTAAAAAAAAATTGGTTAGTAAAAAATTATTGTTTCGATCTTCACTACACCGTGACGGGTTACGCCACCGAGCCGCCGTGGGTTACACGATGGCGTAGATGTCGGAATCTTCGTCTATAGAAATATCTTTGTTTTCCACGACCTCAGCCTTTCGCGGCTCGAAGCCTACGAACTTGGTGTCGGCCACGGTGTCGAATGTCGCGGTCGTGTCTCCAGGGCTGCACACCAGCGCGGCGTGCAGAAGCTGAAACTTCTCGATCACGAGACTGTCGTCCTCATCGTCGTACCATCCGGCAACAAGTCCGCCGTAATTGCTGAACCCCTGCAGAACTCCAGCGTCGATGTGACCCTTGATGAGGTTGTAGTAATAGGAACACTTCGGAACGTTGACCACGATGTCGATGCCATCTTTGTTCTTCATCATCTCGGTAACCTTGCCGCACAAGTTGCGGATGTCGGTGTCGTTGTGAAGCAGACACACCGGCACGTTCAGAGAGTTCGCGATAAAGTATTCGTCCACGTGTTTGTCGTAGCTTTCATTCTTGAACTTGTAGCCGTTGGCGTTCTTCATGTCGAATGTGGTCAGCCGTCCGCGCAGCTCGATGCCCGTTTCCTCGCCGTTGGCGTTGGTCATCACCTTATACTTTTTGCCGCCATCGTAAGCGTTGAACTTCACGAAGTCGGAGATTGTCGTATTGTGGAGTTGTTGTTTCATGCTATATTCTGTCTATTATTGCGTTGATACGTTCATTGATTTCATCTGCTCTTCCAGGCATCTCCTCTCTCAGTTTCTTCCATAGATCGAGTTCCTTGTCGGCTGCCTCGATTTCGGAACTCTTCTTGTCCTGCAACGCTGGCACGCCTACAATGTCGAACCATATCTCGTTGTCGGTCGGGTAGCGCATTGTCGGCTGGTTGATACGCAGCCACTCGTAGCAGTCGCGGAACATCTTCACGAACATCGATGCCCAGTAGGACACCGTATTGCCGTACATGTCAAGTTCCGCCTCGTTGCGGTTGGCGTACTTTGCGTTCTCGAAAAATGCGTGCAACTCCTTCGGGACGTTCATGAACTGAAGAATGGACGAAAGTGCGGCTTTGCGCTTATCCATAAGTTGAAGCTCTGCAATCGGCATGTCGATCTTCTGGAACTTCACCGGGTTGCGCGTGATCATCAGCGCCCACTTGCCGAATCGAACGCCGTAGTTCTTACGGTAGTCGCTCTGCATCTTCTCGATTTCGGTGTCGTCGAGGTAACCGTCGGCGCGGCTGCTGTTCTCAGGACTGAGCACACCCATTGCGCCGTAGTTCATGATGAGGTTGAGGTCGCTGTCGTTGATCGTATTCAGAAAATCGATCTGCGGCTTCAATCGTTGTGATCGCGTCTCGCCAGTATTTCGGTACACCTCATCGTACATCTTCACGAAGTCGCCCTCGTTGTACTGGTTTATCTTCTCGTCGAGCTCCCACGACCACGTCAGCGTCGGCATGTGAATCGATACGCTGCCGTCATCGAACATGTGTCGGATAATAGATGCGGCATCGTCATGCAGTTTCCGACCAATGCTCTTGATGTCGATGGTTTCCACTTCCGACTTAAACACCACATTCTGCATGCGGTTGCTGATCATGAACAGGATGCCGTCGACATCGGACTTTGCAAATGGACGGCACTCGCGGTCGCCGACCATGAGTCCGTCAATGCCGCAGCGCCCGTAATGCTTGCGCGGTCTGTAGAATTCAATCGTAAAGTTTCCTATTTTCATTTCGGCAAATATACAATTTTTTTCGACACTTGCAAAAAAAAAAAATTACATTTTCATGCGCTCGAACGCCATTATCACGTTGTCGATGAGGTCGTCGTGGATGTCGTCACCGGTGCACGGAAACACCTCAGCCTCCCTCAACAGCTCGCGGACGACCTCAGCATCGCACCCGTCACCGATGCGCAGATAGTTGAGCACGTTGTCGCGCTGAACGTAACCACGTCCATACTTGTCGGACGTGGTTGCGAATGCAGCCACGGACCGCACGCCGTACTGCCGCAATTTCTTGATCACCGACGCGCCGACACCGTTAGCCTCGCACCAGCACACCGTGTAACCCTTCGACTTAATCCACGCCGCCACTTCTTCATTTGCTGCCCGCTGTTTTGCGAACGCATTCACGAGGTACAGAAATCCGTCCTTTCGGCGGTAATGAAATGCGGTGAAGTAGTCGATTCCGTACTCGGTGGACGGGTCGATGATGATGAAGTCGTCGCCGTCATCCGGCACGGCGCACGTTTTCGGCCGCCAACCCTCGAACAGACACACGCGTCCAGTGGCCGTCGGATGCTGCTGGTACTGTGCGTCCCATACCTCCGACGATATGCGGTTGCGCTCAATGGTCAACTCGCCGGTGGTCTTCCACGCCTCGCAACAGCTGGTCCCGTCATCGTTCATCGCGGGCAGCCGGTACACTTCTGCATCGGGCCACAGCGAGAACCAGTCGTTGACCGTCCACCGCGTGCCGACATTGATGATCTTCTTCTTGCCCTCCATACGTCCGATGAGTACGGAGTCGCGAAAAGAGATAAGGCTGCGGCGGTATGCAGCACTCATCGCGTCCTGCATGTTCTTAGCCGTGTCGTCAATGATCGCTATGTCGAATCCGAAACCCGTAATGGATCCGCCGACACCGACTCCGGCATGGTTGTCCAAGTCGTTGCCCTTGATCTTCCACCGGTTGCGCGTGCCCTCGGTGGCCACCGGCATCCCCAACTTATCGCAGAACGCGGTAAACTGGTTGCGCACCTGGAACGAGAACGACTCCGCCAACTCTGCGGAATACGATGCACGCAATATGCGGGTGTGTACGTCGCACGCCAGGAGGTACACCGAGAACGAGGTGCTGAGCAGCGACTTGCCGAAACGCGTCGGCATGGATATGTTCAGCACGTCCGATGTCTTCCCATTGTTCCAGAAGTCGTCCATGATCTTCGCCACGTCCAGCAGTTGCGGACGCTGTTCGCACATTTCACGCCACTGCATGCGCATGAAGTCCGGGAACGTGATCCTACTATTCACCATTCATCAACCTGTTCAGTCGTTCTCCAGGTGTCAATCCGTCAATGTTCGCATTCACGGTGGTCATCTCCTCACCGAGAATCTTCTGCAACTTCTGGATGTCGTCTCCGTCAATGTCGTTACGGTTGTCAAGGTTCATCACGTACTTCGCCACTATGTTCTCCAACTTGGACTTGTCGGGGTCTGCAACCGACACCTCGTCAAGGGCTATTCTTACCAGTTCGCGCAGTTGTTTCTTTCGTCGTCTGCTTTCTCCACTTGCAATGCCCGCTTTCCGCGTGTTTTCTCGGCGTTGCTCGGGTGTTAAGTCTTCATTTCGTATAAGATTACTATAGTTCATGTTTTCATTCAATTTTCGCCAAATATAGCGTTTTTTCATCACACTTCCAAAAATTACGTCGAAAATTACGGTTCGTAAAAGGCCGTAAAAAATCCGTAATTTTGCAACTGCTTGAAAATCTATTACTTATATGTATATTTTATTTATTTTTACGGAATTACGGAAAAAGTAATAATATATATATAGAAAGCCTATAATATAGATTGGTTTTTTTTCGTAAATCCCGTAAATCCGTAATTTTCGCGGAAAATAAAAAACTCAACCACGTGAAAAACAAGCAGTTGAGTTTTGCCAATGTCGCCGTTGTTGTAGTAAAACTCTTTCCGTGCATCCGTAAGAGTCCGTAATTCCGTATAATCCAATCCGTAATTATTCATTTTGGAACAGCCCGAGCGTGTCGGTTGCAATCTTCCATTCACGTTCCAACCTCTCACGTTCCAACCTCTCACGTTCCAACCTCTCACGTTCCA
>JAKSNA010000041.1 GCA_024400295.1 Bacteroidales bacterium | reverse complement strand
TTCCATAACTGTTTTGGTTTCAAGCCGTTAATTTGGTCGAACTCACGTTAATTACATGGGATTGACACAAACCTTGTCTGCCGAGAATATCGACAGCTGCCTTATGCAACCAAACATTATTGAACAATTGACCGATTTACACGCGATACTCGCCAAATCAAGCCAATACAATGGAAATGAATACTATGTGGCCATCGTGTACAACAACGATAGTATTGCCCGTCAGTTAGTTGACAATATGAATTTGGCTTCTACGGGCCAGCCTGCTTACATATCTCCCATACAATGGGATGCACCATCCACCAACGGAACAGACATCATAAACGCATTTGATGAATGGGTGCACTACACCATTCGAAATATCACAGACCAGACAGGGAGGACGGTGGCTAAAATCATATCCGCACTGCCTGAACATTTGTTGCGCTCCAACCAAAAAGACAAGGCATTAGGGCTGTTCCTGTCTCTGCTGAGCATCCTGATAGGTGTCTATACATTGTTCCTCTTTGTCAGCGCTATCCGTCGCAGTCTATCCGAATATATCCATCGCCGTCGGGCAGCTCTTCCTTACGCTAAAGAACAGTTGTTCCCGACTTTCCACTCGCTGATAATATGGTTCAGGGAAGTTGACCGTTCTTTGATGGTGTTCATCATCCCGTATTTCGCCGTTGAAGGCTCTATCGGGGATGTGGCTTCCATTACGGCTATCGTCTTGATGGTCTATTCCATGGGCAGCATTGTGATGATTCCTTTTACCAAACTGGCTTATGCACGATTCAGCATGCGGACGGTCAGCGTCGCCGCGGCATGTGTCAATCTGTTTTCGTACATCCTGATGGTGGTGGCTTTGAAGTCTTCAGAAGTAAACCTGTTTTATATCGCGAAATTTCTATCTGGTGCTTCTGCGGGAAACGTACTCACCGTGGTGTCCAATAGTTTTGGGGCATCGGTTAAAGACCAAGCCGACAGAGCCAGACTGTTTAACGAGAAACAAACAGTCGGCAACACCATTAATGTGCTAGCCATCCTGCTCAGCGGATATATCATACAATACCTCAGCCCTGTTGTGCTGTACGTCGTGGCTATCCTGCTGTCAGCCCTGCTCATCTGTATATGCGCCATGGCCATGAGCGGATCCTCAAGACAGACCTGCCAATCTGCAAACACTACATTACACTGGCGTGACATGGTGAAATCGTTCAAATTCTTCCTGCTTCGGGACGGAATAAGCGTAGTGTGGTTTGTGCTGCTTCCTATGGCTCTATTGTTCGGCTATTTAGACTTCGTGTTCCCGTTGTATGCCTCCGAATGCGGCGTGTCGCCGCTGATGCTTTCCAATATCATTGTGATCGGGCTGACGCTAAACCTGTTGCTACGCACACCACTCAACAAATATTATGCTTCCATCGGTACAAAACGGGCTCTGACGGTACAAGTAGCCATTATCAGTGCCGCATTGCTGGTGTTGGTGGTTTCTCCTAATATCATCTGGATGACTGTCATCTGCCTGATTATCTACGTGCTCAAGATGAACTCGTGCGTTATATTGTACCAAGTGGAAGTGATTGAGCGCAACGGATTCAAACAAGAAGAAGTGCAGTCCGATTGCATCCTGGCTGACCAGATACTGAGAACTGTCAGGATGCCATTTATCAATATGCTTGTGCAAGCAGGAAGAATATCTGCCAGTATCTGGATAGGTGCTATCTGCGCTCTGTTAACCGGCGGACTGGCTCTGCTCGACAGGAAAAAACAATAATAGTTCTGCATAATTCAAAAACAAATGTCTTTGTGGCCGAAAATTTTAAGATATGAGAATCTTGGAGATCGGCCCGGCATGATATACCAGCTTGGCGATGAGGTGAAAGTGCGCGTGAAGAACGTCGATCTGATCAAGAAACAGCTTGATTTCGAGATGGTTGTGGTGAAGAACAGCGGTAAGAAGCCGAGGAAGTGAGGGGAGAAATCAGTTGGTTTATTTGATTGTTTTATCTTTTTCATAATCGTCATTCAGGAAAAAACCGTATTTTTGCAACGTTTTTTAGAAATACAATAATATCTCATATTTCAGAATATGCCAAATAACGACTATAATGGTATCAATAAACTTTACACTTTTGAATTGGAGAGTGTTGAGGAACTGATGGCTCTGATTTCGCGGCAGGTGCGGGACCGGCGTTTAGAAAGAGGGCTTTCGCGCGAGGCGTTGTCGATGATGTCGGGGGTGCCGGTGTCAACGCTTGCCAAGTTTGAGCAGAAGCATGTCATCTCGCTTTCGCAGTATGTCGCGATAGCCAAGGCGTTGGGTTACAGCGACCAGATGAAGTCGCTGCTTGCCGAGCCGCGTTATGCGACGCAGGAGGAGTTGGAACAGATAAACCGTAATAAATCACGCAGACGTGGCCGCAATGAATTCAACAGATAAACTCACCGTGATGATGCACGGCCGTGTGGTCGGCACTCTCGTTCTCACACCCGACTCGCGACAGGCAAGTTTCCGTTATTCGCAGGAATGGCTGCATGACGGTTTCAGCATTTCGCCGCTTGAATTGCCGCTTGAAGACAAGCTTTTCATCGCGCAGCCGGTGCCTTTCTACGGCAATTTCGGCATATTTGAAGATTCGCTTCCCGACGGTTACGGACGTTATCTTCTCAACAGAATGCTTGCCCGCAAAGGTATTCATGACATGGATTTGACTGTCCTTCAACGACTTGCCATCGTCGGCAGCTCCGGAATGGGAGCATTGGAATATGTCCCTGCCATTGAAATTGAAAAAGACAGGCACGATGAAAAAAGCGTCGGACACAATTTGGATTATATGCAGCAACTCGCGCTTGATGTCTTGGGTGAGAAGCAGACAGACGGCGCCGACACTTTGTTTTACAACAGTGGAAATAGCGGAGGCTGTCGGCCAAAATGTCTTATTCATGACGAAAAAGGCGAGTGGCTCGTCAAGTTCAGGCACACATACGACCCGCAAGACATTGGTAAACAGGAATATGACTACATGCAACTGGCTGCCAGGTGCGGCATTAACATCCCCGACTGCCGTCTGCTAAACGGCAAGTATCTCGCCACGCGCCGTTTCGACAGAGCCGCTGACGGCACACGTCTCCATGTGGCCACGGCGGCGGCACTCCTGCGCGAAGGCATCAACCCGCCGATGACCGACTATCGTGTGCTTTTAGCACTGACGGGCTTCCTCACTCAGTCGCCGGCGGAAGTGGAGCAGATGTTCAGGCGGATGGTTTTCAACGTGATGATTGAGAACAAAGACGACCACGCGAAAAATTTCAGTTTCGTCTGCCGCGACGGTCGCTGGAGCCTTGCGCCGGCTTACGACCTGACACATTTCCACGAAGGTTATCACGGCGAGCACGCGACCTCCGTCATGGGCAAAGGCAACCCGACACGGAAAGACCTCGTCGCCTGCGGCGCGACAATCAGAATCACGCCGGCGAGGTGCAATGAGATGATAGACGAGATCTGGAACGCCTGAACGGGATTTTGAAACCTTGTGAACTTGACATATTTCCGTTCCTTTGTGGCTTTCGGGATGATGCATTAATTCCCACAGCATTTTTCAACCGCAATCAAAAAAAACCGTACCTTTGCAGCCGAATTATCGAAAGCAACAAACAGTTGAATACCAAATGAAAAAGACATTACTCATCCTCGCAGCCATGTTGTGCTGCATCACGCTCAACGCCCAGCAGCCGGCGGGCGACGGCTCACAAGCCAACCCTTATCAGATCGCCACAGCGGACGACCTCGTTTGGTTCGCCAATCATGTGAACTCAGGAAACACTACTGCCTGCGCCATACTCACGACAGACATCACGATGAACAACAATGTGTTGGACACTGACGGAAGGCCTAACGATGGTCCATTTACAGCCTGGACCCCGATAGGCAAACCCGGCAAAGACTTCGAGGGCGAGTTCAACGGCGACGGCCACACCATCAGCGGACTGTATTTCTACAACACAGACGAAAATGATGTGGGAGTTTTCGGCAAGGCGATAAATAATGCCTACATCCACGACCTCGGCGTGAGGGACAGCTACTTCTACGGCGGCAGCTGGGTGGGCGGCATCTGCGGCGACTTCGCCAGCGGACGGATTGAGAACTGCTGGAGCAGCGCGACAGTGAGAGCCTATGGCAATGATGCAGGTGGAATCTGTGGTTCTTGCTGGAAATACGCATCCGTCGCCAACTGCTACAATATCGGCGATGTGTCGCTGTATCAAGAAAAAACATTAGATGGCGTGATAAAAATCAAGTTCGGCGGCATCTGCGGCACAGTAACTTACAACGAAAATGCAATTTCCATCGACAACTGCTATACATTAAAGTACAGAAAAATACCTCATGGTGAAGACGACCCTTATGCGGGACTGCCGAATGTCAATCTCGATTGTGATAAAATCTATGGAGTTTTGGACGGTGATGCTGAAGTCCATGACTCATACGTAAAGGATGCAGCTGCCTTTGTGGGCGGTGAAGTCTGTTGCCGACTTAACCGTGATGTGACCGACGGCAGCCAGAAATGGTATCAGACATTGGGAAGCGACCTTTCACCAGTGATAGACAACAGCCACGGAACTGTTTATTATGTCTACGACGGCGATGTGCTGACATATTCAAACACACAACCGGACGCCCCAACCCACATTGTGTCGTATGTCGATGCTGACGGTCAGGAACAAACCGCTGTTGCAGTTGAAATCACTGACGGAACATCCACCTTAAGTGCGCCATGGTATGTGGTTAGCGGTAGTGACGTGCAAACCGGCTCTCTCACCTGCAACGGCGCCGTTCACATTATCCTCGCCGATGGGGGTAAACTCACTGCGACAGGATTGGATTATGCTGCCAGTATCACCGTATCAGGCGAAGGCAACTCACTTGTCATCTATGGCCAGACCGCTCAATCGGGTCAACTCTTTGCTAACGGCGGACGAAATGGTGCCGGCATTGGTGGCGGAGACAGAGGTTCCAGCTCAAACATCACCATCAACGGTGGCATAGTCACTGCAACTGGTGGATACGATGCTGCCGGCATCGGTGGCGGAAGGCAAGGTTCCGGCTCGAACATTACCATCAACGGCGGTACAGTCACTGCAAATGGTAGTAAAAACGGCACTGCTATCGGCGGTGGATTTGAAGGTTCCGGCTCTGACATCACCATCAACGGCGGCACTGTCATTGCAAATGGTGGAGAAAATGGTGCCGGTATCGGCGGCGGATATCATGGTCTCGGCTCGAACATCATCATTAACGACGGCACGATTACTGCAAATGGTGGAGAAGATGGTGCCGGTATCGGTGGCGGACAGGCAGGTTCCGGCTCAAACATCACTATCAGCGGCGGTACAGTCACTGCAAATGGTGGAGATGATGGCGCCGGCATCGGTGGCGGCGGAAATAAGGGTTCCGGCTCAGACATCACCATCAATGGCGGTACTGTAACGGCAAACGGTGGATCAGGTGCTTCCGGTATCGGTGGCGGATCTTATGGTTCCGGCTCTGACATCTTCGTGGTTCCCGAACTCATCGTACGAGCCGGTAACGACAATCCTCCCACAACGGGGATTGCCCATACCGCCACAACCGACATCGCAGACGATTTGAATGGCAAACGTTATGCAACTGTCAGAATCCCACAGGGAGGCATAGTCACATACGGCGAATGTATCACCGTCAGCCCACAGTTTGCAAGTGGTGACAGGGTTGCTTCCGACACCGAAGTCATTTTCACCGCAGAGGATCGTTATGCAGATAATTATGAATTCCTTGGTTTCTACAAGGAAAGCACCTTTGAAAACAAGATAACTAATGGCGTAAGTGGTTTGACCTACACTGTCACGGTGCTTGACGACGACATCTCGGTATATGCCAAGTATGAAGAATTTATCCCGACACCTTATATTGACGCGAATGGTCAGGAACAAAGCGTTAAAACTACCGAAATCACTAACTCCTCCTCCACTTTGATTGCGGGCTGGTATGTCGTTACAGGCAGTGATGTTCAAACTGGAACGCTCACCTGCAACGGTGCCGTTAACCTCATCCTCGCCGACGGCGCGAAACTCACGGCAACGGGAGGCTCGAATCAAGCCGGTATCACGGTATCCGGTGGCGGCAACTCCCTCACCATCTATAGTCAGACTGCTCAAACCGGTCAACTGATTGCAAAGGGCGGATCCCAAGGTGCCGGCATCGGTGGCGGAAATAAAGGTGCCGGTTCAAACATCGCCATCAATGGCGGCACGGTCACTGCAAATGGTGGAGAACATGGTGCCGGCATCGGCGGCGGATTTGAAGGCTCCGGCACGAACATCACCATCAACGGCGGTACGGTAACAGCAAGCGGGGGAAACCTTGCTGCTGGCATCGGTGGCGGAAGGGAAGGTTCCGGCTCAAACATCGCCATCAATGGCGGTACGGTAACAGCAAGCGGGGAAGGAAATGGTGCCGGCATCGGTGGCGGATACCATAGTTCGGGTTCAAACATCACCATCAATGGCGGTACGGTAACAGCAAGCGGGGGAGAAAATGGTGCCGGCATCGGTGGCGGATATAATGGCTCTGGCTGGAGTGTTAAAGTGGCCACCGCGCTCACCGTTTACGCTGACAACACGAACCCTCCGACAATTGAAATATTACATACCGACGATGATATTGCACCTTATATTGTAGCATTACGATATGTAATAGTGAATAATAATAAGACCAACGCGAAAGAGGCTGCCATCGCAGCCATCAACGCCGCCATAGAAGGCGTCACCAATGAGGATATCATAGCCATTGCCACCAATGCCATCAACGCTATCAACGCTGCTACAAACGTGCATGAAATTACAGTCATCAAAGAACAGGCCCTCGCCGCCATAGCTTCAGCAAAGGCCGCATACGCCGCCGGCCAAGCGGAGAGCCTCGGCGAAATGGGAGAACCTTGCACCGACTGCCCCGCCGTGGAGGTGACTAAAGGCACGAAGACGGTTAAACTTTATAACCCGGAGAGCGTGCGGTTCAAGAAGACGGAGTGAAGATACATTGTAAGGAATAAACGGCTAAAAACGTATGAGGAATATGAATAGTTTTCATACAAAACAAAGAAGCGACCTGTCTGTCGTGAAGGATACTGAATATGTGAAATTAATTTCACTTATTGATGATTTGTGGACGAACGCCAAATTAGAAGCCATAACTGCGGTTAACACTTCGCTCCTTATGGTTAATTGGCAGACGGGACAATATATCGTTGAGTTTGAGCAAGGTGGAAATGCCAAAGCAAGATATGGAGATAATCTGTTGGTCAATTTGGCAAGGGATCTGACAAAGTTAAAAGGACGTGGTTTTAGTCGGTCGGCCTTATCCTACATGCGAAAATTTTACATTGCTTTCCCAAAATGTGCGACAGTGTCACACAAATTGAGTTGGAGCCATTATATCGAATTGTTGAAATGCGACGATGTCCTTGAGATGCAATTCTATATGCAGCAATCCATACAAGATTGTTGGAGTGTGCGTGAGCTGAAAAGACAGATTAATTCCTCGCTTTTTCAACGGCTTGCTCTCAGTACAGACAAAAGGGGAGTTCTCGCGCTGGCTCAGGAAGGTCATCAGGTGATGAAGCCTTCCGATATAATACGTGATCCGTATGTACTGGAGTTTACCGGTATTCCCCAACGCAAGCGGTACAAGGAGACTGAATTGGAGGCGGCACTTAAGCAGCACATGGAGCAGTTCCTGCTCGAACTGGGACGAGGTTTTGCCTTTATTGGCAGGCAGTATTGCGTTCCTGTTGGCTCGCGCCGATTTAAAGTGGATATGGTATTCTACCATTGTGTACTCAAGTGCTATGTATTGATAGATTTGAAGCGTGCAGAAATCAAACATGGGGATATCGGTCAAATGAATTTGTATCTCAATTATTTCAAGACCGAGATTTGCCAACCGGATGACAATCCGCCGATAGGTATTGTTCTGGGCGCAAAGAAAGATGAACTGTTGATGGAATATGCTTTGGAAGGAGTTGACAACAATCTTTTTGCCGCCCGTTACCAACTGTATCTTCCGAACCGAGATGAATTGCAGGAACAACTGAATCTGTTACTGAACAATACAGAGAATGATGCTGCATCCACAAAGTCACGAAAGACGACAAAAACGTCATCTTATACAACCCCGGAAAGCGTGCGATTCAAGAAGGAGTAAGGGTTTAGGGTTTAGGGCTTAGCTGTCCACTGTCCACTGTCCCCTGCTCACAGCTCACAGCTCACAGCCCACAGCTCAAGAGGTTGAGAATAACGGAAATATTTCGCTGATATTTCTCACGTATATGGAGAAATGTTGTAATTTTGCGGCCAAAACAGAAATATATAGTCGCAAATGAAAAAACTATTTTCAATCTTCCTCGCCCTGACGCTCAGCGCCGGACTGTGGGCGCAGGAGACACAAACGGTGTCCTACCTTTACCCTGTGTACAAAACCCCGGATGACCCCGCCAGCGGCATTAAGGAGTGGCAGACCGGAACGGTGGACGCTACCGTAGTCACGGGTTCTGATGAAGAAGTTGCTTGGAACGCAGGTTGGTATGTCGTTACCGGTGCTGACGTGATGTTTCAGAATGGAATTAGCTGCCATGGGGAAGTTCACCTTATCCTTGCCGATGGAGCGAAACTCACCGCAGATAGTTATTGGGGCGGTCAACCCTCGGAATTAAACTCTTCTGCCATCAAAGTACGTAACTTCCTTGCCGTCTATGGTCAAGCCGATCAGTCGGGACAACTCTGTGCCAATGGAATTTCTGAACACGCCGGTATCTACTGCCTTAAAGGTTCTTCCATTATCATCAATGGCGGTAAGGTTACGGCAACAGGAGAGAATGCAGCCGGTATAGGTGGCGAAAGTGCTACGGATTTTGACATCATTATCAATGGCGGTACAGTTACGGCAACCAGTATGAGTTCTATTGAGGATTTCGGTAACATGGAGGGTATTTATATCTCTGATATCATTATCAATGGAGGTACAATTACGGCAAATGGTGGAAAAGAAGCTGCCGGTATAGGTTGTGGATTTCCAGGCACTTATAACATTACCATTAATGGAGGTACAATTACGGCAAATGGTGGAGAAAAAGCTGCCGGTATAGGTATGAGTGCAAGTGGTATAGCAGTCACTTCTAACATCACCATCAATATTAACATTAATGGAGGCACAGTTACCGCATACGGCGGAGAAAATGCTGCCAGTATAGGTGACGCATATAATGTTTCTGGCTCTAATATCACCATCAATGGCGGAACTATTACGGCAATAGGTGGAAAAAACGGAAATGCTATCGGTAACGGGAAATCTGAATATGGGTCCGCTGTCGTCAAAGTGGCTACTACTCTTATCGTGAAAGCGGACAACAGCAATCCTCCGACAACTGTGATTGCCAATGACCGTACAAATGCGACGGACATCGCAGCCGATTTTAGGGGCAGACAATATGCGACAATAGAATCCAAACCTCCTTTTGCAGTCTCTTACGGCGAAAACATCACCGTCAGTCCGACATTCACCAGTGGCGCGGAAATCGTTTCCGGTACTCAAATCACTTTCACCGCTGCCGACCGTACGGCGACAGGCTATGCTTTCGTCGGCTTCTACAAGGAAAGCACCTTTGTAAACCAAATCACCGAAGGCGTAAGCGGTCGGACCTATACCGCCACCGTAACCGATGCCGCTATCTCGGTATATGCAAAATACGAAATGATAAAACAGGTCGTCACATACGGCGACAATATCACCGTCAGCCCCGAATTTGCAAGTGGCGAAGAGATGTCCTGGGGTACTGGGATCACCTTCACCGCGGCTGACCGTGCTGCGGACAATTGTGAGTTCCTCGGCTTCTACAAAGACAGCGCATTTGAAAACCCAATCACCGGAGGCGTAAGCGGTCGGACCTACACCGCCACCGTAAACGATGCCGCCATCTCGGTTTATGCAAAGTACAGACAATATCTTTCCAGCACTTACATTGACGAGAATGGTCAGGAACAAACGGCCGACAACGCGATCGAAATTACGAACTCTTCCTCCACTTTGAGTGCCGGCTGGTATATCGTTACAGGCGATAATGTGTCAACCGGTTCTCTCACCTGCAACGGTGCCGTTAACCTCATCCTTGCAGACGGGGCGAAACTCACGGCAACGGGAGACGGCAACAGATATACTCCCGGCGTTCAAGTATCCGGCAATGGCAACTCAATCACTGTCTATGGTCAATCCTTACAGTCGGGGCAGCTGATAGCGACCGGTGGAAACTATTCTGCCGGTATCGGCGGCGGAAAAGGACAGACCGGCTCCAACATCACCATCAACGGCGGTGAAATCACTGCGAGCGGCGGATTCTCGGGCGCCGGCATCGGTAGCGGAGATGGCGGTTCGTCTGCTTCAAACATCAAAGTTGCGACCAACCTCTTAGTGAAGGCAGGCAGCAGCGAAAATCCCACCACGGTGATTACCAATACAGGCGCAGACCTTGCAAGCCAACTGGCTGGCAAACGATATGTGACTGTCGGATCACAAAAACATGCGGTCACATACGGCGACTATATCACCGTCAGCCCACAGTTTGCAAGCGGTGCCAATGTGGCCTGCGGCACCACAATCACCTTCACGGCGGCAGACCGCTCGGCAAATGGCTATGAGTTCGTGGGCTTCTACAAGGAAAGCACCTTTGACACCCCGATCACCGAAGGTGTGAGTGGCCAGACCTGCACCGCCACGGTGACGGATGCCGCCATCTCGGTATATGCCAAGTATCTACAGCATGTTTCCGTCGCGTATATTGACGCAGATGGTCAACCGCAAAACGCCACCGACGCCATCGTGGTCACATCGGCCACTTCCCAGGATGTTTGGAACGCTGGCTGGTATGTCGTCAACGGAAGCAATGTGACGCTTTCAAAAGGAGCAGTCTGCAACGGCGAAGTTCACCTTATCCTCGCCGACGGGGCGCAACTGACGGCAACGGGTATCTCGGATGGCCTGAGTCAAACCTTCACGTCCGGTATCTTGGTGTCCGGCACTGGCAACTCCCTCACCATCTACGGACAAACCGCCCAGTCGGGTCGGCTGACTGCAAACGGCGGATCCTCCTCTGCCGGTATCGGCGGCGGTTCTTCAGAGGACAGAAATGCTTCCAATATCACCATCAATGGCGGTGTCATCACGGCAAACGGCAGTTATGGTGCTGCCGGTATCGGCGGCGGAAACGGCGGCGACGGGTCTAATATCACTGTCAATCAAGGTAAGGTCACTGCAAGCGGCGGAGAATATGCTTCCGCTATCGGCGGCGGCTGGCAGGGTGAAGGATCCAATATCATAGTGGCTGCCATCCTCCTCGTGAAAGCCGATAATAACAATCCTCCTGCAACCACAATCCCCACTACCACTACCGGTGCCGACCTCGCAGGCAGTCTGGCCGGCAAACGATATGTGGCTATAGAGCCTATCATCGTCACATACGGTGATTATATCACCGTCAGCCCCGAATTTGCAAGTGGTGCTAATATTACTTACGGCACCAAAGTCACTTTCACTGCGGCTGACCGTTCGGCTGATGAATATGGGTTCATTGGGTTTTACAAGGAAAGCACCTTCGACACCCCAATCACCGCAGGCGTGAGCGGTCGAACCTGCACCGTCACGGTGACGGAAGCCGCCATCTCGGTATATGCCAAGTATCGGCAGCATTTCAACGTCCCTTATATCGATGCTAATGGTCAGGAACAAACTGCTGCTGACGCCATCGAAATCACTACCGGTACGTTAAGTGCGGGCTGGTATGTGGTTCGTGGCAGTGATGAGAAGCACGGACCGCTAACCTGCAACGGTGCCGTTCACATTATCCTCGCCGACGGTGCCAAACTGACAGCACAAGGAGAAACGTATCAAGCCGGTATCACCGTATCAGACGAGGGCAACTCCCTCACCATCTACGGCCAGATCGCTCAATCGGGCCAGTTGATTGCAAATGGCGGAAATTATGG
Source organism: Bacteroidales bacterium (assembly GCA_024400295.1). Lineage (GTDB taxonomy): Bacteria > Bacteroidota > Bacteroidia > Bacteroidales > F082 > Limimorpha. Next base: position 12,950 of record JAKSNA010000041.1, on the reverse strand, counting down.
TGCTGGCATAGGTGGCGGAAAAGATCAATCAGGTTCTAACATCACCATCAATGGCGGTACGGTCACTGCAAAAGGTGGAGAAGATGGTGCCGGCATCGGCGGCGGATTTGTAGGTTCCGGCTCAAACATCACCATCAACGGCGGCACTGTCATTGCAAATGGTGGAGAAAAAGGTGCTGGTATCGGCGGCGGAATGGGCGGTTCTGGCTCTCACATCATAATTAATGGCGGCACAATCACTGCAACTGGTAGAGGCCGTGGTGCTGCCGGTATCGGTGGAGGAGAAAATACTTCCTCCAGTGGCGGAGATCGTTGTCCTGGCTCCTACATCACCATCAATGGTGGTGTGGTTACGGCAACAGGTTGTGACGAAGGTGCCGGCATCGGTGGCGGAAATAAAAGCTCCGGCTCCTACATCACCATCACTGGCGGAACTGTTACCGCTAATGGCGGAACTAATGCTTCAGGTATCGGTAGAGGTCTTGTATGGCAAGGAAACTACTGTTCTAACATCTTCGTGGCTGTTGAACTCATCATAAGAGCCGATGGCAACAATCCTCCTTTAACGGTAGTTGCAGCCGGCCACACAGCCACAACTGACATCGCAAGCGAGTTGGATGGCAAACGTTATGCAACTGTCAGAATCCCACAGGGAGGCATAGTCACATACGGCGAATATATCACCGTCAGCCCACAGTTTGCAAGTGGTAGCAGGGTCGATGCCGAAACCGTTGTCACTTTCACTGCGGCAGACCGTTGGGCTGAAAATTATGAATTCCTTGGTTTCTACAAGGAAAACACCTTTAAAAACAAGATAACTAATGGCGTAAGTGGTTTGACCTACACCGTCACGGTGCTTGACGACGACATCTCGGTATATGCCAAGTATGAAGAATTTACTCCGACACCTTATATTGATGCGAATGGTCAGGAGCAAACTGTTAACGCAGCAGAAATTACCGACGGGACATCCACTTTGAATGCAGGCTGGTATGTGGTTAAAGGCGAAGTGTCAAGAGGAAATATCACCTGCAACGGTGCCGTCCGTCTCATCCTCGCCGACGACGCGAAACTCACGGCGACGGGAGGAGAGAATCAAGCCGGCATCACCGTATCAGGCGACGGCAACTCCCTCACCATCTATGGTCAGACCGCCCAGTCAGGCAAGCTGATTGCAAAAGGCGGAATACACGCTGCCGGTATAGGTGGCGAATATACCCATGGCTCTAACATCACCATCAACGGCGGTATTATTACGGCAACCGGTGGAGACTATGGCACCGGCATCGGCGGCGGAGACAGAGGTGCAGGTTATAATATCATCATCAACAGAGGTGTGGTTACGGCAACCGGTGGAGGAAGTGCCGCTGGTATCGGCGGAGGATTTGAACAATCGGGTTATGACATCACTATCAACGGCGGTGAAGTTACGGCAAACGGTGGTAAAGACGGTGCCGGTATCGGCGGAGGAGTAAGGAAAGACGGCTACAACATAACCATCAATGGCGGTATTATTACGGCAAACGGTGGGGAAAACGCCGCCGGCATCGGTCGCGGGAATGGTGGCAGCGCTTCTAACATCAAGGTGGCTGCCTCGCTCGCCGTTTACGCAGACAACAATAATCCTCCTATGGTTGAAATATTGCACACCAGCAATCAAGACATCGCAAGCTCCGTGAACAAACGGTATGTAATAGCGAAAGATGATGCAACCGGCGCGAAAGAGGCTGCCATTGCCGCCATCAACGCCGCCATAATAGGTGTTACCAATGCCGATATTATAGCCATCGCTGAAAATGCTATTGACGCTATCAACGCGGCGGCCAACCCGCATGAAATCGAAATCATCAAAGCACAAGCCCTCGCTGCAATCGCTTCCGCCAAGGCGATTTATAATTCCGCCCTCGGCGAGATGGGCGAACCTTGCACCGACTGCCCCGCCGTGGATGTCACGAAAGGCACAACCACCATCAGACTCTACAGCCCCGAAAAAGTGGAGTTCAAGAAAATGGAATAAACAAGACCACTTATTAAAAAGTTCGGAGTGAAAACACAGAAAAGTTCGGAGTGAAAACACAGAAAAGTTCGGAGTGAAAACACAGAAAAGTTCGGAAAAATTATGCAGATATCATTTATTTGTTGTAATTTTGCAGCCTGAATTGAAAAATAGGCGATTATGAACTATCTCTCCCGAGCGACAGACGAATTATTAGCCCGTAAGCTTCGCAGTAGTGCGGCGGTGCTGGTAGAGGGTCCGAAATGGTGCGGCAACCCCTCTCAATGATGAAGAAAACGAAGAAATAGAACACACGGGAGTGGGACGGATCGCGCGTGTTCAAATGCGCCCGATGAGTCTGTGGGAATCACAAGAATCAGCAGGACAAATCTCCCTTAAGGCACTCTTTGACGGAACACAGGAAATGGGATTGTTCGAAAACCCGCTGTCACTACAGGATATAGCATACGTGATGTGTCGCGGAGGTTGGCCTGGTTCACTGGCATTGGAGAAAGAAGATGCATTGGAAGTCGCATTCAACCTTGTAGAAGAACTTGTCAATGTGGATATTCACCGTGTGGACAACACGGAAAAGAATCCGGGCCGCGTGCGTAGTGTTTTGCGCAGTTATGCACGAAATGTCTCCACCATGACGGCCGCCACCACGATAATGGCCGATGTGAAAGCGAACGATATTTCCATTACGGACAAGACATTAACTAATTATCTTACCGCTTTAAGGCGACTGTTTATAATAGAAGAAGTCAAAGCGTGGCAGCCTTCGCTGAGGAGCAAACGTGGAATAAGAACCTCTAATAAACGCCATTTTGTGGATGCCAGTATCGCGACGGCAGTCCTTGAATTAACGCCTCAGAATGTATTGAATGATTTTAATCTGTTTGGTTTCCTTTTTGAGGACTTCTGTTTGCGGGACATGCGCGTTTACACACAGGCTTTGAGAGGAGATGTATATCACTATCATGATAACACGGAATTGGAATCCGACCTGATTTTGCGTCTGCACGATGGTCGGTGGGCGGCTGTGGAAGTGAAGACCGGATCTAAAGAGATAGAGGATGCTGCGGAACATCTGATTCAGTTAAGTGAAGATGTTGACACCAGTAAAATTGGCAAGCCCGCTTTCCTGATGGTTTTAACGGGCGGACAATTCGCCTACCGCAGAAAAGATGGGGTATATGTGATTCCTATAGGATGCCTGAAACCGTAAAGATTCAAAGTGGCTGCCAGACTCTACAGCCCCGAAAAAGTGGAGTTCAAGAAAATGGAATAAAGTTTTTAGTTTTTAGTCTTTAGTTTTTAGAGTCAACGGACTAAAGACTAACGACTAAAGACTAAAGATTCTGCGAGCCGCCGAAATCACCGGCGACATGCGGAACCTTAATCTTTAAATCTTCGGAGCTCTATGGCTTCAGGCAGCCGATGGGGACGACACAGATGCCGTCGTTGCGGTGATAGGCGTAGTCTCCCTGTGCTGTCAATACCATCAAGAAAGACGGGGACTTCATTTTTGTCGTATCAATCTTATTTGCCAGGCTCTTAAGGGTTTTGACTCCTTTTTCAATATGCGTCACGCCACCCAGCTTTATCTCAATCAACCCATAGCTCCCGTCACGGAGATGAATGACAGCGTCGCACTCCAAACCGTCCGAATCGCGATAATGATACACCTTGCCTAACAAGGCATCTGTATAGACACGCAGGTCACGGACAGCCATGTCCTCGAACAGAAGTCCGAATGTGTCGGGGTCATTCATCAAATCTTTAGGACCAAGTCCCAGCACCGCCGTTCCTATGCTGGGATCGACAAAATGACGGGTGTCCATCGTCCTGACAGCCGCTTTGCTGCGCAAATTAGGATTCCACGCTGTCAGGTCTTCTATCACATAGAGCATTTTAAGGGTGTTTATGTAATCAGCCACCGTGTCTTCATCCAACGTCTTCTCATCATTGGCCAACATATCAGCTTTTAACGTGCCGTATGGAACCTGTTGAGAGATATTGCGTGCGTACGAACGCAGCAGGCGACTTGCCCGTTCCGCATTCCGCCTGACACCGCCGATGCGTTGAATGTCTTTATTAATCACATCGTCCACATAGTCGTAAGATTGATCGAGAGCGATGTTTTCATCCACGGTTACCGCCTGTGGCCAACCGCCTCGGCAGAGCAAATAGGCGACTTGTTCCAAAGACAGTCTGTTCTCAATGGGTTCAAACGTCTCCCCGTCAAACAATGATTTCAGGCTTACGGCCCCGCTGCTCTCACCTGATTCCCACAAACTCATAGTGCGCATGTGGATGTGCCCATAACGTCCTGTCCCGCTATGGATGGTCTCCGTCGCCTGGGGCAACACCGTCGAACCGGTGATGATAAACTGTCCGACTTCCCCTCTCCGGTCAACCTCACAGCGGATGGTGTCCCACAGCCCCGGGATGGTCTGCCATTCGTCGATGAGACGCGGAGTCTCTCCGTTGAGCAATGTTTTGGGGCTTATCTCCAGCAACTGCTTACTTCTCTTCAACTCGGTGTCATCGCCAAGATTCAGCACACTTTTGGCCACCTGCCTGGCGGTGGTGGTTTTCCCGCACCATTTCGGCCCCTCTATTTGAACGGCACCCTTACCCGCCAACTTACGTGTCAGCAATGCATCTACTATTCGTTGTTTATATTCCATAACATATAAAAATCGCGCAAAAGTACGAATTTATTTGCATTTGTGTAGGCGTAAAATGACATTTTTTTGTTTTTTTCGGTCGTTTGAGACAAATTCGTTCGGTCGTTTGAGACGAATTTGTTCGGTTGTTTGAGACGAATTTGTTCGGTTGTTTGAGAAACAACAGGTGGTAAAAAAGATTCTGCGAGCCGCCGAAATCACCGGCGATGTATGACAACCCGAAGAAGGTAGAGTCTGGGAAACAGTAAAAAAATGTAAAGTTTTCTACATTGCAATGCAAAAACTTTATGTTTTTTTAAACTTTTTGTATTTTAGTGCAGATAAATCCGTATATGTCAAAATATTGTCGTACCTTTGCACCCACCAAACATATATGAATATGGAAACAATATTGAGGGCATCTTATTTGGAACAACTTAAGAACTTTCGCGACAAGCAGGTCATAAAAGTCATTACAGGCATCCGGCGATGTGGCAAGTCAACCTTGTTGAATCAGTTTCAGCAATACTTGATTCAAGAAGGTGTACGTCAGGATCAGATGATTGCGATTAACTTTGAAGACATAGACAACGAGCCGCTGTGTGAATATCACGCTTTTCATCAATACATTAAGGAGCGGTTGCATCCCACCCGAATGACATATATTTTCTGTGACGAGATACAGAATGTACCCTCATTTCAAAAGGCGATTGACAGTTTATATGTAAAACCGAATGTGGATATATACATAACGGGAAGCAATGCCCAGATGCTCAGTCAGGAGTTGGCCACGTTGCTGTCGGGGCGCTATGTGGAAATAAAGGTGCTGCCTCTTTCGTTTAAGGAGTATGTCTCCGCCATGCCCGGCAGGGCGTTGTCAGAATGCTATATGGATTATGTGCGATTCGGCAGTTTCCCATATACGCTTGCGCTTGACAGGCAGCCCGAACTGATTACGGATTATCTGCAGAGTCTGTTTAGCACCATTGTACTGAAGGATGTCGTCGCCCGGAATAAGATACAGGATCCCAAGATGTTGGACGGCGTCATCAGATATATGTTTGACAACATAGGCAACATGGCCTCCACCAAAAGTATTGCGGATACGATGACCTCCAATGCCCGCAAGATTGACACTCGTACCGTTGAGCGATATTTGTCAGCCTTGGAAGAAGCATTCGTCTTGTATTCTGCATCTCGGTTTGATATACGGGGCAAGCAGCATCTTAAGACATTAGGCAAGTACTATGGCGTCGATCCCGGATTGAGGATGGCACTGTTAGGCGGGCGCAAATATGACCGCGGCCGCATCTTGGAAAACATCGTTTATTTGGAGCTTCTGCATCGTCATAAGAATGTGTTTGTTGGCAAATGGGATAATATGGAGGTCGATTTCGTGTGCATTGAGCCTTCCGGTCTTGCTTATTATCAGGTGGCCGACACGACGAAAGATGATGACACCCTTCATCGCGAGTTGAAACCGTTGCTAAGCATTCGGGATTTTTATCCGAAATATCTCCTGACATTGGACGACGACCCGGAGGTTGATTACGATGGCATTCGTAAGGTCAACGTTTTGCGCTGGCTCCTTTCCTGATTTTTTTCAACCGCAATCAAAAAAAGCAGTATCTTTGCCGCCCGAAATTCATGTTAAATCTTGAAGAAAATAAAACACACAATATTCATGGACAAAATCTTTAAACTCTTGTTTTCGGCGGCACTTCTGTTGTGCTGCATCACGCTCAACGCCCAGCAGCCAAAGGGCGACGGCTCACAAGCCAAGACTCCGCTGTCAATCGACAATGTGGCGTATATCGACGCCGACGGCGTAGAACAGACGGTCACGGCAACCGTAATCACTGACGAGACAGGTACTTTGAGTGCCGGCTGGTATGTCGTTACCGACAGTAATGTGCAAACCGGAACACTCGTCTGTAACGGCGCGGTTCATCTCATCCTCGCCGACGGCGCGAAACTCACCGCGACAGGAAGTGACACCAGCTACACTCCCGGCATTCAGGTTTCCGGCGACGGCAACTCCCTCGCCATCTATGGCCAATCCGCTCAATCGGGTGAACTGGTTGCAAACGGTGGAAACAGTGGTGCCGGTATCGGTGGCCAACAGCGGAAATCCGGCTCTAACATCACCATCAACGGTGGTGTTGTCACGGCAACCGGCGGGCGATTTGCTGCCGGCATCGGCGGCGGAATGCTGAACACATCTCCGGGTATGGGTGGTCCTATCTCAAACAAAAGTGATGGCTTTAACATCACCATCAACGGCGGCACGGTTACGGCAGAAGGAGGGGATGATGGTGCCGGTATCGGCGGCGGAAAGAACGGTTCCGGCTATGACATCACCATCCATGGTGGTACGGTCACAGCAACCGGTGGGCAATTTGGTGCCGGAATCGGTGGCGGACAAAATGGCAACGGCTCTAACATCATCATCAATGACGGTACGGTCACTGCAAACGGAGGCCAATCGGGTGGCGCCGGAATCGGTGGCGGATACGAAGGCTACGGCTCAAATATCACCCTCAACGGTGGTACGGTCACAGCAAACGGAGTCGGTGGTGGCGCCGGAATCGGTGGCGGAACGAGTATGAGTGGTGCCGGACAAAAAGGCGACGGCTTTAACATCACCATCAATGGCGGTAAAGTTACGGCAAACGGTGGTGGCCACAATGCTTCCGGCATCGGTGGCGGAATGGAAGGTTCCGGCTCTAATATCATCATTGCTGCCACCCTCCTCGTGAAAGCCGATGCTTTCAATCCTCCTATGACCGTAATTCCCAACACCGGTGCCGACCTCGCAGGCAGTCTGAATGGAAAACAATATGTAACCACCGAACCTATAATCATTACCCCTTATATCGATGCTGACGGTCAGGAGCGGACCGCTGACGCTGTCGAAATCACTTCCAGCACGTTAAATGCGGGCTGGTATGTGGTTCGTGGCAGTGATGAGAATCACGGACCGCTCACCTGCAACGGTGACGTTCACATTATCCTCGCCGACGGGGGTAAACTCACGGCGACGGGATATGACCCTAGTAATACTCCCGGCATTCAGGTTTCTGGTCAAGGCAACTCCCTCACCATCTATGGCCAGACCGCTCAAACTGGTCAACTCGTTGCAACCGGTGGATACTATGCTGCCGGCATCGGCGGCGAATGGAAGGGTTCTGGCTCAAACATCACCATCAATGGCGGAATTGTTACCGCTAATGGTGGAGGTAGTGGTGCCGGCATCGGCGGCGGAGATGAAGGTTCTGGCTCAAATATCACCATCAATGGCGGAATTGTTACCGCTAATGGTGGAAGTAATGGTGCCGGCATCGGTGGCGGATATAATGGCTCTGGCTCGAACATCATCATTAACGACGGCACGGTCACTGCAAATGGTGGAGAAAATGGTGCCGGCATCGGTGGCGGAGCTTATTGTTTTGGCTCCTACATCACCATCAACGGCGGCACGGTCACTGCAAATGGTGGAAAAGATGGTGCCGGCATCGGTGGAGGACATGGTGGCAGCGGCTATAACATCACTATCAACGGCGGTATTATTACGGCAACTGGTGGAGAGTGGGCTTCCGCTATCGGTAGAGGTTATGTATGGAAAGAAAACTACTGTTCTGACATCTTCGTGGTTCCCGAACTCATCGTACGAGCCGGTAACGACAATCCTCCCACAACGGTGATTGCCCATACCGCCACAACCGACATCGCAGACGCTTTGGCCGGCAAACGTTATGCAACCGTCAGGATTCCACAGGGGGGTATAGTCACATACGGCGAATATATCACCGTCATCCCACAGTTTGCAAGTGGCGACAGGGTCGCTGCCGAAACCGGAGTCACTTTCACCGCAGAGGATCGTTATGCATATAATTATGAATTCGTTGGTTTCTACAAGGAAAGCACCTTTGAAAACAAGATAACTAATGGCGTAAGTGGTTTGACCTACACTGTCACGGTGCTTGACGACGACATCTCGGTATATGCCAAGTATGAAGAATTTATCCCGACACCTTATATTGACGCGAATGGTCAGGAACAAAGCGTTAAAACTACCGAAATCACTAACTCCTCCTCCACTTTGATTGCGGGCTGGTATGTCGTTACAGGCAGTGATGTTCAAACTGGAACGCTCACCTGCAACGGTGCCGTTAACCTCATCCTCGCCGACGGCGCGAAACTCACGGCAACGGGAGGCTCGAATCAAGCCGGTATCACGGTATCCGGTGGCGGCAACTCCCTCACCATCTATAGTCAGACTGCTCAAACCGGTCAACTGATTGCAAAGGGCGGATCCCAAGGTGCCGGCATCGGTGGCGGAAATAAAGGTGCCGGTTCAAACATCGCCATCAATGGCGGCACGGTCACTGCAAATGGTGGAGAACATGGTGCCGGCATCGGCGGCGGATTTGAAGGCTCCGGCACGAACATCACCATCAACGGCGGTACGGTAACAGCAAGCGGGGGAAACCTTGCTGCTGGCATCGGTGGCGGAAGGGAAGGTTCCGGCTCAAACATCGCCATCAATGGCGGTACGGTAACAGCAAGCGGGGAAGGAAATGGTGCCGGCATCGGTGGCGGATACCATAGTTCGGGTTCAAACATCACCATCAATGGCGGTACGGTAACAGCAAGCGGGGGAGAAAATGGTGCCGGCATCGGTGGCGGATATAATGGCTCTGGCTGGAGTGTTAAAGTGGCCACCGCGCTCACCGTTTACGCTGACAACACGAACCCTCCGACAATTGAAATATTACATACCGACGATGATATTGCACCTTATATTGTAGCATTACGATATGTAATAGTGAATAATAATAAGACCAACGCGAAAGAGGCTGCCATCGCAGCCATCAACGCCGCCATAGAAGGCGTCACCAATGAGGATATCATAGCCATTGCCACCAATGCCATCAACGCTATCAACGCTGCTACCTATGTTGAGACGGTTAACGCCATTAAAGAACAGGCCCTCGCCGCAATCGCTTCCGCAAAGGCGATTTACAATTCCGGCCTCGGCGAGATGGGAGAACCTTGCACCGACTGCCCCGCCGTGGATGTCACGAAAGGCACAACCACCATCAGACTCTACAGCCCCGAAAAAGTGGAGTTCAAGAAAATGGAATAAAGTTTTTAGTTTTTAGTCTTTAGTTTTTAGAGTCAACGGACTAAAGACTAAAGACTAACGACTAACGACTAAAGGTTCCGCGGGCCGCCGAAATCACCGGCAACCCGCGGAATCTTTGAATCCCCTGAAACCCCAACACCTAAACCCCTGACCTTTGTTCCACGTAGTCTCTGAAGGCGTAAAGCGGGATGTTTTCCAACCACGGCTGGTCTTCGTGGTTCTTCATGCTCAGCCGGATGCCTTTAAGGTCGGGGTTGTTTTCCATGAAGATCTTCAATGATTTCGACCTTACATTTTCTTCGGCTTTCACCTCCACTGGATACACATTGTCGTTGAGCTGGATCACGAAGTCGAGTTCTATGCGCGACTTCTCCACCGAGTGATAATATACGGGGATGCCGGTGGTGGCGAGCTGCGACTTCACATATACTTCGGTGAAAGCCCCTTTGTACTCCTTGAAGATGTTGTCGCCGACCATCATCTGGCTTGCCGGGATGTCGGCCATTGCGCCCATCAGCCCGACATCGAGTATGAAGAGTTTGAAGGCGCCGGTGTCTTCATAGAACTTCAGCGGCATCCTGACTGCGTTCACGCGGTTGATTTTATATACGATTCCCGCATCGACCAGCCATTGGATTGACTCTTCAAATTCGGAGGCTCTGGCTCCGTTCTTCATTGCGCCGAAGATGAACTTCTTGTTCTCCTTGGTCAGCTGTGATACGATGCTCTGCCACACCATACGGATTCGGGGGACGACTCGCGCCGGCGCGTGTTTGCTGAAGTCGCGGTCGTAGTCGTTGAGGATTTTCTTTTGTTCGGCGCGCACCGTCTTCAGCCCCTTGCCTTCGACGTATGCCCTGACAGCTGCCGGCATTCCGCCGACATAATAATACTGCCGCAGGAAGTCGATGTACTCGCCGCTGATGGCGTTAATCATCGTCCAGTCGCATTCAACGAGGAAGTCGTGCATCGTGCTTTTGCCGTTGGCAAGGAGAAACTCCCCGAATGTCATGGGGTGAAGGTACAGCTCGTCAACTTTGCCGACGGGGAAAGATATTCCTTCGTGAAGTGCTATGCCCAAAAGACTGCCACATGCCGCAATGTGATATCCGGGTGCGTCTTCGGCCAAGACCTTCAGCCTTGTCAGCGCAACGGGGCAGTCTTGTATTTCGTCTAAAATAACAAGGGTGTCGCCGGGAACTATGTCAACATCGGTTATTGCCGACAGTCCTTTCAGTATCCTGTCCGCGGACTTCTCCGTCATCATGAGCTGACATGCGGCATCGTTGCGGTCGAAGCTGACAAAGGATATGTTTCTGTATTCGTTTTTCCCGAATTCCTTCAGCAGCCATGTCTTGCCAACCTGTCGCGCTCCGAACAGCACCAACGGTTTCCTGCCTTCTGAAACCCTCCACTTTTTCAGGTCGTCATATAAATATCTCTTCATAATATTATGATTCAGTCGATTGTGTTTTTAAATTACATTTTTTCAACGTAAAAACCGCTGCAAAATTACATTTTTTCAACATAAAAACAACCATGAAATCACATTTTTTTAACGTTATGAAAAATCTCGCCATCCACGCTGTCTTCCCCGCGTCCCTCCATAGCCACCTGCCCATATTTTTTCAACCGCAATCAAAAAAAGCAGTACCTTTGCATCCCGAAATTCCTATCGAATCTTGAAGAAAATAAAACACACAATACTCATGGACAAAATCTTTAAACTCTTGTTTTCGGCGGCACTTCTGTTGTGCTGCATCACGCTCGACGCCCAGCAGCCAAAGGGCGAAGGCTCACAAGCCAATCCTTACCTGTTAACCAACTACGCCGACCTGCAATGGTTCGCCGCGCAGGTCAATGGCGGACAAAACGGCATCTGTGCCAAGCTGACCGCCGACATCGCGGCAAACCAGAATGTGCTTAATGCCGACGGCTCCCTCAACGGCACTCCGTCAAATACATGGACCCCGATAGGCGGACAAAACGGCAGGGACTACTCAGGCGAGTTCGACGGCGACGGCCACACCATCAGCGGACTTTATTTCAATGACGAAAGTGTGAACAACATCGGTCTTTTCGGCAAGACAGCCAACAACGCCCATATCCACGACCTCGGCATCAGCGACAGCTACTTCTGCGGCAAAGACCACGTGGGCGGCATCTGCGGCGACTTCGCCAGCGGGCGGATTGAGAACTGCTGGAGTGAGGTGACAGTCTATGTGGCTACGGGTGATGGTGGCGGACTGACAGGCTCGGTCTTTACAAATGCCGTCCTGAAAGACTGCTATTCAATCTGTAATGTCAGCGGCAACGGAAGCCGCGGTCTCGTTTGCGGTGCCTTGACTGGAACGATTGAGAACTGCTATGCCAAAAGCATAAATTCAACAGGAACAACGAATGCGATAGGATGGACAGATCCGAATGGCAATCCAACTGCTACCAATGTGGAGGTAAAGTCCGCCTCAGCCTTCGCTTCCGGCGAGGTTTGCTACAAACTCAACCGTGGCGTGACGGACGGCTCGCAGAAATGGTATCAGACATTGGACACTGACAATTTCCCCGTGCTGAACAACAGCCACGGAACTGTTTATTATGGCTACGACGGCAATGTATTGAAGTATTCAAACTCGCCACTGACCCCGCTCAATAGTGCGGCGTATATCGATGCCAATGGAGAACCGCAAACGGCCGACAACGTGACCGAAATCACGAATTCATCCTCCACGTTGAATGCAGGGTGGTATGTCGTTACCGGTGCTGACGTGCAAACAGGCTCTCTCACCTGCAACGGTGCCGTTAACCTCATCCTTGCAGACGGGGCGAAACTCACGGCAACGGGAGGATATAGGCAAGCTGGCGTAACTGTATCCGGCAACGGCAACTCGCTGACTATATATGGTCAGTCCGCCCAATCGGGCCAGCTGATTGCAAAAGGAGGAGGACAGGGTGCCGGTATCGGTGGCGGATATAACCAATCAGGTTCAAACATCACCATAAACGGCGGCAAAGTCACTGCAACCGGCGTAGAAGATGGTGCCGGCATCGGTGGCGGAGATAATTGCTCCGGCTCTAATATAACGTGAGTTCGACCAAATTAACGGCTTGAAACCAAAACAGTTATGGAAAGATG
>JAKSNA010000040.1 GCA_024400295.1 Bacteroidales bacterium | reverse complement strand
TCGTAATTGTGCCATTGGATGCCCAAGCGTCAAACGCGTCCATAACCTCGCGCTTGCCTTTAAGCCCCGGGGTTTTTGAGTAGAATACTTTACGCTTTCCGTTGCGCATTCCGTCAATGCGCCAATAGCCGCGATTTTTGTCGTATTTAGGCGTTGGCATAGTTTACCCCCTTATTTTCTTAACAAATTCAATAATTGCGAATTTCTCGGCATCGTTGCAACCGCGAAAATTAACGATTATGTCATTTTCTAAAGGTGATAATTGCATCGGCGCGGGGGTCTTTGGGACATCATACCCGTCGAGCCAGTCGACATTGACATAAAGGACATTAGCCAGACGACGCAAGCGGTCAACCTTGGGATGTTTAACACCTTTTAAGTATTTAGACAAAAGCGATCTGTCTATTCCAGTAAGACGGGAAACGTCAGCGGCAGAAAGTCCATTTTCAGCCATGGCGGACTTAAGCCTTTCGGAGAAATATGCGATTTTTTCCATATAATTAACAACCTCGTTTTTAAGGCATTATAACCACGACAAAGATTTTTTTCAATCAAATAACAAATTTTCGAAATAAAAAAAATATTGTTGACAAAAGTCCACAATATTGATAAATTTTCAATATGTGGAACAAAGACCACAAAATCACAGAAAGGAGAAACATATGTCTAAATTTAATTTTGGCGCTTTGATTTGGCGCATCGACCTCGTATTTGGCACAAAAAAGGCATTCTGCGAGGCGGCTAATATAAGCACAGCCACGCTTAATAATTACTTGCGCGGTGCGTCTTATATGCCGTCGGACTTTATTGCCAGCGCTTGCGCCTTGCTGTCTATTCCCGCGGACGAAATCGGTCATTATTTTTTTAATAAAAATGTGGACTATTGACCACAAAATATGATCAAGTCGTATCACGAAGGGCGGGAAAGATACCCACGCATTTACAACGCCTTTAACTCAATCCAAGAGGTCGCCGACGTAATCAATCGGTCGAAAAGGTACGTCAATAATGCGTTAAACCGAGGCTTTACACCTCGCGAACAGAAAATGCTTGCTGATTATGCAGGTTTCACAACAGATTTTTTATTCAAGGAAGGAAATTGACTTATGACAGAAATTTATTTCGTAGCAACCGCGGTTTTAGCGTTCCTTTTCGGCATGGGCGTGCAGGCGTTCATTGATAACCGCGCTTTTAGAGATTTCAGAGAAGAAAACAGAGCCCTGCGCCGCAAGATCGTCGCGCTCAAGAAGTACGCAAAGAAGGCGGGCAAGAAGGAAATCATCGAGATTATTGACAACCGCACCAGCGCACAGCCAGACACATATTTCAATCCGTTTTGAGGTGTCGAATGAATAGAGTAGTGACCAACATCATAACAATCAACGCCGCCGACAATTTGGCGGACTGGTTGCGCAGTAGATGCAAAGAGACAGGGACGCCGTTGAGATCGTTGTCGAGAGCGACGGGCATCACCCGGAGCTGTTTATACAGATATTTGCACGGAACCTCAACCCCAAAGCTCGACACGCTGGCGATGCTTTTCTCATATTTCGGCGAGACAGAAATCAAAATCTCATTAAAGGAGCCTAATAACACATGAATGGTTTAACACAATGCGAGAAGGTGCTTGATTACATCAAGCGAAACGGCAGCATTACCCAGCGCGAGGCGCTTGGGCTTGGAATTTACCGCCTTGCGAGCCGCGTCAGCGATCTCAAAAAGGCAGGCTATGACATTCGTAGCGTTAACGTGGTCGTCGTCAATAAGGACGGCACAAAGAGCCACATCGCGAAATATGAATTTAGAACGATGCCGAAAGATTTGGCTTTCGAGATTTGAGGTGCATATGGAATATTCAAAGATTGAAGAAACTAACAAGCGCCTTAACCTTACCAACATCAAGGGCAAGGATTACGCGGGAGTTAATCAGCGTGTTATTGCGTTCCGCGATTTATTCCCAGAGGGTCGCATCATTACGGAGATATTAAGCCACGAACCGGCAGAGAACGGCGGCAAGGACATCATCATTCAAGCCAATGTTTTCGACGGCGATAAATTGATCGCGACAGGGTTGGCACAGGAAAACAGTAAATCGAGCTACATTAACCAAACATCATACGTTGAGAACTGCGAGACCAGTGCCGTCGGTCGTGCTTTGGGTTTCGTCGGCATCGGCATCATTGACAGCCTTGCGACGCTCGAGGAATACGCCAACGCCGTCAACAATCAGACGCAGCAGGCAACAAGCGACGCGCTCGCATCAGCCAAACAGGTCGAGTTTTTATCCAAGCGATACAAGGGCGAGCAATTAAGCAAGATGCTCGATTACTACAAGATTAAGAGCATCGACCAATTAAGTAAGCGACAGGCGTCGGAACTCATTGACAAGATCATGAAGAAAGACAAAGAGAAGGGAGCAAGCACATGACAGACGACATTTTTGACATTTTGACGGCGGTCGAGGAAATCGCTAACGACATGGCAACCGCCGAGGATTGCGGAGACGTTGCGGCGGTCGAGATTTATAAGCACGAGCTTGGAGCGCTCGACATCGACCCCAAAGAGAAGATAGAGGCGCTTTGCTTGAAGTACAAGAACCGCCAGCATCTTATTGAGGCAATCGAGGCAGAGGCGGACGCGCTCACAAAGAGAGCCAAGAGCCTCAAGCGTAACAACGAGAACCTTGAGCGCTTTATCGGTCAGCTTTGCGACGGGCGCAAATTCGAAACAGCTCGATGCAAGGTTACATTCAGACACAACCCGCCAAGCGTGCAGATTTTGGACGAGAGCGCAATACCAGAGAAGTATTGGAAGGCTGGCAAACCGACGATCTCCAAGAGCGACATCAAGGACGCCCTCGAGAATGGCGCAGAGGTAGCGGGCGCCGTCCTGGTCTCCAAGGTTACGACATCAATCAAGTGATTTCGCGCGACGATCATAAAGGGCATTTTGTAATCGTAAGCAGTGAAGTCGTAAGGAATAAAGATATAAGCCTCGCATCGCGCGGATTGCTTGCCTTTATCCTATCGCATCCGAATGATTGGAACTTCACACGCGAGGCGCTGGCAGCCGCTACGGGCGCCACACAATACGAAATAAGAAAATGCCTAAAAGAGCTAACCGATGCGGGTTATTGCTATTGCACACGAACGCCACGCAAGGACGGGAAGGGCACAAAATGGCAGCTTAATTTTACCGAGGTTCGTTTGGTCGAAAATCAACCAAACGTAAATCAACCAAACGTAAATCAACCAAACGTAAATCGACCAGTAATAGAAGAATGTATTAAAGAAGAATGTATTAATGAAGTAAGTATTAAAAAGAATATTTCTATTATTACAGACTTAAATACTTCAAATAGAAGAAAAGAAAAATTTGACGATTTCAATAACGAAATCTTTGAAGGTCTTGACGACATTCTCAAAAACAACACCAAGGAGAGTTAATAAAATGAACAGATTAAAACAGTTAATGTTTACTTATGGCATCAGTTCCTACAAATTGAGCAAAATGACAGGAATGAGCGCCTACAACATTCGCAGGCTTTGCACAGGTGACGCGATCAATAACGCCCACATTAAGACGCTGACGACGCTGGGCGACGTTTTCGGCATCAGCCCATTAGAAGTTAAGGGCGACGACCCGCGCGCGATTACTGACCCGTTAGAGGCTCGCGTTAGGCTTAAGGTTTACGAGCTCGCGAACCTTTTGAGGGAGTACGGCAAGGAAAATACCGCGCTGCGCATCAACATCACGACCAGAGACCCCGACGACGCCCTTTTTAGGGACTTTATCAGCATCGTCACCTATGACATCAATGGCAACAAGACGCTTGACGAATGCGGGAGCCTCATAAGAGACGAGCGCAACAATATCCGTTACACGAATTGGATTTCGAGAAAGCGAGGCGCAAATGGTCACGCTTGACATGGCGACGAAGGCGGTCGAGATCTGCCGGGCAAACTTTAACGCCAAGCTGACAGACCAGCAGGCGCAGAAAAAAGCGCAGTTGTGGGCGGTAATGTTTGCCGATACCGATGCCGACAAATTCGAAAGCGCGATTATTTGGTGCTTGAGGAATTGCGAATATTTCCCACAGGTTAAGGACATCGAGAACGGCGTCAGCCGCGCTTATATCGTTCCCGACAGGACAAATCAAAAGCTGATTAATAGCGGAAAGGGTAAAGAGTGAGGGACTTATACAAATGTAATAATTGCGGTCACGTTTTCGATCGCGAAGATGCAAAGGTCAGCCGCGAATGCGTCGGGGAGTTTTGGGGAGCGCCCGCATATATTGACTTTATTTATTGCCCGGAATGCGACAGCGACGGGCTCGAAGAATACGACGGAACAGGAGACAACGAAGAAAATGACCAGATTGATTGATGCGGACAAATTATTAAAGCATTTACACAATGCACACGAGAAGGCGGAGAGCAAGAGCGCAAAGGGTCAGATTGAGGCATTTATGGAGTTGGTGCGCTATATGGCAATAGATGCGCCCAAGACCGCGGAGCCCGATAAGGTCTATAAGAGACTTTCCAAGAATTGCGTATATAGCAAATGCGAGTTTTATGATCACGACACTTGCAACGCGAAGGGAATTAGACCATGCAACGACGGCACGAAGAAATACAAGCAGGAAAATTGTGCGGAGACTGATTGCGTATGGCAGCACGAAGGTTATTGCTGCAATCCCGGGGTTAGATCGTGCGGGGGTGCGGTATGAGAAACAATGACTTAATCAGTCGTGAGGCTTTGAAAAAGGCAATAGACGATTACGCAGAAAAAAGACAAGATACACTTCTTTGGCAATCAGATATTGAAGATTTAATCGACAATGCCCCGACAGTTGAGCAAAATTGGAAATTTTACTTTGAACACGGCTATAAACAAGCGGAGCGTGATTTGAAAAGAACGCAAGACAGGTGGATACCTGTTAGTGAGAGATTGCCAGACGATGAAGATTACCACGATTGCTATGGATTTCCCGACGGGGTCGTTATATGGCAAACGGATAACGGAGATATTGGTTTTGGTTGGTATTATGACTCAACTAAATGTTGGTCAGATACAGACGATTATCCCATAAAATCGGGAAAGGTTATCGCTTGGAAACCCTTGCCGAAACCCTACGGATTGCAGGAAGGCGGTGCGGAATGACAGCAGAAGAAGAAAAGGCTTTCGTTCTGGCATCGCTTAACGAGAACAGACCCAGCGCGCCAAGGACTGCAAAGCTCCGCAAACTTCAAAAGGCTATTGATTACGCGATCGCGTCAATTAATCGCGATGTTACAAGCGAAAAGGTGGCGGCTTATAAGCAGGGCTATAAGGACGGCATCAAGGACGCGGCGAGAGCCAAGCAGCTGGCAGAGGTGACAAAATGATCAATTTATCTATTCGCGTAATAATCGGCATAATCGTGATTATTTTCTCGATTGCCCTCGCGCTTAATGTCTGGGTGAGGTTGATGCCATGAGTATAAAGCATTTTATCATTCCATTACCCGACGGAATGCCCAAGGGAACCGCGCAGCAGAAAGGCGAGAGAGTAATCAGCAACGGCGGGCGTCCTTATGTCATTCACTACAAGAAGAAGAACGTGCGAGAGGCTCGCAAGGTTTTCGCTAAAGAGATAGACAAGCATCGCCCAGAGGTTCCAAGTGATTGCCCGATTTCCTTGACGCTGGTCTTTTACTTTGACGTAAAGGATAAAAAGAAATGGGGAAAACCCAAAACGACGCGCCCGGACGCTGACAATATTGCCAAGGAGTGCATTGACACTTTTGAAGGCTATTGGCGCGACGATGCGCAGATTTATCGCCTTGATGTCCAAAAATATTACGCAGAGACCGCATTCATCGAGGTGCGCCTTGAGTTTAAGGACGGCAA
This sequence comes from Bacteroidales bacterium, assembly GCA_024400295.1. Taxonomy (GTDB): domain Bacteria; phylum Bacteroidota; class Bacteroidia; order Bacteroidales; family F082; genus Limimorpha. The sequence continues at coordinate 20,256 of JAKSNA010000040.1, read as the reverse complement.
GCATAGCGTTAATTTCGAAAGGAATACAGACCCATGGACAAAGTAATTGAGGCATTTATCACATTAATGCTTATATGCCTTATTTTGCTCATTGGTGAATTTGTTAACAAGAAAGGGGGCAAGAAATGACAGCAGAGATAAAGAGCGCCAAGGACTGGCTTAACCGCCGTTTTAATTTCTATCAAGAATTAGAGGCGGACAAGCGCACCCTTGAAAAGCTCGAGAACCTTGTTAACTCCGCCGTCGGCAATTACACGCCGCGCGAGGGTTCCACGGATGCGGACAAGGCGCGCCAGCGTCACGAAGATTTGCTCGCAGATTATAGCGAGCAATTAGAGACCATTGAGCGGAAAGAGGCGGAATATCGCGGGGTTACTGAGACAACCCGCAAAGCAATCGCAGAGCTTTCAAAAAGCACATACAGGGCGATCGCAATCGATAGATATATTAACTGCCTCAAGTGGAAGGACATCGCGAGAGTGGAGCACATCAGCGAGCAGCATCTTTATAAACTACACGGCGAAATGCTGCGCGAAATGGCTGAAATATTACGCCGTGGCACATATTTCGATTGAGGTGAAAGAAGAATTATGAGCGACTTAAATTTATGGATAAGCAAGGCAACAACCAAACGCAACGAGATTTTTATTTGCCCGTTCTGCAATGGCGAAGTCAGATATTCAGACGGCGCGTGTAGAAGAAAGCAGGGCAGCCGAGTGGCGAAATGTGGTTATCGTTATTGTCCACATTGTGCCGAAGTAGTGAACAAGGAGCCAAACGATGACAGTTCAACGAATGATTAACACGTTGCTTGAGAATTTGGAGATTGCCCAGAATGACAAAATAACGAAGAAACCATTTTCGAGAGCATTGTACTGGACTTGGAAAACAGTCAACCAGTTCGAGAAAGAGAGGAACTTAAATGACGACCGCGCAAATGGTTAACCAGCTTTTTAGCTTGCTGGCAGAGGCGGATTATCACATTGGAATGGATAAGGATGCCGTTGAAGAAACCTATCTAATGGACAAAGAGGCGATTGAGTTCGCTATCAAGGCAATTTATGCGCAAGAGCTCAATCAGTTCGGGAACGATGCGACACCGGGAGAAGAAACGCTATACACCCAGAGCGACCTTAACAACGCCGTAACGAAAGCAATAACCGACATGAGTAAGGTATTAACCGCCAAGGATAAAGCGATCGCAAAGGCTTGCCAGTTGCTTAAAGACGGCTATTGTGTCGAATGTAACGGGCTTTGTGCATTCTCTAACGATTGCATTGTTATGACTGACGGAGTAGCGTCCAAAAAACTGCCGTGTGAAAAGAGCGCCATAGAGTGGCGCGAATATCTTGAGCGAGGTGAAGAAAATGAAAATAATCAAAATTGAGGTGGATAAACTACCAATAAGCTGTTTTCGTGATGAATATTATTGTGATTGCATATTTTTGAAAAGGTGCGAAAAAAAACCTTTTTATAGATGCGCTTTAACCAACAAAGCGGCAACCGGGTCAAAAAGAAACAGGTTTTGCCCATTAGGTGAAAGACCGCAAAGCGAGTGGATTGACGAGGGATTATATGCAGATTATCACAGCGAACACGCTTACAGGTGTAAAAAATGCGGTTGGCATATAATAGAAAGTCCTGATTTGATTTTTGAAACTCGTTTTTGTAAGCATTGTGGAGCGGAAATGAAAGGCGGTGCGGAATGACTTTACACGATTTGCTTAAACGCGTCAAAGCAAGCGACTGGAACAAGGTTATTATATTCTCCGATGATAATGGTTGGTCTAATGTTGACGTTGAGATTGCTGACGATCAAATCATCATCAAACAAGATTTTTCAATGCCTTTTGAAAAATGAGAGTAAATAAGAGTTAATCCCGTTGTATTATGTAGTTGTGAATTAGGGCAACGGCTTGATTTTTAACCTCTATTTATAATAATTCACTTTCTACCTAATCCACGATGAATTATCCTTTCGGCAGGAACCCCGCTTAAATGCGGGGTTTTTGTTTGGGCATTATATGGCAACACAAAAGAGATACAGACCCGACAAAGACGGAAACGCAAAAGCGGCATTCGAAAAGGCTAAAAAAATCATTTTTGCACGCGATACCATTTGCGCAATATGCGGCAGACCCGTCAATTATGACAAACATTTTCCCGACCCGTGGAGCGCTACGCTTGACCATATCATACCGATTGCAAAAGGCGGCGACCCTGCGAGCTTGGAGAATTTACAGCTTGCGCATCTTCAATGTAATCGCGTCAAATCGTCAAAGACTGGCGTAATTGTGCAAACCAAGCAGGTAATAACTAACCGCGATTTACCGCTTTCGAGGGACTGGCTAAAGAGAAATTAAAAGGGCGGGGGTAGTCACCCCACGCACGACGTTAATCCCAACCGCTTTCTGTTACTGTGATTTGGGTGCGTGCCATAGCCCTACCCCTATCGCGAAAAAATCAAAGAAGGGCATATATGAGCAAATCAGAAATCAATTACAAGACAATAAGAGATCAGAACGTGCGGACGTTGCTCGAGATCAGAGACGACCCAGAGGCTCCGCCGTCTGTAAAAATCCAAGCAATTCAGACAATGAGCAAGATAATGGCGGAGAACCCCGTCGAGGACGACGAGACAAGCGCCGCCAGCATTATGGAGAAGATAAGAGGACAAAAGAAAAATGGAATATAAAGGCACAACATACCTACTTAAGCAGCTCGCGGCAAAGCGCAAAAGATGCCTATTAAGATATAAGTTTTACGAGCAGCAGCAGAAGGCGGAAGATTTCGGCATCTCAACACCCGAGGGATTACGCTATTTTGGCGTGGTCAATGGTTGGTGCACGAAGGCGGTCGACGGGCTTGCAGATCGTTTACAGTTCTATGGCTTTTCAGACGACGTTTTTAAGTTTGCCGAAATGTTTAACGCAAACAATCCCGACATTCTTTTTGATAACGCGATCTTGAGCGCGCTGGTTACTTCTTGCAGTTTTGCATACATCAGCAAGGGCATCGGATTGCCACGCATTCAGATAATCGACGGCGCCAATGCTACGGGCATCATTGACGATTTTACTAACCTTATGACCGAGGGCTTGGCAGTCCTTGACCGCGATGAAAAGGGCAAAATAGTGACATTTGCCTATTTCTTGCCCGGTCTAACACAGGTTTACACAAATGGCGAGCTCGTCGCAGAGGAAAAGCACGGCGCAACATATTGCGCGCTGGTTCCGATTATATATAAGCCAGATGCGCGCAGACCTTTCGGACATTCCCGCATCTCTCGCGCTTGCATGGACATCGCTAAAAGCGCGATGCGAACTGTAAAGCGCTCCGAGATTTCGGCGGAGTTTTACTCATTCCCGCAGAAATACGCGACAGGCTTAAGCCAAGACGCCGAGGAAATGGAAACATGGAAAGCGACCGCGTCCGCGATGCTTACCTTCACAAAGGACGAGGACGGAGAAGCGCCGACGCTGGGACAGTTCCAAAGCGGCTCAATGGCTCCGCACGCGGAACAGCTGCGATCATTGGCGTCGATGTTTGCCGGGGAGACAGGCTTAACACTTGACGACCTTGGTTTTGTTACATCCAACCCTTCAAGCGCCGAGGCAATTAAGGCGTCACACGAAACCCTACGCCTTGCGTGCGCTAAAGCACAGCGATGCTTTGGTGTCGGCTTTAAAAATACGGGATATATTGCCGCGTGCATCCGTGACGACATCGCTTTCGATCGCACACAGGTCTTTAACACAAAAGCAGAGTGGCGCCCGACATTTGAGCCCGATGCGGCTATGTTGGCACAGATTGGCGACGGCGTTCAAAAGCTCAATCTTGCAATCGACGGCTATATTGACGCCGACAAGATGCGCCGCTTAACGGGTATAGACTAAATGGCTTTGACATTTGACGACATTCGAGAAGAATTTTGGCAGTTATTAGCCAGCGATAAGCAGGCGATGAAGTTATACAAGGAAATCGAGGCGGGTCGCGCAACATACGCGACCGCGTCGGCTTATTCTGTCAGAGTTGGCGAATGTCTTGCGAAAATCTTAAAGCAACACGCACCCTATGAGACCATTGAGGAATGGGACATTGACGACCTAATACCGAGGTCGCTGGGACTAAATCATAATATTGTTAGCAAGGTGTGCGAGACAGTCCAACAGGACATGAACAAGGATGCGCGTCTTGGCATCAGATACCAAGCGCCAAAATTTGACGGCGATCGCGCTTTCGGCATCGTGCAAGAACTGCGAGATAATCCCGAGTTCACTAACATCGAAAAGACCTTTTACGACCAGATTACGAACTTCACGCAGAACGTTGTCGACGATGCAATCCGCGCTAATGCTGGCGTAATGAGCTCGGCGGGCGTTAAGACTTACGTCATAAGAACCGCAGAGGCGGGCGCTTGTAAATGGTGCTATGCGCAAGAAGGTCGTTATCCTTATGACGAAGTTGCGGAAAAGGGTAGCGACGTATGGAGACGTCACGAAAATTGTCATTGTACTATTGATTATGTGACGGAGCGGAACGGCTCGACATTCTCCCAGCGCGTTAATAACTATAAAAATTAACGAGGTTGATCATATGGGACATTCCCGAGATAAGCCCACGGAAGGGGGCGCGTCGCGGTGAAAGTGGGAAATCAAATTCCTACTAATTCCGTGATTTTACCTTACGCCGAGACATACGGCGGCGAGGCTGTTTTACTTTATAACTTAAGTGGTTACACTTGCCATGAGTGGCAGGAATTAATGCTTAATGACATATTAGGCGTTAATTCAGAAGGACTTTGGACACACACAAAATTCGGTTATTCAGTTCCGAGACGAAACGGAAAAAACGAAGTCCTTACCCAGCGCGAAATATGGGGCTTATTTAATGGCGAGTTAATTCTACACACGGCGCATCTAACCGACACGGCTCACAAGGCTTATGAACGACTTGAGAACCGCCTTTTGAATATAGGCGTTAAGCTGGTTAAAAATTACAAGGCTTTGGGGCAGGAAGTAATCGAAATCCTTGGCGGCGGTCGCATCGAGTTCCGCACGCGAACAAATAGCGGCGCTTTGGGTTCTGGTTATGACCTTTTGATCATCGACGAGGCGCAGGAATACACGACGCAGCAACAGACGGCGCTCAATTACGTCGTTACGTCATCGACGGCAAAGACGGGACCACAGACCATAATGTGTGGAACCCCGCCGACCGCGGTAAGCGGTGGCACAGTTTTCCGTAATTTGCGCGATAAATGCTTTGCGGGTGAGCAGGTAAATGGCGGCTGGGCGGAGTGGTCAGTTGACCATAAGACCGACGTCAAAGACCGCGAGGCGTGGTATCAATGCAATCCGTCGCTTGGCACGCAGATCAGCGAGCGAGCAATTCAAGACGAGATTAACGGCGATGACATTGATTTTAACATTCAGCGTTTAGGCTTGTGGATTAAGTACAACCAAGCCAGCGCGATAAGTGAGCCCCAATGGCTCGACCTTAAAGCTGACCCGTTGCCCGAGTTGGCTGGTTCGCTTTGTGCCGGTATTAAGTACGGCAAGAACGGCGAAAATGTCGTCTTGGCGTTGGCGTCAAAGACAAACGACGGGCGCATCTATTGCGAGGCTATTGATTGCCGCAACCAAAGGGACGGCAATAGCTGGATAACGCAATTCATACAGGGCGCAGGCGTAAAAAAGATTTTAGTTGACGGCGCGGCAGGAACCGAGACATTCCTGCGAGAGTGTAAAGAGCTAAAAATCAAGGGCGCCATCGCGGCAACCACAAAAGAAGTTATACAGGCAAACGCCGAATTTGAGACCATGATCGCTAACAAGGTTTTGTGTCATTCAGCTCAACCAGCATTAACACAAAGCGTTACTAACTGCCAGCATCGAGCAATCGGCAGCGGTGGCGGTTATGGTTACAAGACACTTGACGACGCGATCGAGGTCGCGCTGCTCGAGGCGGTATCATTAGCGACTTACGCGGCGACCAGCGTCAAAGAGGCGAGGGTGCAACGCGTTGGTTATTAATATATTTACGTTACTACGCGGAAAAGTAGGGAAAGAAGGCAAAAAATGGCTGAAGAATTTAAGGCAATCGAGACACAGGACGAGCTCAACGCAATTATTAAGGCGCGTCTTGATAGAGAGCGCGAGGCATCTAACAAGCGTTACGAGGGTTATATCAGCCCAGAGGAACACAATAAGGCGCTCGCAGATGCTAACAAGCAGCTTGAAGAATACAAGGCAAAGGGAGAGACCGACGCCGCTACAATCGCAGAACTTACTGCGAAAAATAGCGCTTATGAGGTCTCAAATCTTAAGAGCCGCATCGCTCACGAGGTCGGTCTTGGCTTTGAATGGGTCGACCGCATCGGCGGAACCGACGAGGAAAGCATCCGAAAGGACGCGGAGAGCCTTAAAAAGTTGGTTGGCAATAATTCATTGTTGCCGACAAAGACGCCGACAGGCGCTAATACAGACCCTAAAAGGGAAAGTCTTAAGGCTGTATTGAGCGGCGTTAAGACAGAATAAATTTTTTATATAGGAGACAGAGAAAAATGGCATTCACATCCACATCATTCCCGGCAGAACTTGTTAAGGAAGTTTTCACAGGCGCACAGGGACATTCAGCAATCGCAAAGCTCGCAGGTTCTACACCCGTAGCATTCAGCGGCACAGACATCATGACATTCTCACTTACTGGCGAGGTTAACCTTGTAGGTGAAGGCGAGGCAAAGGGTTCCCACACAAACGAAAATAAGGTCGTTCATATGGTTCCCGTAAAGATCGAATACGGCGCACGCGTTTCTGACGAGTTCGTAAGAGCATCAGAGGAAAAGCAGCTCGAATACATCCGCGCATTTAACGAGGGCTTTGAGGGTAAGATCGCTCGCGGTCTCGACATCATGGCTATGCACGGCACAAACCCCAAGACAGGCGTCGCATCCGCGCTCATTGGTACAAATTCATTTGATACCAACACAGACGTTACAGGCGTAACATACACATCAGCAGACCCCGAGGCAAACGTTACAGGCGCAATCGCAGCAATCGGCGATTATGACGCTAACGGCATCGCTATGTCAAAGGTTTTCGCAGGCGCTTTGGCTGGTCTCAAGGTTAACGGCGTTGCACAGTATCCCGAATTGTCATGGGGAGCAAACCCGGGCGCAGTTCGTGGCGTAGCCGCTGACGTTAATAGCACAGTTTCCGCAGTTGCTACAAAGAAGGCATATGTCGGCGACTTCGCTAACGCTTTCAAGTGGGGCTATGCTGAAAAGGTTAATTTCGAGGTTATCGAGTACGGCGACCCCGACAATACTGGATCAGACCTCAAGGGACACAACCAGGTTTACCTCCGCGCAGAGGCTTGGATTGGTTGGGCTATCCTTGACGGCACAGCTTTCGCAAGAATTGAAGATTGATGCTATACCGCAATACGAAGACGGGCTACATTATCGACATTAAGAGCGAATTAAAGGGCGGTAATTGGGAAAAGGTTGACGGCGGGGCTGACAAGGCGCCCGCCGCGCCTATTTCTGCGCCTATCGCAAAGAATGAAGATATACCCGCAAAGCGCACACGCAAGAGGAAAGAGGCTTAAATATGAGCGATTATGCAACCATTCAAGACGTTCAAAACTTGAAAAGACAGTTGACCGCCAGCGAACAGACCCGCGCGAGCGCTTTAATCCCTATTATTTGCGATTTAATCCGCTACGAGGCGAAAAAGGTCGGCAAGGATTTCGACAAAATGATTTATATGTCAGAGCTTTGCCCGGTCGTTGACGAGTTTACGGGCAACGGCACAACAATGTCCTTTACACTATCCCGAAAACCCGCAAATGTCGTTTCTGTCAGAACATCGGAAGGTTTCATCGATGCTTATACAGTTTCGGGCGATCGCGTCATTTTCGACACGGCTCCCGAGGGCGAAATCCTTATATTGTCAGAATACAGAGCGCTGGCAGAGGTCGCCAAGGCAGTCGTGTGCGATGTCGTTATGCGCGAGCTTAACACACCCGCGACACAGTTGCCCGCGACATCATTCAGCGAGGGCGCTGGCTCCGTCTCGCAGTCTTTCTCGTTACCCAACGCAAGCGGTGCCATTAAGCTATGGAATAGCGACAAGAAGGCGCTCGGCTTGTTACGGCAACAAATCGGCACGATTTCCTTATGGAACGAGAGAAAGGGGGCGCGTTGATGCTCCCTTCATTTTGTCGTGACACAATTACCCGCTTAAGGGCTCAAATCACATTTTTACGCGGTTCCGAGGTTTACGATTGGGACAATCCCGACGCGATTGAGGTCGCTGGTTGCTCGATGCAACCCGCAAGCACATCAATCAGCACAGACGGGCGTGTTTTGGCTATTTCTGACGAATATACGCTATTTGCTCCCGCAGATGCAGACATTAAGCCAGAAGATCATATCGAGTTTAATGGCAAAGAATACGAGATTGCTGGCGACGTGAGGATGCAACCCGCGGCGCAGAGGCTCGAGCATCTTGAAATCAGATTAAGACGCTATGAGGGCTAACAATGGGAACCAAGACAGAAATCGAGTTCAAAAATGACGGCTATCGTGCAATCTTGCAGGGCGACGGAGTTCGTGAGCTTGTTAGCGGACTGGCGGAAAGCATCGCAGAAAAGGCAAACGCCAACGCAAACGGCGACGGCTATGCCGTCAACACCTTCATGGGTAATTATGGCGGCGGTCGTTGGTGCGCATCCGTTAAGGCTACAACACCCGAGGCGCTCAAAGCAGAAAGCGAAAATAAAGCGCTATCAAAGGCGGTAATGTAATGAATATATTAACTTCAATCGACATTGAGGACGCTATCAGAGAGGCGTTAAGCGACAAATTCGCGATATATTGCAGACCTTTGCCCGCTAACTTCAAAATGCCTTGTATTTTGATTACGGCGGTCGGCGGTCGTGAGACTGACACGATTAGCACTTTTCTCGTATCGGTTGACGCAAGGGCAAAGACCGACGCGGATGCTTACGACTACATCCGCAAGGCGGTCGGCGCAATCATCGCAAGCGCAAACGCTGACGGCGTTAAATACAATCACGCAAGCGTGAACAGTCTGGCGAAGTGGGGAAACGACCCCGCGCGCCCAGATATTAAGCTATGCACGGCGACCCTCGAGGTTATAGCGCATAAGCAAACAATAACAATTTAATTAAGGAGATAAAGCACAATGACAAATGACGTAAATCTTGGAATTGGCTTGGCGAGCGGCATGGCGTTCATCGCTCCCGCTTTCACCGCGCTCCCCACATATCCGGGCGAGCAGTTGGCAGCAGACTGGAAAGAGATCTCGACAGTTTCAGACGGCGGTCTTACTTGGACACCTAACAAGGACAGCGAGCCCATTAGAAACTGGGCAAAGATTACCGAGAGATTGGCAAGCGGCGACGAGGGCGGTCTTGTAAAGGGCGAGTTTTTGCGTACTATCGCGAGCACCCTCGAGGCTATTTTCGGCGAGGACAACGTCGAGACAACAGCCGCAACATCAGAGCACGGCAACCTTATGAAGGTAAAAGTCGAGGCGGGCGTCAGCTCAACACCCAAGGCTTTTCTTTTCTTGATGAAGGACGGCGACGACATGATTATGCTGGGCACCGAGGTCGGTATGCTCCGCGATCTTGACGACCTTTCTTTTGTCGCAAACGACCCCATTAAGTATGGTTTTACCATTGAGGCAGCCGCTTGGACATTGTTGAAGGACGACGGACAGAAAGCATCTTAATAGGAGATTTTAACCATGCCAAATATTACTATTCAACCCAAAAAGGTGATCGAGTACCTTAATGTTAACATAGGCGACGAAACCTATAAAATCCCGCTTGCTAAATACCTCAAGATTGGCGAGGCGAGCAAGCTCGACAACAATAAGGCTATTATCGAATTTTTCAAAACATACTTGGGCGAGGAAGTCGTCAACGCTTTGACGTTTGACGACCTTGCCGAGATCGCAGAGGCTTGGAAAAGCGCAAGCGTAGAGGGCGGGACTGACGTAAAAAAATCGTAAGCCTTGCCAAGTTTGCCGAAAACAACCGCGAGGCGCTCGAGTATGATTTATTAACCTTAACGGGTTATACAATCGACGACATTGGGGGCGCTCTATCTTGGGGCGCCCTTTCGTCATTTGTGGGAAATTTACCCATTCAATCGGCAACCGCGAGAAAACTCAATCAAATGGACGGCTTTGAGACAAGCCTAAAAACTAATTTGTTGCTCGCGGATATATTCGACCTATTGCAGCAGATTAACAATAACTTGATCGCGATAGGAACCCACAAACAAGCAAGAAAGATTACACCTTACCCGAGACCGGGCAAGGATAAGAACACGCGCGCAATCGGCGGACGCGGAGCGCTCCCGCCCGATGAAATGCGTAAATGGATAAAAGGACGGCTACACAATGGCGGATAATATGGCGGAAATTGCTCGCGCGACCGTGACCATTGTGCCAAATATGGCAGGGTCGCAAGCGACAATTAAAGAACAGCTGACGGGCGTAACTGACACGGCGGCAGAAAAGGCGGGCGAAAGCGGTGGCGCTAAATTTGGCGAGAAGTTCGGCAAGGCGCTCAAAGCGACAAGCGCGACAATCGGCGCGGCTTTGACCGCGGCGACGGGCGCAGTAGTTGCCACGGGCAAGGCTTTCGTCGATGCGGCTGGCGATGTCGCGACGTATGGCGACAGCATCGAAAAGCAGTCGCAAAAAGTCGGTTTATCAATGAAATCCTATCAAGAATGGGATTATGTTATGACGCTCGCAGGCACGTCAATGCAGAATATGCAGACGGGTCTCAAGACATTAACCAACAAGCTCGACGATGCGAAAAACGGCGGAGACAAGGCGCAACAGATGTTTGCGGCTTTGGGTTTATCCCTTGACGATCTCCAAACAATGACCCGCGAGGAAATTTTCGAGGCGGCAATTACAGGATTTCAAGGAATGGCAGACAGCACCGAAAGGGCTGCGCTTGCTAATGACCTTTTTGGTCGTTCCGGACAGGAATTAACGCCGCTTTTCAATATGACCGCAGAGGAAACAAAGGAACTTATTGCCAACGCCAACGAGCTCGGCATGGTTATGAGTGACGATGCGGTTAAGGCGTCGGCTGGTTATGTCGACAGCCTTACGACATTAGAAAATACAATGTCGGGCGTTAAAAATACAATGATCGGCGAAATGCTCCCGGGCTTTACTGACGTCGCTAATGGACTCGCGCTATTATTCGGCGGCAAGGACGAGGGCATCGAGCTAATAAAGGGCGGGCTTGAGAGCATAATCAGCAAGGTTACAACCCTCGCGCCCGTATTTTTTGACCTCGCAAGCTCAATCTTGAGCGGCATCGTGTCGGGTTTCGCGCCGATGCTGCCGGGACTGATTACGGCGATTTTTACCTTTCTGGTCGATGCGATTGGAACAGTTAGCGCGCTTGCGCCGCAGTTGGTTCCAGTATTGACGCAGGGACTTCAAAGCATAGCAGAGAGCCTTTTTGCGGCTTTGCCCGTGCTTATGACGGCGCTGACATCAATGACGATCGATATGATTAACTGGCTCGCGGGCGATGACAATGTCAAATTGTTTATTGACGGCATTTTTGAGCTTGTATCGTTATTGTCTGACGGCTTGAGCTTGACCTTGCCCGTATTGCTCCCGGCAATCTTTAACATTTTCGGGCAGGTCGTCGACAGTTTGACAGACCCCGAAAACTTAATGATGCTCATTAATTCCACGCTTGTTTTGGTTGGCGCCGTAGTTATGGCGTTGGTCAACTCGCTCCCAGAGATTGGTGGCGTAATCGTTAAATTTTTCATGAATATCATCAAATCTTGGGAAATGTTTGGCTCCGATATTCTTGGCGGAATAAAAGACGGCTGTATAAAGATTTGGGATGCGGTAAAGAGTTGGTTTGCCTCGCTCCCGTCAAAGATTAAAACGGCTTTTCAGAGTTCCATTAAGGTCTTTACTGATTTCGCGACACAGGCGAAGGGTTGGGGCGCTGACATGATCGCAGGCTTGTGGAATGGTCTCAATGACAAAATGTCATGGATAAAAGAGAAAATCAAGGGCATGGGCTCCAAGATAACCGAGGCGATTAAGGGCGTTTTTGGCATCCATTCACCTTCCCGCGTAATGCGTGACGAGGTTGGTAAATTCCTCGCGGAAGGTATCGGCGTCGGTTTCTCCGACGAAATGGACAACGTTGCCGACACAATGGCATCGAATGCAAACCTTTCAATTACCTCACAGGTTACAAGCAACGCGGCGAGCGCGGCAGTAATGCCAGGCGGTGGCTTTGGTGGTTCCGTGACGATTAACGTCAACGCGGCACCGGGGCAGAGCGCGAGAGAGATCGCACGCGAGGCGGCTATCGAGTTCCAGAATATGCTTAACATCAAGGGGGCTGTTTATGCCTAATTCATTTATTAAAGGTATTAATAAGCACGGCTTATTGATATATGACGGCAGGGCGTCGAGTGATTTCGGCATGGTGGTCACCGACGCGCCCGCTTTTAATCAACCAGTACGCAAGGGAACCGCTTACACAGTTCCCGGGCGTAATGGCGTTATTTTGCAACAGCAGGACGCTTTTGAGGATGTTAGCGCGACCTATGACGTCGCTTTGAATATCTTTGACGGCTATGACGAGGACATTAACGAGACAGTCAACGCCTTTAATGCTTGGCTTATGAGTAAAAAGGGATATTTGAGACTTGAGGACAGTTTCAACCCTAATTATTACAGACTGGCATACTATAACGGCGGCGCATCAATCGAAAATTCTTTTATGATGTTTGGTAAGGCTAAACTCTCGTTTATGTGCCGAGCAGAGAAATATTTGAAATCAGCAGAGACGCCCGTCGATGCTTTGAACGGCATGATAATCTACAACCCCACGGCATACACAGCCAAGCCCCTTATAAGAATTGAGGGCGCTGGTAATGGTTCGCTTACAATCAACGGCAAGACGTTGGACGTTAAGGGCTTGGGCGATTATATCATCGTTGACACCGAGACAATGAACGCATCGAGAGAACCGAGCGAAAACATGAATAATCACATCGAGGGAGATTTCCCGCGCCTCGCCAGCGGTTCCAATGCGATCGCCTTCACGGGCGGCATTATTCGCGTACTTATTACACCCCGTTATTACGTTATTTAAGAGGTTTACAATGCTCCCAATATTATATGAGAATGTTGAGGCGGGCATCGTTCCCGCACATTACGGCGTTGGTGTCTTGCGTGATTGCCTTTCTTGCGTAGTTACCGAGGAAAGGAACGGCGCTTATGAAATGGAGTTATCATACCCAGCAAGCGGCATCCACGCCGCCGACATCGTCCCGAACTGCGTTATTAAGGTTAAACCAAACCCGACAGACAACCCGCAATTATTCCGAGTTTATAAAATCGGCAAGACAATGGCGGGCGTGTTTACAGTATCGGCGCATCATATCAGTTATGACCTATCTGGCACGATAATCACTAACGGAGTAGCGACCGACATCGCGGGCGCTTGTGAGGTATTACAGGGCGCGGCACAAGGCTATACAATCGCGACCAATAAGGGAACGATTGCACCTTTTAAGATTTCCGAGCCTTCAAGCGTGCGCTCATGGTTCGGCGGGAAGGCTGGCTCGTTGCTTGATGTTTACGGCGGTGAATGGCATTGGGATAATTTCACATTGAGGCTTTTAGACAATCGAGGCGCAGATCGTGGCGTGTATATTCGCTATGGTAAGAACTTGACCGACTTAAGCCAAGAAATGGACATTAGCAACCTCGCGACGAGCATCACGCCATATTATAAGGACGACGAAAGCGAGACGACAATCGTCGGCGATGCGGTGGCGACAGGCTTAACACTTAACCCGCCCAAGAATATCGCGATTGATTTCTCAAGCGACATTGACGAGGAAAGCGAGACGCCTATCAGAGACCAGCTCGAGGCGTTGGCGGTGAAGTATATCGCCAATAATGAGCTGGGCGTGGCGGTCTCAACAATTACCTTGAATTTTGTGCAGCTCCACGACCTAACCGAAAGAATTGACCTTTGCGACATCGCTCATATCGATTACGAGGCGCTTGGCATAACAGTCGCGCTTAAATGTATCGCGACCACATGGGACGCGCTTGAGGAACGCTATACGTCAACTAAATTCGGCAAAGGTTCGACAGACATCACCGACACGATATTAAAAACCGATAAAGAAGTTAAGGATAAGCCAACAATCACCGCGATGCAGGGCGCCATTACAAAGGCGACCGAAACTATTACAGGAAACCGCGGCGGGCACGTTATTCTACATTCTGACGACAACGGGGAACCTTACGAGATTTTAATTTCTGACAATGCAGACCTTACGCAAGCGGTAAGGTTATGGCGTTGGAACAAAAACGGCTTGGGCTATTCCTCAAGCGGCTACAATGGAAATTATGCGCTCGCCATAACCTCGCAGGGCGAGATCGTTGCGGATTTCATTAAGACAGGAACCCTTAACGCTGACTTTATCAAGGCGGGCGTCATATCAGACGCAGAGGGCAACAGCTCGATTGACATGACCAACGGCGTCGCGAAGATGCGCGACCTTAATGCGATTTATGGCTTTAACATTTTGACCGAGGGCGATGAAGACCTACGCGCGGCATTCCGTGCGATGCTGCGATCATCCGAGCTTATTATGTCCGCGGCGGCGGTTACTAATGACCCATATGTCGAAATCACCGCATCACAACCAGCGGGCGAGCTCGTAGAAAGCGCTTGGCTCATATTGAGGCATCTGGGCGAGGTTGAGAATGTAAGGCTTGAGGCGGGTGCTAATGGCGGTTCCTTTACGATCTCAAGCAGAGAGGCAAACCCCGCAATTAAAGGCTTTACGGGTTACGCTGGCGGCGTTCTTAATATGTGCGACCTTGAAGGCGCAAGCAAGGCGACGCTATGGGTCGGCGGCAATTCTGACGGCGTGTTAAATCTTTTCAACGGAGACGGCGAGGAAACAATCGCGGCAATCGGACAGACGGGCGCCGTCGAATGCGACCACGCCAAGCAGCGCAACAGATGCCGAGCAATTACCACGTCGGGAATAACAAGCGGCTCCGCGACATATACGGGCGTTGCTGATTATTCCGTTTTTATGTTTATGGGATTTTTCACGTCGGGCGGTTCGCTTAATTCGTGCTATGTGCCCGCGGGCGTGTTAACCAGTTCGAACCAGCGTTTTATTTTTTCTGACGAGACTGATTATGTGACCTTTAACGTCAAACTTGAGGGCGATACGCTTACAGTCGCAATCAGTAGCAAGAGCAAGACGACGGCGAAAATCTCGGCAATCTACGGACTTTATTAACAGGAGATTATACAAATGTTTGAAGTAGACAACGATCAAATCAAGATCACAAGGGGCGACAGCGCTGCGCTCAAGGTTGGGCTCACAATGAAAAGTGGCGTGGCGTACCAGATGCAGGAAGGCGACGCGCTTAAGTTGACAGTTAGGCGAGCACCGGACGCCAATAAGCTCGTAGAGCTCGCATCCGATACCGACACAATTACATTCGTGCCGACAGATACTAAAGACCTCAATGCTGGCGAATATTGCTTTGATATTCAGCTCACAACGGCAGGCGGTGACGTCTTTACAGTCGTCGGAATGAAGACGGGCACATTGACCAATTTCACAGTATTGCCCGACGTTTCTGATTAAGGGGGCGCAAATGGAAGAAATCAACGGCACAATAACACCAGAGCAGTATATCGACGGACATATGGACATCGCGGCTTATTCCAGCGGCGGCGGTGGCGGTACGTCAAATTATAATCAGTTGCTTAATAAGCCACAGATTAACGGCGTCGAGCTCACAGGCAATAAAATCACGGCACAGCTTAACATCAGTTACAACGACATTTACGACAAGCCTTTTATTCCTTCAAGTTATAACGAGGTGAGCGATCACCCAACAATTAACGGCGTCGAGCTGACAGGCAATAAAACGACAAGCCAGTTAAACATCAATTACAACGATTTGAATGGCAAGCCAACAATCCCGACAATTTCGGAGATCGTCAACACAATTTACCCCGTCGGCTCGGTTTACATTTCGATTAGTGACTTAAACCCCGGCACGATAATGGGCGGTGTCTGGGAGAGTTTTGGAGCAGGCAAGACGCTCGTCGGCGTCGATGCTGACGACACGGATTTCGACATCCCCGAAAAGACAGGCGGCGAAAAGGCGCACACCCTCACAGTCGACGAAATGCCGAGCCACAACCACAACATATTGAGACCCCGCTGGAGTACGGCGGCAGGCGCTAATGCGGTCTATGGTTCCAACGGCACAGGCTCGGGCGCAAATCGTGACGCCGATGCTTTCCAAGGTGGCGGACAGGCTCACAACAATTTACAGCCTTACATCACAGTATATTTTTGGAAAAGAACGGCGTAAGGCGAGGGGTAAAAGCGGAATGGAAATATTTAGGAATGTTTTAACGTGGGCGAGCGCTTTGGGTTTGCCCACAATCCTCGCGATTTTAATATGGTGCATCAAGCAGGGGCAGAAGGTCGCCATATTAATGAGCGCACAACAGGCGCAGATGCGCACGAAATTGCTCGAGCTATATCACAAATATCAAAAGCGCGGTTATATCACCGAAGAAGAACTCGAGGACTGGGAAAACCAGTACCAAGCATATCATTCATTGGGTAAAAATGGCGTCCTCGACAGTCGTCGAGAGCGCCTTTTAAACATGAAAACAATCGAAGAAAGCGAGGTCACACAATGACAAATTCGGTTTATGACAAATTAAAGTGGGTCGCCCTTGTTGGGCTCCCAGCAATCACAACCCTTTATTTGACACTTGCGACAATTTGGGGATTTCCTTACGCCGAGGCTATCGGCGCGACAATGGGCGCCGTCGATGTTTTCCTTGGCGCGGTTCTGGGCATCAGCTCAATCAGCTATAAGAAGGAACACGACTTATGAGCACCAAAGAGAAATACATCAAGCTCGCACAATCACAAATAGGCTACAAAGAGACGGGCGTCAATAACACCAAATATTCGCGCTGGTTTGATGTCGAGGCGTGGCAATTCTTTAATTACAAGAAGAACGGCAACCCCGGAACGCCTTGGTGTGCGATTTTCCTTTTGTGGTGCTTATGTCAAAACGACGTTGGCATCGGCAAAGATAAGGTCCGCACATGGCTGGGATTGCCAACACCCAAAAACAACGCAGCGGCAGGGGTTCCCGAACTTTGGGGCTATCTAACCAAAAAGGGCTATAAGGTCGACAAGACAAAGGGACAGGCTGGCGACTTTATTTTCTTTAACGGCAATAGTCACGTCGGCATGATTGAGAAGGTCGAGGGCGGTCGCTATACCACAATCGAGGGAAATAAGGGCGACGCCGTTAAGCGATGCACCTATGCAATCGGCAATTCATCGATTTGCGGCGTATGCCGACCAGATTGGAGCAAGGTCGAGCCAGCACCCGCACCCGCACCGACACCCGAACCAACGCCAGCGCCGACACCCGCGCCAGTAGCAAAAACCTATTCTGTAAAGGTTAATAGTTTCTTGAGTATGCGCGCGGCTCCGTCAGCATCGGCACCCGAAAAGGGTCGCCTTTTTAATGGCGCAACCGTTACGATCACCGAGACAATGAACGGGTGGGGTAAAATCTCGCCCAATTTATGGGTTTCGATGTTATACCTAACAACCAGCTAAACCCGCGCTTTCACCTCGCGCGTGGTTAATATCCTCCGAAAGAGACCTCACGCATCGGCGTGGGGTCTTTTTTTATGCCTTTTTGCAAAATTGCACATTTTTTCACACACGAAAATTAAAAAAGCGCCCGAACCCTTTGCGGTTGAGCGCTTTATTTTGGTGGGGCTGGTGGGACTTGAACCCACTTAATAGAGCGCACCCGTGCATCGTAAAACGACAAAACCCCAATATTTTAGCGGTTTCCGAGGTTTTTGCCCTTTTCTGTATTTCCGCCCGTGGACACATTTTACACACAAATTCACACACAAATTTACACACGGCAGGCAATAAAAAACCCGCGACGCTCTCCACATCGCGGGAAATCCCAAGGAAGTCAATATGTCAATTAATAACACTACTAACACCCATATAATAAATATCTTTATAACAGGCTAAAAGGCTTTACGCGTTAATTGGGACTATTTCGCAATCGCGCGAAAGGTTAAATCTATGACGCTGGCGGCGCTTTCGATTTCACCCTTGATGGGTTTCTTATATACGCCATAGGTGTCCATGCTTTCGGAATGCCCGAGGATCTCGCGCAGGGTTCCAGATGCAATCTGTCCGCCCGTTTGCGATGAAACAATGCTTACATAGGTATGGCGCAAGCCATAGGGAACGGAAGGGAGCCCGCGTTCCGCTTTGAGGCGGTTCCATTGGCGCCTCATTTTGTCTTGATTGGGCTGCGCTCCGCGATACCCGCAGAAAATCCAAGGGCACATATGCCCGCGCTTGAGGTTTCTGGCGATCGTGTTATTGATTATCTCGAGAGCCAGAGGCGGAAGGGGAACATCACGAAGGGCGTTGTCGTTTTTGCCGCTTGTAATCTCATTGTTGTCATTGATTGAACGCCTTATATGTAGCACGGCGCCACGCGGGTCGCTTGTGTCAACGTCGTCCTTTTGGAGCCCGAGACATTCACCGGGACGGAGACCGCATAAAAGCATAATCAAAAAAGCGGGATAATATTGCAGATCAGACGGCTCGAATAGCTTTTTTATGTCTTTCGGTTGTAGGATTTCCTTGCCGACGATGCGGCGACCTTTCGGGATATACAAAGAGCCACGCCATTCGTCACAATAATAATTTTCATAGCAGAATTTATGGAGCTGGTTAATTACTGCGCGAATGTTTGAAAGGGTTTTTTTGCTCAACGGCGGGGCGTCGCTTTTAACGGGCGTAGCGTTGTTTATAACGGCTTGCCAGTCGTTAATTGACACTTTCCCTATTTGACACTTGCCAAGCGCAGGAAGGATATACAGACGGCTGTAAATGGATGCCGTGCGATATGCGTCAGACTTCTCGCCTTGCCTTGCGATAATATCCTCAAGGAATAAGCTGACGGCATTCTCGACTGACATCGTAATTGTGCCATTGGATGCCCAAGCGTCAAACGCGTCCATAACCTCGCGCTTACCTTTAAGCCCCGGGGTTTTTGAGTAAAATACTTTTCGCTTGCCGTTCCGCATTCCGTCAATGCGCCAATAGCCACGATTTTTGTCATATTTAGGTGTCGGCATAATCTTAACCCCTTATTTTCTTAACAAATTCAATGATCGCGAATTTCTCCGCGTCGTTGCAAGCCCTAAAATTGATTATGATGTCATTCTCCAGCGGGGAGAGCTGAACGGGCGCGGGGGTCTTTGGGACGTCATAGCCTTCAAGCCATTCCGGCGTAACATAAAGCACGGCGGCAATACGGCGCAAGCGCTCAATTTTCGGGTGTTTGATGCCTCGTATATACTTGGACATTATTGATGTATCAATGCCAGTCAAACGGCATAAATCAGCGGCAGAAAGTCCCTTATTTTCTAATTCGCTTTTAAGGCGATCGGAGAGGTAGGCAATTTTTTCCATTGGGTTAAAAATCCTTTTTTCTCTAATAATAGACCATTATAAAAAAATTTTCAATATTCCAAGAAAATTTGAAAAAATTAAAATTTGTCATCATTTTGTTATGGACAAAAGGACGGAATATTGTTAAATTCTATTCAACGGACAAAAGGACGCAATTAAACGAAAGGAGATTAACACGATGCCAAAGTACAATTATGGAGCGCTTACATGGAAGATAGACCTTGTTTGTGGCTCGAAAAAGGCTTTTTGTGAAAAGGTTGGCGTTTCTGCTGCCACGCTTAACAATTATTTTCGTGGCGAGACATTTATGCCGGCAGACTTTATCACAAAGGCGTGCGAGGTTTTATCCATTCCCGCGGGTGAAATAGGCGCATATTTTTTTAAACCCATTACGGACTAAAGTACGTAATATGATCAAGTCGTATCACGAAGGGCGGGAAAGATACCCACGCATATATAACGCCTTTAACTCAATCCAAGAGGTCGCCGACGTAATCAATCGGTCAAAGAGGTACGTCAATAATGCGTTAAACAGAGGTTTTACACCTCGAGAGCAGAAAATGCTTGCTGATTATGCAGGTTTCACAACAGATTTTTTATTCAAGGAA
>JAKSNA010000004.1 GCA_024400295.1 Bacteroidales bacterium | reverse complement strand
GCTTTTTAGTAAATCGTTTATAATCAATGTTATGTTTTCATCGAACTCACGTTAAATTAATCAAAATACTATAGTCATGGAACCAATTATTATTTTAGAACAAGAAAAATTACGCCCAAAGTTTGTATCGTTTTGGCTTTGGTTTTGTATTTTTGTAAACATCATTAGCATCATAAGTTCTGTTGGTGTATATGAAAGTTTAGACTATCCCGGCAAGTTAATTCAAGGCGTTGACCTTGATTCATTTCGGGTCGCCATTCGACCACATTTATTATATTGCAGATTGTAGCCTTCGTTTCAGGTATTCTAATCATTACAGGATATTCAAAACTTCTACATTGGAAGAAGTCAGGCTTTTGGATTATCGTCATAACAGCAATCGTAACAGCCATTGTTAATATCATTATGATGAACTTTATCAAACAAGACTATGCCCTTGTAAATCTGTATTATAACTATAATCCTATCATTCAGTTTATTTCAACACTTTTTTCAATTCTTATTTTGTGGGCTATCCTTCAAATCAAACGAGATGGTGACAGATATTGGAAGAATTTAGAGTAAAAAATAAGATTCAGTAACGGATTGTTTGTTGAGTTTTTTCAGGATAAAACAACACAAATCTTCCTGACTTTTACAACTAATTTTCCCAACTTCTGTAACTGTTTATAAATCAGTTATATACAAAATAACATTGGGTGACGCACGGTGAATTTTGCGTCACCTTTGCCCGCAGAAAGAAGAACCGCAGCGGCACAGCTGGTGTGGCTGCCGAACGGCAAAACCTACTCCCAAACCCTCTTCACAACCACTCAGCAGAATCCATCAAGCCGCTGCTGGATATTCTTAAAATAGGCGACGGCGAATAGGGTGCCGCATTGTCAAAGTTAGGATGTATTCGTCACAAAAACGTGCAAAAGTCATAAATATTCGTCATAAAAACGTGTTTATTTTTGCGTATATCATTGATTTTTTATATCTTTGCAGCATAAATAATACTTACGTATATGAGGCGTACTATTTATAATCAACTTTTGACATGGAAAAACACTCCCGATGGACTGCGAAAACCACTTATTCTTGAAGGCGCACGCCAAACTGGAAAAACTTGGTTAGCTCGCGAATTAGGTCTGAACGAATTTGAGAATTTTGTAGAAATCAATTTTGAACGAATAGAAGAAGCACGCACGTTGTTCGAAAACAATTTTGATCTGCAACGGATGTTGTTGGCTATTCAAGCTATTACAGGTAAACAAGTTATTCCCGGGAAAACGCTATTATTCTTTGATGAAATTCAATTTGCACGCAGAGGATTGCTTTCATTAAAGTATTTTTACGAGGATATGCCTTCCTTACATATTGTAGCAGCAGGTTCGTTGTTAGGGGTATTAGACCATAAAGATGATTCTTTTCCTGTTGGGAAAGTGTCTTTCTTGCGAGTTTATCCTCTGTCCTTTAGTGAATTTTTATGCGCCATACATCGAGAAGGTCTGGCACAATTGATTGCAAGTAAAGACTATACTGCTATAGACGCTTTCGCCTCGTTATTAACGGATTTATTACGGCAATATTACTTTGTCGGAGGTATGCCGGAAGTAGTTAAAACCTTTGCTGAACAACAGAATTACGAAAAAGTACGCGCTGTGCAGCAAGAAATTTTAAAGTCTTATCGAAACGATTTTTCTAAACATCCGCCTAAAGAAATTGTTAAGCGCATGGCATTGTTATGGGATTCTGTTCCCGCCCAGTTAGCCAAAGAAAATAAAAAGTTTGTTTATAATGCTGTCAAACAAGGAGCACGAGCTCGCGATTTTGAAACAGCTATTCAATGGCTGTGTGATGCCGGACTAACCTATAAAATCTCACGTGTGCGATGTGGGCAACTTCCTCTAAAAGGTTTTGAAGATATAAATTCCTTCAAATTATATCTATTAGATATTGGATTGATGGGAGCAATGTCAGGACTAAGTGCTACTACCATAACTCAAGGAAATGATTTATTTCTCCAGTATAAAGGTGCTTTAACCGAACAATTTGTTTTGCAAGAAATGCAGACACTGAATTCGCTGGAGATTCACTATTGGACACCTGATGAGAGTATTGCGGAAATGGATTTTGTCATTCAAAAAGAGGAACAAATCATTCCTATTGAAGTAAAAGCGGAACGGCATCTAAAAGCCAAATCCATAGCCATATATATACAACAAAATCACCCTAAAAACGTCATTCGAACATCTTTATCTCCATACCATCTAAGTGAGCAGATTACGGATATACCTTTATATGCTTTCTATTCTATCTTCTAATTTCGTTCGTATGGTCAATGGGAATCAGTAACCGATTTATTTTGCGGTTGATGACGGAATTAACTGAAAGATTGACGGAAAGACAGAAGAACAAAAATTAAATATTTTAACGCCAATTGAATATTTTTTTCGTAACTTTGAACAGTTAGTAACGGTAAAAAAATAACTTGGTAAAATTCACGACCTTTTGACGAGATAATTCCACTTGGGTAGAGCGTCCATCGGGATGATTCGTCTCCTGCGTTCTCTTTCGTAAGATTCGTCAATCGGTCTTTGTATGTCATAAGTTTTGGTATTGATGTCAACATATACGGTCAGTCCTTTCGATGTGGTTGTTTCAGCGGCCCGTCTTGTAGCATCTTCAATGGAAAGAAGCTGAGTTCCGCTCCAGCTGCGGGTTATCTGCGAGAAGAGCCTGTGCTCAAGGGACTTGGAATGACCGATACCCGGATGACACTCTCGTCCTGAGGCAATCCGGCAGTTCTCGGCCCGATGACGAGGTTGAAAGTCTCGAACCATTCGGGATGACTGTCCAAAAGAGTTGTGAGTACCGCTGGAGGAGCTTTCGTAATCATTTAAAATACCGTCGAATAGTATTTAAAGTTACGAAAATTTCTCCAGTTTTGCAAATATATCTAATTAATAATCAAATATTTAACTATAAATTTTGGTGCCGTTTCGAGCCTCTGATTAAGGTGTTCGATGATGGTGTTTTGTATCGTTACAAATCATCTTCGGTTGACTCAAAACTTTATCAAGTTATTTTTTTTTATGTTCAACAAAAAAAAACTATGGACATATCAAAAAAAACTATAACTTTGCAAAATGAATAATATAAAAAATCGGAAAAGAAAATTAAGAATGCAATTACTATTCGCACATAATGCACTTGCAAATGATTGAGCAGCGATCGTGGTCGAGCAATTCGATCGCTCCGTTGTCTGTTGTGAGTGCGTGTGGATAAGAAAAGAAGATACAAGACTTGGAGCGGAAGCACGTCCCAAGTCTTTTTTTATGCAACAGCCTAAGAAAAACGAGTAAATAACCCTGTAAATTTTATAATCAAAATTGATTCAGTTAAAAAGTAAATATTGTGTAACACGTCAAAAAAACGCGATACAGCAGCAGTCGAAGCATTATTCGATAGTAAATCCAAGTACGGGCTAAAGGTGGAACGCCCCATGCTCGAATAACTCAGAAATGAAGGCTTGGACACTACGTATGTTCAAGCCTTTTTTTATGCGATAAAAATACAAACATTTAAAATTCAGGTATTATGGTGACAGAAAAACGAAAAAAACAGCAAGTACACATGCAATTAGAATTTGCAGAAACACAAAAAGGAATCTGTGAAAAATATGTGGGAAAATAGAATGAACGTTGCTCCCAAAGATGAAAAAATCAGATGTTTGAAATCAGGTGAATAACGGTTTTATACGTCAAGCCATCAATTTAAAAATTAACAACTATTAAAAATGAAGCATTATGAAAACATTAGATGATATTTTACCTCAAGTAGCGGGACAAAAATGCGCCAATAATCTAATATTGGGAATGAGTATCTTAAATAACACATATCTTTACAGCTCATTCAATAAAAGTTGCAAGAACCTAAGTCCGCAGAGTTTTATTATGGAGGATGCCCCATTTGTCGTTGATGAGATAAAAATTGACAAAACACAGAAATTGGATTATCGCTATTATTCTGATCACTATATAAAAACAGGTAGATGGTCTGAAGAGCAAGATACGGTATTTACCGTGACTACTATTTTGTATTATCTTTTTGCCGGACATTTGCCGTGGCATATTGACGACAATATCAAAAACGAGTCTAGGGCAAAACAAAGGCATGCTGTTTTCAATGCCCGCCAAAACGAGAAACTTAATTATACAAATCAACTTCCCTCTTTTATCCAACCGGTAATAGAATGTGGAATAACGAATCTACACTCCAAAACAAAGTTAAATGATTTGTTGATTCTATATTGTAGCTATTTGCAGGATGAAATTCGGAGCTCTGGCATGGCTGAGTGGATGCCAGAATTGGATGATAGATTTAAATTAGATGATGTCTGCAAAACGATATTAGAGTCCCTGACTGATTGTTGTCAAGATGAAGAGGATAATAAAAATCAAAATTCAGGTAACAGGCAAACTTATAACAACGGGAATCCTGCTATGAACATCTCTTCAAATCAATTTAATACGAACGAAAATCAAGTTAATACTAATACGAATTTTTCGTTTGAAGAACAAAAGTCATTATACTCTCGTTGTGGCGTGTTGGAGACATTCCAATTTAAACATGGAGACGGCACGAATGGACTGAATAAAGTAGCAGGAATGGAGTACCTAAAAGAGAGCATGCGTAACGAAGTTCTTTTTCCATTATTGCATCCTGAACTCTCTCATAAATACAAACTTCATATGACCAATGGTATGTTACTCTATGGTCCTCCTGGCTGTGGTAAAACTTTTTTCGCTGAACATTTTGCCAATGAAGGAGCCATGTCCTATTGTTTGATTAAAGCTTCTGAAATCAGTAGTTCATATATACACGGTACGCAGATGTTAATTCAACAACTGTTTGACCAGGCTAAGCGCAACTCTCCGTGTGTTCTATGTTTTGACGAAATTGATGCGATGTGTCCCACACGTAGAGATTATGATATAAAAGTTGCAGCGGAAACGAACACATTCTTATCTGAACTCAACAACTTAGCTGATAGCGGAATTTTTGTTATAGGAACAACTAACCGGCCAGACATAATAGATTCTGCCGTGCTACGCACCGGACGTTTTGATAAAAAAGTATATGTACCAGCTCCTGATGCAAAGGCTCGCGAAGCCATTTTTGATATTGAATTGCGTGACCGTCCGTTGACCTCAGATGTAAATTGTCAAGAATTAGGTCAAAAAGCGGAAAATTTTACTGCCAGCGACATAAGTGCCGTGGTTAATTATGCTGCAATGGAAGCTGCTCGCAAAGAGGAACTTATTAGTCAAGCAGTATTGCTCCGCCATATCGCAAACACTTCACCTTCGCTGTCTGAAGAAATCAGACATGAGTATGAACTCTTACATAATAAAATGGAAACTCGCAACTCGCATAAACACAATCGCATTGGTTTCTATTAAAATGACACTTTTTGTTGCTTCTACCAGCTGCTAAAAAAACATATTTTTTATAACAAAAATAACGCCTTATGGGAAAAATTGATAATAAAAAAATAAAAGATATTTATGCATCCTATATGAAGGCTGCTGATGATATGTTTTGTATTCTTAAAGAATTGGATAATAAAAAAAGCAACTATTCTCCAACATACGATGAGCGAATCAATGCCTTTGACAAACTAAGTCATAAGGCAAATAAATTCAGAGCATACTTCCCAAAACTTAAAGCATGGTACGAACAAGATTTATATTTACGTGTTTCATTGGTAGGCGAAGCGCTTTGCAATTACTACTTGCAGCAAGACGAAGACATAGACTTCCGTGAGCCATTCTTCTTGCGGGCTAAGGCTCTACATAAAGAGATGATCGGTTATATCCCTAATATTAGAAGTAAAAAGAATATTTTGTGGGATTGTTTTATCAATCTTAGCCTACTTTTAAGCCGTGAGTTAGACAAAATGGAAGAAGATGAAGAATCGGCTAAATATTACGAGTGTATTTCGAAATATGGTCCGTATGGGAATGACGATAATAACCGCCGGTGGGTAGAGATTGCAATGTTGGAACAATATTACTGGGTACATGCCCGCAAAGATGTCTTTGCGACCAAGAAAACGTGTCTCCGTCATATTGAAAGGACTGAGCAAATACTGTCTGTTCATAGGTCTTTATTAAGGAAAATACGAAAGGAAAGTAACGAAAAATCATGTAGTTGGATTGAAGTGGAAATCTTATGGATACTTGAAGGTCTTGCCCAGTGGGCTGAGTTACATAATCCGCGTGTTTCGTACTTATACGAATTATGGCGGATATGTAAAAAAGATGAAATTATTCGTACCTATACGAAAGAACATATTGCAGGTTATTTAGTTGAGATTCCGCATGAAAAATTAGATGTGAAGCATGCCAAACAAAGAATCAAGGTGTTAAAAGAATTGTCGAAATATTTTGATTAGAAGATGGAAACCGAATGTTTACATTTTGACCCCAATGCAATCGCCGCTAATGTCATAGGCGATGTGCATGGTCGTGATGCATGGAGAGATGTCATTATTGATGGCATCCGGAACGTGTTTGTCGGCGATTATCTCGATCCTTATCAAAACATATCTTTTGAGGATTGTAAGAGGAATTTTCTTGAGATTATTGATTACAAGAAGCAACATCCGGAAACTGTCTTGTTATATGCAGACCATGAGCTACACTACCTCCTTTATGATAAGGGAAGAGAAATCTACAGCCGATTTGATTCCGTGCATGCAACAGAGATACAGGATCTTCTTTATGAAAATGAGGATTTTTTTAATGGAGTTGCTTATGCGGTAGGAAACCATTTAATTACCCATGCCGGGGTTAGCCGACAATGGTGGGGAAGGTATTTGGGACCATATAGAGATGAAGCACCAAACGAGATAGCCAATCAAATCAATAATTTGTGGGAAATAAACAAAAAAGCATTTATGGTTCGTCCTAATGCTACCTTTGATTGTGGGAATTTTGAAGGTCCATCACAAAGCCCCATTTGGCTGCGTTCATATATCTTCGAAAAAGCAGGAGTTAATCTGTTTGAAGGCACAAATTATTGGCAAGTATTTGGTCATACGCAAGTGCCCTACGTAGTAAATTCTCAAAAAGGATTTACTAATGTGGATTGCCTAGGAAACAAAGCGTTAGGCAAGCCTATACAAAGTTATCAAATCATTAAATTCAATAAAAATTAAATGTTATGAAAACAAAAATTTCTATTCTAGGCATTGGAAACGCAGGTTGCAATGTCATAAAGCAATTTTCTAGACAAAGACCGGAAATCAATTGTTTCTATTTTGCCAAAGAAGATTCGGAGGAAAACATTAACAAGGCTCTCGAAAATGGTAACGTGTTAATCTTAGTGGCAGGATTAGGCGGTCATACCGGCTCCACCATGATTATTGATGTTGTTAAAAAAGCGTCGAAGAAAAGGATTAGAACCGTCGCCGTAGTTACTACTCCTTTTGCTTTTGAGGGGCAAATACGAATGGATAAGGCAACACAAGCGTGTTCCGAACTACGAAAATTGGTTGATGAGCTCCATATCTGCGATAATGATATTTTGAAAACAAAGTATACAGATTTCAACCTTCTCAATGCCTTCAACAAATCTGACGAAGAGGTAATAAACAATATACAATTTATTTTAACATATTATGGTTCGCCTGAGGGAACTGAAACGCGTATTATAAAATGCCCACATTGTGGTCATAAAAGAAGAGTCCTCTTTTTCAAAGACTTTTGGTCGAAGGAGGGGCTTACCTTTTGGTCTGATGACCATATGGAAGCGAATGATTGGTTCGAACCAACGTTTACACAACAATGTCCAAAATGTGGGAAGTTTTTCACACGTAAGCCGCAAGGTAGATTAACTATTGTAAACAAACCTTGTGCAGAGAAAGCAATTTTATCTTATCCGCAATTAAAAGCTGCCGTTAAAGAATTGAGAGGAGTACCTTACTCTGAACAGTGGGCAAGTTCGGAATTTTGGAACGCATTCAATGCTTTTTACAAAGATACTGATGAAATTCCTGAAGAAGAGCAAGAATTTAATCGGAGCAATATGCAATGGCTACTTGATTTCTATCAATCATGTTCGCCTCTACGTTTATCATCTACAGAATTTGAATTAAATCGTTTGCTTGGTAATCGAGATGCTTGTGAACGTATACTGGAAATTACACTTGAGGAATATATTCAGCAGCAGAAAGAATTTAGAAAACTTAGAGGTCGTCCTTGGTATGATGATAAAGAAATGTGGACGCGTCGATATAATAAATTAATGGACGAACTGAAAGCTTCCCTTGATTTGCCATTAAGACCATATAAAAGACGAGATTAACTGAAAAACTGTAAAAAAATAGGTTTTTTACGTTAAAAATTTGTGTATGTCAAAAATATATTGTACTTTTGTAGCGTAGTTATAACCAGTATATTAACTTATAAGCCGATGAGCCGATGGGATATAAGAGGTAATGTTACTATGCAAAAAAATGATAATTGTAGCGAAATAATTTTTTTGGGCGCATACGAATATGAGTCGTCTATGTGCGAACCAAATTATGATTGTAATTGTGATGATATTCCACATTGCTCATGCGATGACGAATAATCAGCAATAGTGTCTTGTCTTTAAAATCGACGTGCCGATGGGGTATAACTGGCAATGTCGCTATGCCAAAAAATAATACTTGCAGCGAAATCGTATTTTTGAATGCATCACTTTACGATGTATCTATGTGTGATTGTCCCGATCCCGGGTACGGGAGCGGATGATTGTGATTGTGAAGACCAATAACCGAAACAAATTGATGAAAGGAGGTGTGTAAAATGCTAAATCAAGGAATGTCTCAGATGGGAGCTAATGTGAATGCGTGGCTTGCAATGAATTACGAGCATATGGAAGCATCCACAGTTAATGCACCTGCATGTTGGTATGATGGAACTGATGGTACGTGTTCCGCATAACTAATCATCGCGCGTTAGCAGAACCCGATCAATGAGTTCTGCTAACGTTATTTATTTTAATATGTAGACTTATGTACAGCCGTCATTTATTCATAAAAACAAACCAATCATGCAACTTAAATTGTGTATATTGCTATGAACGAAACAAGAATCAAAATGTTTTCGAAGTAGAGCAAGTTTTAAATAAGGTATTAAATATTTTAAAAGAGCCTACCGCACATGGGACTAAGATAAAACTCATTGGTGGAGAGCCATTCTTGGTGTTTGACAAAATTCGCTTTTTTTGTGAACAAATTTGGAATGAGCATTTAGAAGAAAACGTACATTTTCAAATTACCACAAACGGAACTCTTGTGCATGGTGAGATTCAAGAATGGTTAAAATCGCACAATAAAGATATTGATTGTAAGTTGAGCTTAGATGGAAATAGAGTTTCACAGGATATCAATCGTCCGCATTCTTTCGATCTTATAGATATACCTTTTTTTGCAGAAACATGGGACAATTGTACTGTAAATATGGTGATAACCCCTCAAACTTTGCCTTTTTATGCTGATAATGTAATTTTTCTTCATGGATGTGGATTGAAAAACATTGTTCCCATATTTGCAGTTCTTACTAATTGGAAAGAGAAAAACCTCCAGCAAACCTACTATGAACAATTAACACTTTTGGCAGAATATTATATTAAAAATCCGCAGGTACATCGTTGCCATACGTTAAATCTACATTTAGATAGATTACTTACTAAGTGTGATTGTATCTTGTGTGATATCGGTAAAAAAATTATCTACGACATCGATACTAATAAATATTATCCATGTCATTTGTTTTTCCCGTCTGTGTGCGGAGAAAACAGACCGCAAAATATGGATTTATTAGACTTTTCCAGTAGATCTAAGATTGAACATTCTCCTTGTAAAACATGCCGTTTTATAAATCTATGTCACACCTGCTATGCTGCTAATTATATAGAACGAGGAGATATGGGAGAAAGGGATATGTCTATATGTGATTATCGGAAAATTGATTTTCTAATAAATGCGAAATTAGAATATCATAGAATAATAACATCTAGAAGCATTTCAAATACAGATTATCTCATTATGAAAGCAATTAGTGAGGTACAAAATGATTTAGAACTAATAGAACAGAATTATATTGCCCAATGAGTAACAGGATTAGTATAATATTTATGATTACAGAAAAGTGTAATTGTAATTGCTTTTTCTGTAGTAGAAATAATTTATCAAAATTATATCATGAGCCGACATATCATGATTGTTGTAAGGCATTTGATATTTTATCAGAGGCGTATCCTCATTCTAAATTAGTGCTTTCAGGAGGGGAACCAACCATTACTAAGAACTTTTTTCCTATATTAGACTATGTGTCTAATAAATTTGAAAAAATCGAAATCCAAACAAATGGAACATTTGATAGGGATGTTACAGATAAATTAATCAAGTATTTAAGCAAGAATGTTTTTATACAATTTTCTATAGATGGGACGGAAGATATTCATGACGAGATAAGGGGAAATGGCACTTTCAAGAAGGTTGTGGCGAATATTGGATACTTACAGAACTATCATTCTCACTTATCTATTTCATCAACTGTCACGCCAGCGAATATGGATAACGTTCTTTCACTTTCGGAATATTTGAATGGTTTGCGATTCCGTCGTCTTACCGTATCATATGTTCAACCTCTTAATCCTCTATCCGAAAAAATAATATCAGCAGCAACGTGGAATAATTTTGTAGATCAACTTCTCATCAGATGCTTTTATCGTGTTGATGTGAGTAAATTATATGCTTTTGATTTAATGGACAAATTCCTTGAAAGTGGCAAAACATGGCACGGCATAGTTAATTGTGGTAGAGGTGTTTCACATTTTTACGTTTCACCGACTTTTGATATACTGCCTTGTACGTGCACTGACCAAAGTATAGGAAATTTATTGGCAGATGATATACTTGACATTAAGAATAGACTCATGGAAAAAGAAAGGATCCATATTCACTCTGATTCCATATGTAATAATTGCAAATATCTTCCTATTTGTAATGGAGGATGCCCCGGTTTATCATTAAAAGTATTCCACACAGATAACATGGGTGACATTCGGTGTCCCCGAGTATATGAGTTTGCATCTTCTAATGGTTATATTACTCAAGAAAATATTTTATGATAGACATTCATTACTCATATCCATTACTACAAGATCCCACTATAGAAGCTCATAAAGATAATTATTTTGAGACGGGTTCTTTGTGTATTAATCATTATAAAGATTGCTATGGTCTGCCTTATAAGGCTCTTGCCAAAGAAGATATAAATTATGTCGGTGGCGGATTAAAGATTTCTGATAATCTCAATATTGGAACTATCTATGACTTTAAGTTCGATGAGGGTGAAAAGGTTGATCAAGATATTATATTTATTGGTCACATTTCTAGTGTTTGCTGGGGGCACACTATAACAGACTCTATCGGTCGACTTTGGTGGATAGTAACTGAAATAAAGAAAAAATATAATCATCTTCCGATATATTATATTAGCGAAACGCATTTGGATGGTAATTATTTGGAATTTATCAAGTTGATAGGCATTCCTTTGACTCAATTCTACCGTATTAGTAAAATTACTCTTTTCCGTTCCGTTTATATACCCGACACTTGTTTTGATAATCATCGTATCTCTTTGAGGTATACCAAGGAATACGTTTCTCTTATTGATCATATATGTCGCCAAGGTTCTAATATTTTTTCCCCAAGAAAAATATTTTTGATGAGAGAGAACTCATTACGTCAGATTTGTAGCAGTCGTTTAAGTCAAATAATAATTGATTCAGGATACCATCTCATCTTTCCCGAGAAGTTATCTGTTCCTGACCAGATATCTCTTTTCCAAAATGCAGAATCTATCGTATCAGAAGAAAGTAGCCTTTCTCATAATTTTATCTTTTGCAGAGAAGGGACAAAAGTAGTTATTCTTAGAAAAGTTAATACCGTTAATATATATCAAGCTTTAATTAATCAGTTACGTCACTTAGATGTCGTATACATTGATTGCCATCTAAGCATCTGCATCAATCAGCGGCATAGGGGGCCCTTCTTTCTTTATGCTAACGACAATTTATGTTCATATTTCAATTATATGACTCCGGACTTCCCTTATGATGAATTCGCATCGTACATAGAGGATGCATGCGGGAAAAATATATGGAATAATATTTATCATATTGACTCATGCTATAGGGAAATTATTGAAAATTTGATAACACACTAACTAATTACATTAGGTATTGTATTATGGGATATACATCATTTTACCAGTCTCCTGCAACCTTGAAATATTTGGCTGTCTCAATAAAAAGCCCTACCTTTGCACCGTGATTTAACAAAATGTGCTAATGAATAAAAATATCGTAATAGTAGGAGGTGGAAATAGCGCACATGTGCTGATACCTTTATTATCGAAAACGGATTTTGATATTTCCGTCTTAACTTCGAGTCCTGATGACTGGAGCCATACGGTAGCATTGGAATACCAAAACACCGATGGAGAGGTGCTGCAGGTTTTCAAAGGAAAGACAGAAACGATCACTAACAATCCGCAATCCTGTATCCCATCAGCCGATTATATCGTTCTGTGTATGCCGGTGCATAAGTATCGAGAGGCACTGCATTGCAGGGTATTCGCCAAGAGAGGTCGCTCCGATGTTCCAAGAAGCAGTTGATGTGCCTAATGTGTATCTTCCAAAATGCTTTTGGGATGTTATCGAAGGGTTGTAGTGGCTCACTCTGCTGCGCATAGGTTCTCTGAATAGTTTACCTATCTGAGTGATTGTTGCAAATGCTCTTGGGTTAATTCCCTTTGGGGCTGATGGAGCAAGCAATCGTGTTCAATTGAATGCGGTTGCTTTCTTTATGCGTATAGGCAGACAGGGCAACTTGTGGGCATTATCTTTCTTATCCTATCGGTACGGTACAAGTATGTTCGTTTAAAGGAGAAAAGTTTGAAATAGTTGTTGCTCTCATAAAAGTAGCCCCAGCCTTTGTCCAAATACACCCAAAAGGAGAAACTTTTATGGCAAAACATCTTAGAAGCTGTTTTGATTTGTTCGATAGGGATTTGCATTATATTTTCGAGCAGATTTTTCTTGTTTTGCGACGAAGAATAGTGGACTATTCGAGGAGTGAAACGGGGAAAAGATGCCGGAAAGATATGCAAATCGCATCGAAATGACATACAGTATAATTATCATTGTAAGAAATCAAAACAGCTTCTAAATATTTTAACGCCAATTGAATATTTTTTTCGTAACTTCAGATCGTTAACTAAAAATATTAACAAAAAAGTTGCATTTATTACTTGAATTCAGCTTTTTAATATTGTAACACGCCAAAACGAGGAAAAAATGGGTATGTTTTGGAAGAAAATTGCACACTTTATGGGTATGTTTTAGAAGAAAAATATACATTTTACGGGTATGTTTTAGAAGAAAAAATGGTAGAAAAATATTTGCTTAATTCAAAAAAACAGTACCTTTGCAACCGATTTCAAAATAAAGTACCCATGTACAATAGAGATTTACTATCTGATTTACGAGATTGGAAACGCAAGACATCACGAAAACCGCTTGTTTTACGTGGTGCTCGACAAGTTGGCAAAACCACTTTGGTGGATGAATTTAGCCACGAATTCGATTGCTATATCAAGTTAAACTTAGAAAAAAAGTCTGATAGAGATATTTTTGAGCGAACAGACAATGTAAAGGAGATTATCCAATATCTTTATGTGCGAGAAAATATCGCACTCCATGAAACACAGGCGGTACTGCTGTTTATTGATGAAATTCAAGAGTCGTATTCTGCTGTTTCTTTATTACGCTATTTCTACGAAGAAGCACCTGATTTGTATGTGATTGCCGCCGGTTCTCGTTTGCAAAAACTCTTGAAACATAGACAAAATGACCAACAATTAGCAAAACGTAGTTTTCCGGTGGGGCGCGTGGAGTACCTTAATTTGAGACCATTCTCGTTCCTTGAATATCTATCTGCCGCAGGTAAACAAACTTGGCGTGAACAAATAGAAAATCTCACCGTAAGTGAGTTACTACATGTTGATTTACAGAGAGAATTTAATACGTTTGCATTGATCGGTGGAATGCCGGAAGTGGTAAGTCATTACTTAACATACCATGACCTTGTAACATTAGCTCCTATCTATAAATCACTGATTACAGGATACATAGAGGATGTGGAAAATTATGCAACAAATGAAGCTCAAACACGTGTAATTCGCCATATATTGAATACTGGTTGGCACGAAGGAGGAAGTACGATAAAGTTTGCTAATTTTGGTAATAGCACCTATACTTCTACGCAAATTCATGAAGCCATGGATGTGTTGTCTAAGGCATTTATTATGCAATTGGCTTATCCAATTACATCTTCTCAAGTACCTGCAATTCCTATCCGTCGGCGGTCACCTAAACTGATTTGGATGGATAATGGATTAGTAAATCACAAGGTTGGACTTGCACAAGAGTATTTACAAAATAAGAACCTATTAGACACTTGGAGAGGGCGTGCTGCAGAACATATCGTAGCACAAGAGTTACAAATTTTATTAGACAAACATATAGAAGACGAACTTTGCTTTTGGGTAAGAGACAAAAAGGGAGCAAATGCAGAAATCGATTTCATTTGGCAAAAAGACGGTCGCATTTATCCAATAGAAGTAAAAAGTGGTCATAACTCCAAATTACAATCCTTACAAGTATTTGTAGATAATACGGATTTACCAGTAACTGCTATTCGTTTCTGGAATGAACCATTCTCTATCAATGACCTAACAACACCCATTGGGCATAAGCTCTATCGCCTTGTGAATGTTCCTTTTTATTCTATTGGCATGTTAGAGAAGATTATTGATAACTGTAAAAACAACTAATATAGGTATACCTAATAAAATTATTTTTCTATGCAAAGACCTGTAATTCAGCAAATTCGAGAGCGAATTACAAGAACATGGAAGATACATAGTTTTTTGCCATCAAAAAATCATCGGACATCAATAGTCACAGATAACGTTTCACGGCATCGTGTCAGATCAGATAGCTTTCTCTGATGAGGTGCAGGCCGTCGTTTGAATATTTGATGTCCATCTTGCCTTCCTCGTCGGCGAAGAGCGAAAACAGGTCGATGTAGATGATGCCATCGTCTTCGGCCCAAATTTTGAACTGATTGATGTTTGAATATTTCACTCGGTTTCCGACAGAAACTATCATTTCGAGATTGTAAAATTTCGTCAGATAAGTCTTCCCGTCGGCGGCAGTATATGCAAAATTTGCACATACTGACTCCTTTTCAAGTTCATCTTTTTCCAAAACATTTTTTATGTGCCGGCCTATTCCGCTGACATCCTTGTTGAACAGCTCTGCCATCTGTGCCTGCGTGAGCCAGACGTTCCCGTCTTCAAAAAAGACCTCCAATTTAATCTGGTCATTCGGCTGGTAAAAAACAATTTCCTTTTCTATAAATCATGATTTTCAATTATTTACGAAAAAATGGCCACCAAACGACCGCCATGAGGCGTTGTCATTTGATAACCATTTCATCCGAGCTGCAAAGGTAATTATATTTTTCCAGACGGAGATTGGAAATTTTGGGAAAACTCATTGTTTTACCCACTTCCCGCTCTCGGCCTCACTACCGTCCTTGATCACTTTCCAAATATAGATTCCTGAAGGCCAGCTCTCGACATTTACAGAAGTAATAATATCTGAAATCTCTTGATCACAAATGAGTTTCCCGTTCATATCGTACACTGCGACATGAGCGTTTCGCAATGCTGTTCTAATGTTTAGAACATTGCCGCCAGGGTTCGGGTAGGCGAAAGCCACTTTGAGTCCGTTGTCGTGGGCCTCCTCGATGCCGAGGAAGGCTTCGGCTGGGAACTTCGTCATAATGTAATGGTGGATGTCTGTATTGTCAAGTTCGTGACAATAGGATAGCAGAAGCACGCCGCCGTCGCGGCTGACGATATAAGAATTGGTATTGAGATTGGTCCTCTCATGATATGGATAATAAACCTCTCGTTCCAGCTCGAAGTCACGATTCAGTTTCTCTATCATAATCCAGGAATCACGCTCGCGATACCTGCCTCTGTCGCGTGTGTATGCCCAGATGATGCCGTCGGCTGTGAAACAAACCGGCGACCGCAACGCAGTCATGTCATAAGTGTCTGTGACAACTTCCTTTTGGTGCAGCACATCAACGCGTCCGGCATTCTCCGTGATTTCCTGAAGAAACGGGTCGTAGCAGGATCCGTTGTTGCCTACGGTATGGTCTATCAGGCTTGACAGGAATGTCGTCCCCCACGGGCTTTTCCTTACCATCTCGAAATCAATATGACGGGGGTAGCCCTGTGGCGGGACTTCAACCCCCATGTTTTTCACGAAATTGAAGTCCTTGTCCAACAAAACACAAAAGTCGCCGATGTTTCTTCTGTCATTTTTCGTGCAATGGTAATGCACATATCCTATTTCATTGCTTATCATCTGGTCGTTAAATGCATACGGGTCAGTCCCTCTGTCGCCCATCGAAATACCATTGTGCATCAAGAGGTTGCCGTTGAAATCCATCTTGAAGAAGAAAAGCGAATCTAATGCGTAGTTGCCGTGCCTCGTCTGTGTTTTTGTGTATGAGCCAACGATATGCCCATTTTCCACAAAAGCGGAGGTCAGCTTGATTTTTGCCATGGCGATGTTGAAGATTTGCGATACCGATTGGTAATACGCCCCGTTGTTTGTCGTGTCGAGCGGTATCGTATATTCAACGGAGTCAATCATGTTAAAATCACTGTCCATTTTGTAGAAATACAGGTACGCCTTGTCGGAACACTCTATCACGAAATTGACACAATCCGGGTCGCGGTCGGGGAGGAAATGCCCCATCACAATAATTTCATGGTCTGGAGATTCGATGATGTACTGGTCATCGGAACGATAACCGAGCCGCGACCAATAAACCTCCTTCTGCAAGACACCGTCGGATGAGAATTTCATCAGGCCTGGGTTTTCGCTATTCATTCCGTTCACGGAGGCATCCCACCATGAAGCGTTCACCACAATGTCGCCTGATTCAAGTTCGGTGAGTGACTGCATGCAGTTCGGGCGGATCGGCGCATTGCTGTCGTATGTGCGGACATATTCCCATTCCTGAGCGAAGGTGTCACCGCCTAAAAGCAGAAACAACACCACGAATATTTGACGTAACCTTATCATAGTCAATAAATGGGATTTGGATTATGCCATTGGGTGCTGCAGTATCTTACACGTGCAACGTGACCATAAACAGTACTGTAGCCTTTTTCCAAATTTTTTGGATAAAAATCAGTAAAATGAATTGTACATTGGTTGTAAGGTGAATGATATATAGGTGAAAAATGTAATTCCCCTGTCGGATTGCAGATAAATTTGTTTATCTTTCTCCAATGGCAATTCATTTCTTCATGGTCAATGCAGGGCATAGGGTCACCAACATTTATTTCTTGGGCAAAAAGCCAATAATTAGGGCAACTTTGTGGTTCGGGATCCTCGTAATAAACGTAACATGGTGTCCCATAATGAACCGGATATGCAATATATTCAACATATTCAACGTTGCAAAGAACAAGAATATAGCCAACATGTGGTGGCGTATTATCAAATCTGAATTTAAGACTTAATTGTTCGGCTGCATCACTAAGACGTCCTGTTGAATCTCCATTACACCTCCCACGATGGTCACCACAATACCAATCGTCATTATCTCCAAATGGTCCTGGATAAACATCGACAGAATCACTGGCAAGAACACCCCGGTCAAAAATTATTTCAATGTCGTTGCCACCTTTGCTCTCGTCAGGGAATTTTATCATGAAATAACTTAAAATATTATTGTCATTTGGAAACTTATCACGGTATTCTGATATTTTTTCACCAAATTCGTTATATGCCGCCAGCACATTATCTAGCAGAACATTGCCGTTTTGGTCTGGGTGAAATGCCGTGACACTTAAAGTATCAAGCATGTTGTTTTCAGACATTACGTTGTGCTGGCTGTATTCATAATTAATAGCAAGGTCAAGGGATAGTCTAGCCTCGTCCATGGAAATTCTTTCATCACTTTTTCTTCCTGCTTTGTACTCCTCGTTTTGCATAAGGAATTTGTTGATTTTTTCAATAAGAGCAATGGCTTCTTTGTCGTTTCGCTGTTCTGCAATTGCGTTATCCAACTTGTTTTTTTTGCAGCCAATGAGAATTACTGCCGTTGCAGCGACAACTATTGTGGCTGCAAAAAATGTTTTAATTGTTCTTGTCATATTATGGAGTTTTAATTGATTTGTAGTATGAGTTGTTATGTGATTTTTCAAATGTCAATAAATAGGATTTGGATTATACCGTTACTCTGTCACCATGAAATCACCATAATAAACATCGCCGGTGTTCAGTGTTATCGTCACCGTGTAGAAGCCCTCGTCCTCGATGAGCAGCGTCGCCATGTCGGGCGTGTGGAAAAGGTTGTCGCTGTCGGTATAGACACCGTTCCTATTTGTGACGACGATGTGCGCTATGCCCACGTTCTCGTTGACGTAAATGGTTAGCGCATGGCCGTCGATGGTGGCGGAGATTGGGATGTCGGATTTTGGCTGTTCTATGTTGGCAACAGCCCTTATGTCAATCGGACCGGAAATCTGAAACGCATTTGCAGTCAATGCAAACGCCATAATTAGAATAATGGATAGTTTTTTTAGCATGACTTAAATTATTTAGAATCATGCCGCAAAAGTATATGAAAATTATGTCAAAATAACAAAAAATTTTTGGAGATTTTTGGAGATTTGATGTAATTGATAGTAAAATATTCAAATACGCTTCTATACTTTATATGTATCAGAGAGGCAGTCATCTAAAAAATCGCGGATATTCATATCAGTTTGAAGTTTCTTTTTTATGAAATCGTTGCGCTTTGCAACTGCGCTGTAACTTGAATTCATCAGTACCGCAATCTCTGCCGTCGAAAAGCCGAGCAGCTGAAGTATGCAGTATGGATGGTTGTTCCTGTTCACGCCGAGGTCTTCAGAGAGGATTCTGCCGAACAGCGGAAGGCATCTGTCGGCCTCCGACATCAAATCATTGATTTCGTTTTTTGTCATGGCGAAGTGACGGCAGCCGCCGATGTTCTTGGTCTGTATCTTGACGCCTTTAAACCTATTCCTCAACGATTTGCAGATGTCGCTTGTCTCAAGGTTACGCATCATTGTCCCGAAGTTTTCGGTTATGACGAGGCTTTCAAGTTTCCGTCTCAAGACATCTCTACTGTCCTGCGTGTTTTTCACTGCTGCGAGCTCGGTTTCGGATTGTTCGGCCCTGCGTTCGGCGGCGGCAAGTTGTGTCTTAAACTCCTCTTCACGTGCCGACGACATTTCCATGCGTCTTCCGCGCAGAACTGCGATACTCAATGCGGCGACTGATAGCAGTATTACAAACATGACCGTATAGGTCACTTTCTTTGCGGCGACACTTCTTGCCTGCGATTCTGAAAAGAAAGCATTGACCATTGCTGAAAGTTCCTCTCTGCTGATGTTTCTCTCCATCTCAACAGATGCAACGCTTTTATATACCGAATCGTAATATGCCGCTTTCACGTTGTCATTCAATGACTTGTAAATATTGCCCAGACATTCTGAAGATCGCATCATGGTATATTTGCTCCTGTCGATGCTTCTGGTGTAATACACCATCGCAGAATCAAATTCATCCCTGTCATAGTAGATTTCGGCGAGCGCAAACTCAAAGCGTTTCCTTTCATCTTGCGATTCCAGATCGTTGATGATAACTTTGATGTTGCTGAGTGATTCATCGAGTCTGTATTTATTGTAATGGAGAATCTCAATGTCTCCTCTTATGGCAAGCGTCATGGCTGATGGCATAGTGGTGTCATTCAGCAGCCTGTCAAAAACCAATATTGCTTCATCGTATCTGTAACATAACATATACGACATTGCGAGATTCTTGATAATTGCTCTTTCAGACGGAGAGTCGCCAATAGACTTGAAAAACATATTGGCATGTTCGAACATAATTATCGCCGTGTTTGGTAACTGTTCATTGAATAATAATGCACCCATATTATTGTAAATCAATCCCACGAGCCTCATTTTTACATAGTCATCATCACCCATCATTCCCTTCCTCGCCGCCTTCGCAATCTCCGGGAACGCCGCCTCCATGATGTCGGCGGCCTTGAGGTAGTCGGCGCACGCCGCCACGATGTCGTCGTCCTCCGTCTCGCCGACGGCCTTGTAGTAATGCGCCCGCGCCGTCTCGAAGGCGAGGCCGCTGTTCTCCGGATATTTCTCAAAGACGCTGTCATAATATGCCGTTGCGTCAATGACAGCCTGAGCGTTGGTTTGCTGATAATCATTTTTGTAAAGCGCCTCCGCCACAAGTATCTGATATTCATTTGTTGTTGAGCGGCTCGTGCTGTCGCCAAAGTCGAAGCCAACCAGCACTTTCAACGCGCTGTCGGGCCGTTCCTGCATCAGCTCATGCGCCGCTTGCAGCTCCGGCGCGGAATGCCAGCCGCCCGCCCTGTCGGAACACGAGGCGAAGACGACGAGAATTGACAATATGGTGAGGAGGTTTTTCATGGCGGCAAAGATAAGAAAAGTCAAGCAAATAAACGCTGGTTTCCACAAATATTCAAAAAAAGTGCGCGGCGGCAATAAAATCCTCATCGCCCCGCGCACTTTTTACTTTATAAACTTTTAACTTTATAACTAATAAACTTTCAGCTTGTCTCCTGTCTGTTCGATAATCGCCTTATAGAACTCGTCGCTGTATTTCGGCTGTTCGACTTTCGGAGCGTAATATTTGTATCCCTCAGGTTTTTTCCGGGCTGTCTTGACGTTGCCGTCCATGTATTTCACGAAGAGGTGTCTGTAGAACATCCTCCAGTCGGCGCAGAGGTTTGTAGCCGCCGTGTGTGAATATTGCATGAGGTTTTTCATGACGCCTTTTTCGCCTTCAGTCTCATAAATTCCGGCAAATTTTCCCCTTAATTCTTCTGTTTCCTTAATCCACATTCCTTCATAATAGTCTTGTTTTTTAGCTATTTCCGGATGGATGTAGTCGTATTTTGTGTAGGCAAAATTTGAGACCTGGTTGAAGATCCAGAAGGCGGCTGTCTCCGAATATTCCATCATCGAGCCGTTGCCTTCGCGGAAGCAGAGCGGTATTTCTGTTATTGTGGTGTACATCGGGCAATAGACGGTGCTTGCCGCGTCATCTACGCCGAACCAGATGATGCCGCCCATTCCGGGGATGTTCTGGCTGTTGCTCTGCGTGACGAACGAGAAGC
This sequence comes from Bacteroidales bacterium, assembly GCA_024400295.1. Classification (GTDB taxonomy): domain Bacteria; phylum Bacteroidota; class Bacteroidia; order Bacteroidales; family F082; genus Limimorpha. The sequence continues at coordinate 106,149 of JAKSNA010000004.1, read as the reverse complement.
CTGTCTGCTGTGTTGCCGTCGTCCTCTCGTGGCAGTAGGCCTGTCCGTCAACCTCGAAATCCATCGGGCGCCAGCGGTACGGGCAATGGAAAGGACCTGCGCCGAGGTCGAGCGACATGTCGAGTTCGGTGCCTTCGAGGTGGTCGCGCATGAAGTTCATCATGTCGCGGACGCTCACCTTCTCCTTCGGGAGGACCCATAGAGGCATTCTGTTTGAAGGGAAGTTCTCGACGGTCTGCGGCTGTCCTTTGACGTACGGCTTCGCGCGTTTGATGTCGCGGCCGGTGGCATAGTCCCAATAAGCGTCCATGCCGTCGGCGACTTTGTTGAACATCGCCCATACGCGGAGGTCGCAGCCACGTGCGCCACTGAAATCAACGGGAGCGTAAACGTCTGAGAATGAGAAGTCTTCGTCTTTTCCGACATAGAGATTATTAGCTTTCGCGAAAGAGATGACATCTTCGGCATAGATGCAATCGATTTTCTTGTTTGTCATGAACTTGTCGAAATCCTTTGAAGTGAGGACGTTCTTGCCTTTCAGCGGGAATGTCTGGATGCGGGCCTGATTTGCGTGTCCGCTGACGTAGCCGTCGGGGATGCGGCGTGCAACCCACACCATGCCTTTGCCGAACTTGCCCTTGCCGATCACCTCCATGATCCAGACCTCTTCGGTGTCGGCTATCGAGAACGACTCGCCTTCGCTGATGTAACCGTATTGTGCGGTGAGTTCGGCGATGTTACGGATGGCTTCGCGGGCCGTCTTGCAACGCTGCAACGAGATGTAAATCAACGTGCCGTAGTCCATCAGGCCTTCGCCTTCCCAGAGGCATTCGAGGCCGCCGTATGTCGTCTCGCCGATGGCAAGCTGCCATTCGTTCATGTTGCCGACAACATTATAAGTATGACTGACTTCCGGAATCTGACCGAGGTAACGGCCGCTGTCCCAGTCGTAAAGGTCACGCATCGCGCCTTCAGGGTAATCGGCCGCCGGATAATGATACAACTCACCGTAAAGTACGTGAGAATCAGCGGCATACGAAATCATTGTCGAACCATCAGCCGATGCACCTTTTGTAATAAGGAAGTTGGTGCAGGCATTAACCTTAACTGTTGAGAAAAGGCAGATAACTGTGATTAATGCTAAGAATTTTTTCATGATAATTTATTTAAGATATTAATGATTGTCTGTTCATCAATGTTAATCTGACGTTTCAGCTCATCGAGACCGTCGAATCTCTTCTCGTCCCTGACCCGGTCAACGAACCTGAGCGTCAGCTGTTTGCCATAAAGGTCGCCGTCGAAGCCGATGAGATGCGACTCTATCGTGGCGGGACGGTTGTCGTTCACCGTCGGGCGGCGGCCGATGTAAGTCATCGCAGGCAACGTCTTGCCGTCGAAATCGACGAAAGTGGCATAGACGCCTGGCTTTTCAATAAGACGATATTCGAGTGCGACTTCCAGATTAGCAGTAGGATAGCCCATTTGACGACCCAAGCCCATGCCGTGAACCACGATTCCGGTGTATGAAAACTGATGTCCGAGAAGACTGTTGGCCTGACGGATGTCGCCCACCTGCAAGGCTTTACGAATCTTCGTCGAGCTGACGACCACATTATCAACATCTTGCACAGGCACGCGCTCCACTTTGAAATTGTTTTCCGCGCCGAGCTCGTTCAGCATCTCAAAATCGCCGAGACGGTTGTTCCCGAAATGATGGTCGTAGCCGATTACCAGCATTGCCGGTCTGATTTTTTCGACGATGTAATTCCTGATAAAATCCTCTGAAGACAATGTTGAGAACTCTTTAGTAAACTTTATAACTATCAGATTGTCAATGCCCAAGGCATCCATCTGTTTTATTTTTTCTTCCTGTGTTGAAATCAGACGGAGGCTGTTGTCGCCGGTGCTTAACACCTGTCGCGGATGCGGATAGAACGTGACTACGACCGTCTCGCCGCCGATTTCATGCGCTTTCCGCACCATGTCTTTCAAGATGACCTGATGCCCGCGATGCACGCCGTCGAATGTCCCGATGGTGACAACCGCATTTCGCACAGGCTTGAATTCCAATATGTTATGATAAATCTTCATTTTTTCAGTGTGGAGTTTTAAGAGTGAAGAGTGGAGTTTTCCAACTTTTCTAACACATTAATAACATGTTTCGCGATTTGCACTGCGTTGGTAGCCGCGCCTTTGCGGATATTGTCGGTCACGACCCAGAAGTTGAAGCCGTTTTCGATGCTGTTGTCGCGGCGCATTCTGCCGACGAAGACCTCGTCTCTGTCATACGCCATCAGCGGTGTCGGATAAATATTCTGACTTGGGTCGTCGGCGATCACGATACCCGGAAACTTCGCGATTTCCGCTTTAAGTTCCTGTAAATCGTATGGTTGCGCAAACTCAACATTGACCGACTCCGAGTGTCCGCCGTAAGCCGGGACACGTGCCACCGTCGCCGAGACCTTTATGTCGGAGTGCATGATTTTGTTCGTTTCAAAAACGAGTTTCTCCTCTTCCGTAGTGCTTCCGTCATCGTTGAAAGTGCCGCCGTGCGGGAGGATATTTTCATGAATCTGATGCGGATAAGCAGGATTCTCGGCTTTCTCGCCGCGTTGTTCGCAATGAAGCTGGTTGAGACCTTTGAGGCCGCTGCCGCTCACCGACTGATATGTCGAGACCACGATGCGTTTAATCCCGTAACGCCGGTGCATCGGCGCGAGAGCCATCACAAGCCCGATTGTCGAGCAATTCGGGTTCGCAATTATGTGAGTATCAATGTTTATGTCGTCTGCATTTATCTCCGGCACCACAAGCGGGATGCCGTCTTTCCGGCGCCAGGCCGAGCTGTTGTCGATGACGTAAGTGCCTTTCTCCGCAAACAACGGCGCATATCTCAGCGATGCGTCGGAGCCAGCCGAGAAAATGGCGATGTCGGGACACATCTCGATTGCCTGCACGACAGAAACAAATGTGTATTCCTTGCCGCAAAACACAATTTTCTTACCTATCGAACGCTCGGAAGCCGCCACAATCAGTTCATCAATGTGGATTTTCTGCTCCTCAAGCACCTGCAACATCTTATGTCCGACCAGTCCGGACGCTCCAACGACTGCTATTTTCATCTTTTTTGTCTAATTTTTTTTACAAAAAACCCCGATTTTGTCAAAAAATCTTAACATATCAACAATTTTTTGATTTTCCGTGTAAATTCCTTTTACAATTGAATTTGTCAGGATTTTTTGATATACTTTTGCGCAAAAATACATAAAAAAATCAAACATGTAATACATGAAAGCAAAAATGTTATTGATATTATGGGCACATCTTTTTTTAATAGAGCCGCCCATCATTGCGCAGATCACCGATGATTTCTCTGACGGTGATTTTACGCAAGAGCCTGTCTGGACTGGCACTGACAGCGTTTTCTGTGTAAATGCGAATCATCAGCTGCAGTTGAACGCCACTGTCGGAGGAAACGCCTCGCTGTTCATCGTTGATGCCAACAGCCGGTGCCAGCCGGATTCAGGTGACGACAAAGGCCGTGAGTGGCGTTTATGGATAAGAGAAGCCTTCGCGCCGTCGTCAAACAACTTCACCGACATTTATCTTTGTGAAAATTATTTTATTCGGCTTGGTGAGGCTGGAAGTCAAGATGTGATTGATTTACAACGTGTTGACGGCACTACAACCGTCAGTATCTGCCGAGGTTCCGACAACTTCATCGCTTCACCTTTTTCGACATTCATAAAGGTGACAAGAAGCGCTGCCGGACTTTGGCAGATTTTTGTTGACAAAACTGGCAATGGAGAGTATATCCTTGAATGTCAATGTGTTGATAAGACATACGAACCGATTGGCGGCTTCGGGATTGAGATAACATACAGCAAGTCAAACGCCCAAAGAGTTTATCTCGATGACGTTTACATCGGGCCGGAGATAGTTGATGAGACGCCTCCAGAACTTGAAAACATAAATATTCTGAATGAAAACCAAATCGCTTTGAAATTCAACGAGGCGATTGACGAAACAACCGCCTTGGATGCCGACAACTATAACATTGACAATCAACTAAATTCACCTGATTTTGTCGAGTTTTTCGAAAATCATTCAACCATACTTCTGACATTTACAAAAACAATTCAGGAAGATGTCGATTACAAACTGATTATCAATAAGATACAAGATGTAAGCGGCAATGTGGCTGAGAACATAGAAATGGTTTTCATTCATCACATAACACGCGAGAACGACTTGTTAATCAACGAGATAATGGCAGACCCGGAGCCTGTTGTCGGGCTTCCGGCAGCCGAATACATTGAAGTTTTCAACAACAGCGGTTACCCGATAGACATCGGAGGTTGGTTTCTGACAATCGGGACAACCGAGAAAGAAATCACGGAACACATTATAATTCAACCAGATGACTATCTTATCTTTTGCAAAAACGACGCTGTTGAGATGCTGTCTAATTACGGCAACTGCCTTGGTTTTTCTGGGTTCGCTGTCACGAATGCCGGAGTGAGGATTGAGTTGAGAAACAAAGACCGTGAACTCATGTCGGATGTGGAGTTTGACCTCACGTGGTACCGCGACAAGACAAAAGCAGAAGGCGGCTGGTCGCTTGAGCAGATTGACCCCGACGCAGCCTGTGCCGCGAAAGAAAACTGGCGAGCCAGCACCGACAAAAACGGCGGCACCCCAGGCTCAAGAAACTCCGTTGACGCGGATAACATATTGATTCCCAGTGTTGATTACATTGATGTCATTTCAGAAAACACCATTGATGTCGTCTTCGACCAGAAAATGAACGCTCAGACACTTGGTATGCCAGAAAACTATACAGTCATCGAATTTGACACGCACCCAAATGAGATAACATTATTTCCGGAAGATACATGGCGCGTGAGGTTGCATTTGAGCCAAGACTTAGAACCTCAGTCTGTCTATAACATATTGATAGAAAATGTCTTAAACTGTACGGGAGTGCCACTGCCGCCTGAAAGCAGGTTGAGCTTCGGGCTGCCCGGCACGCCTGAAAACGGGGACATCATCATCAATGAGATTCTCTTCAACCCGATTGAACCAGCGGGTGATTATGTTGAGCTTTACAACAATTCCGGCAAGGTCTTCAACCTCGCGGATATGAAGATAGGTGTGGTGAAATCCACTTTCCCGAACCCGCCCGACACGACACTCATGCAAATCTGCAATGAAAACAGGCTGTTTTTACCATATTCCTTTGCATTATTAACAACGACAGTTAAAGAAATCGCGGAGCAATACGAGTGCCAGACCGACAATTTCATCGAGATGCAGGGGTTTCCGCAATATCCCAACAGCGAGGCGACTGTAATACTTACTCATAATTCACAAGCAATCGACGCCATCGGGTATTCCGAGAAAGACCACTATCCGCTTCTCACAGAAACGAAAGGCGTTTCACTTGAACGCATCAGTGGCGGCTGGCACTCCGCCGCCGCACCGCTCTACGGGACACCAGGCTCCAAGAACTCGTCTTTCGTCGAAGACAAAGAAATCAACAACGAAATTGAAGTGATACCGAAAGTCTTCTCACCCGACAACGACGGCTTCGACGACATCACAACCATAAATTACAAATTTAATGAAACAGGTTTTACGATAAACATCAACATCTTTGACTCGGAAGGAAGGTTCATAAAACGAGTGGCAGACAACAATCTGGCTGCGACTGCCGGACATTTTGTGTGGGACGGACTCGACGCCAGCGGCCATGTCGTGCCGCCGGGAATATATGTTGTGTTTACAGAAATATTTGATTTACAAGGTGTTGTTAAAAGATTTAAAAACGCCGTTGTTGTGGTGACGAGATAAAAAAACGAGGAAAAAACATTTAAATTTAAAAAGCATTTTAAAAATCTTCTTTAAATGTTTTTTTAGTACCTTTGCGAGTTGAAATTTAAAGGTATGGTTTTTTTATCTGGAGCATTACTCGGTTTGTCACTCGCGACCATTTTCGGCATCGGGCCAGCGTTCTTCACGCTGATTCAGACAAGTATCAACAGAGGCTTTAAAAAGGCCTTGTTTTTTGATGCCGGTGTCATGTTGAGCGATGTGGCCGCCGTCGTAGTGATGTTGATGACATCAGTCCAGTTGGATTTTAACAGCGGAAACAGAAACGTGGTGCTCGCCGGAATAGCCGCCGGCATCATCGTCATCGTCTTCGGAATCTTCACCTATAGAAGCAAACCCGAAAATGTAGTCGAACGCTCGAAACGCAAGAACGAGGAACTCGAACAGTTTGAGAAGAAATTTGAGAAACTCGACGAGAAACTTGACAAGGTTGACGAGAAGCTGAATATCAAGAAGCCGGAAGGTTCACGATGGTATGTATATTTAGGTAAAGGATTCGCAATGAACGTGTTAAATCCGTTCATCTGGATTTTCTGGATGACCTGTGTGGCGACGGCTTCGGGTTCTTACGACGGCGAACTCGACAAAGTCATCATGTTCTTCCTCGGAACGTTCGCCACCGTTTTGGCATTCGACATACTGAAAATCATGGGAGCTTATTCTCTGAAGCATTTCTTCACCGAAGAAAGGATGAGAATACTGAACCACGCAACCGGCATCATATTGATAATCTGCGGGTTGGTGGTGATTATAAGGGTGCTGTTCCTTTGAGTGGGAGAAATGACAGAAAATAATGAAATCAATAATTACGATAAATAAAACGATATAAATATAGGAAGATAAAATAACATAGAACTTCAAACTCTTGTTATCACTTGAGGAATCTGGAAAATTTAAAAAGTGTACAAGAACAGTTGATGGAGTTCGCGTCGTTGGGCGTGAACTGTTTTTGCTGTTTAGTACACTCGGTATTCCAGACCGCCCCAAATAAGCAGCAGTCAATAAGCAGTAATCGCCCTTTTTTATGCAGTATAGAAACATAACCACTGATACCGACAGCAACGATTGGATTTTATTAAAGGCCAATAACAAGCAAAAAACACAAAGATTGGTTCTTAATCTTGACATCTTGTATGTTGAATATTCAAACTACGATTGCCACGTCTTTCTTTCTGACAACACCGAGATTGTTTGTCCCCAACCTTTACGTTATTTTTTGCAGAAGTTAAATTCAGAATGGTTTTTCCAAGCCAATAACACTTTTATTGTCAATAAATTACACATCGTTCAAGTTGTTAAAATAGCACGAAGATCATACAATATCAAAATGAAAAATGGTGTTGATATTTTGATTTCCACACGACGATGGAAAGCATTCAAGGAATGGTATTCACAAAAATCCACACTTAGAGGCTGAAATGCCGCATTCAGAGGTAAAATATACACACTTAGACGATTTTTTGCAGCAGCTGTCAGATGAATTTTAATTGAACTTAATTTTATAATTGCAATGTTTCGATCAAACGGGATGTTATTGACTGAAAAACTAATTGATTCAATTAAAAGCAGCAACATAACACTTGGTATTTCATTGGATGGAATAACTCCAGAAAGTCATGATTACATTAGGGGGAAAGGTTCTTTTGCTATACTTCAAAACAAGTTGTCTTTATTGAGGAGAGCCGGTGTTTCAATGGGAATAACCGTTTCTGTCAACACAAAAAATTTTCTTGAATTAGAGGATATTGCTCGTTATGCAATTGAATCATTGGGGGTGCGTAATTTATATATCAATCAACTGAAACCATTGGGGAGAGCCAGAATAAACAATGATATTTTTCTATCTGAATCTCAATATTTGAATGTCATTGAATTGGTAAATAAATTGGAAAAACAATATGGTAGTATTATACAACTATCTGATGATGCATTAGCTGATGATTATAATGGCAAACACACAATGCATTCAATCGGTCCACAAACCCCTCTTTATTGTGCCGCAGGAAATACATCATTATCAATAGATGAAAAATTAGATGTATACCCTTGTGTTTATGGCAATGACTTCGAACAATTCAAAATGGGTAATTTAAAATTGCAATCTTTGCTTGATATTTGGCAATCAGATAAATGGGGGATCTTTAGAGGACAAACAGTGTTAGAAAACGTTAAAGGATGTGCTAATTGTAAAAATAACGCGATATGTAATATGAAAAACTGCAGATTAAAACCCGTATATGATGGACAGGATTTTTATTCACACATTTCATATTGTGCGAAGTTAATCAAAAGAAAATAATTTCTAAAACCTTATGTTCATTTAATTAAAAACATTACTTTTGCAAGTAAACAATGTTTTCATAAAACATGAAAAAATTAACTCTGGTATTTCTTTTCTGTGTTATGTTCCTTGCAGCGGAAGCCCAAAATGTCAAAATATTGGGATTTGTCAAAGACAGTGTTACAAATAATCCCATATCTTTTGTAAACGTAGTCCTGCTTGCAAATCCAGACAGCACCTTCGTAATGGGTACACTAACTTCTGAAAATGGCGGATTCACAATTAATGCCAATACAGAAAATGACATCCTACAAATTAGCTGCATCGGTTACAAGACAAAGAATATTTGTGTTAAAGACAGTATAAATGATATTCCAAAAACAATAACCGTTTTATTAACACCAGATGTTTATCTGCTGGAATGTGCTACAATAAGCGCATCACCTTTTGTACGGACAGCTGAAGGTATAATTGCAAACATACAAGACACGCCGCTGTCAAAACTCGGATCATCACAGGATGTCATTAAAAACCTTCCAAATGTACATAAAAAAGGTGATTTGTTTGAAGTTTTTGGAAAAGGAACACCCATAATTTACATCGACAACAAAGTTGTCAGAGATCTGGGCGAACTCGACAGGATTAATTCGTCTGATATAAAACAAATCATCATAATTGACAATCCTGGTGCAGAATACGACGCAACGACCAATGCTGTTATCAAAATCAAAACAGTCCGGCATTCATCAGATGGAATCGGTATCGGTTTTTTTGGCACAGCAAAACAAAACCAAGTTTTTTCTCATATCGAAAATTTAGATATTAGCTTTAGAAAAGGAGAAACAGAAATATTTGGTGCCCTGCAATATGTAGCCCTCAACAAGAAGATTAATCAAAAACATAATACATCATTCGGTGATTATCAAATAATAGAAACAGTCCCACAAAAATGGAATCTGAAATATTTGAACCCGACAGTGGGATTTAATCGTATGTTCAGTAAAAAACACTCTGTAGGATTACGGTATGACTTGTTTTATGAACCATTGATTGAACCAACATTCATTATTGATAATAACATCAGTGTCGTAAAACAAGATATTACGAACATCAACTTATATGACCACGACATTCGTTCAATGAATCAATGTAAGCACAGTATTAATGCCTATTACAATCATGACATATCGGATGCCAGTTATCTAAAACTTGATGCCGATTACATTGACGGAAGGGAAAACACCAAACAAGCCGTTGAACGGCCACAAAATGAATCATCCGAAAATTTATGTACGAATAACGAAAGGAATTATTTTCTATATGCAGGAAAATTAGTGTATGTCACACCTTTATTTGCTTGGAAATTCAAAAGCGGCGGCGAATATGCACATACATTAAACAATCAAAAATATACAGTGGAAATGGGGACTCTTCTTAGTGGGTTTCAGTCAAGCAAAAACAAATCAGAACAAGACCTCGGAGCCTTGTTCTGTGAATTCTCCCGAAACATTGGATTGTTTTCTATAATCGCTGGATTACGTTACGAACATGTTGATATGTCATACTATGCAAACGACATGAAAGATACTGATGCAAGTAAAATATACGACAACTTGTTCCCATCCGTCACCATCGGCTTTTCAAAAGAAAAAATACACTTATCTCTGGCTTACAGAAGAACAACAAACAGACCAAGTTATGAAAATCTGCGAAATAATATCGCCTATGATGGACCCTACACATACGCTCGCGGGAATCCTTTACTAAAAAATACCTTATCAGACAATCTTACATGTTCATTCGACTGGAAATCAATTCATCTCAAAGCAATATTCTCAAACATAAATGACAAAGTCTGCACAATAATAAACAAATTTGACGACAATGATACTTTGTTGATTTTTGAACCTATTAATATCAGCAACTATAAACAATTGTCTATGTCTTGTGTCTTCTCGCCATCACTGAAAATTTGGAAACCAATGATTGACGTGTCATTTTACAAACAATACTTAAACTATGGAGGGCGATATTACAATGAGCCAATATTGAGTTGCAGATTAAACAGCAGGTGGAGTCTTCCTCGTGATTTCTTTATTGGCTTTGATCTGACATATAGCACCAAGGGGCATAAGATTCTGTGGTACTATTATGATGATTTCTCGTTTGACTTGAACATGTCAAAATCGTTCTTCAAAGAAAAACTGACTGTCAGTCTTTCTATTGAGAATTTATTTGATACCCACAAGGACAAATACACGTTGGAAATGAATGGCATAACAATGCGTAATGTTTCAGATATGGAGTGTATCAATGTACAACTTTCGGTAATAATCAGGTTTAACAAAAAAAGAAGTTCTTATAAAGGAGAATCCTCTTCAACTGATGAAATACGAAGACTGAATTGATGAATCAAAATAATCATATAAAAAAATATTATTTTTGCACTCATATTAAAATTCCGTCACCATGAAAAAAGTCTTTATCCTCCTGTTTCTGTATCTGTTGTCTTCGGCAACTTTTGCACAAAACAGCGAAAATCAAATTACTGGCCAATTGGCTGACGAGAACATGAACCCTATTCAGTTCGCGAATGTCGCGTTGCGAAATATTGACAATAAAAACATTATAGCAGGAACCGTGACCGACAGTACAGGTTTTTTTTCTTTCGATGTCGTTGATGAAAAATATATTATAACAGCATCTGCAATAGGATATGAAAGCTTGTCGGTCAGATGTGGAGCAGGCGACCTCGGTCAGCTAATAATGCCGAGCAAATCGGAAGAATTAGATGAGGTAATGGTGGTTGGCACACGCGTCACAGAAGAAGCCGACCGTTTTGTGGTACTGCCTGACCCCAAAGAAGCAGATGTTGCAGGAAGAAATCTCGAACTGCTTGATATGCAACAACTTCCTGGATTAAAAGTCAATATGGCACTACAAAACATAACCATTGATGGCGGCTCACCTATATTGCAAATCAACGGAAAGGAAGTCTCAATGACACGCTTCTGCAACGTCAAGGCCGACAAAATCAAACGTATTGAATACAGCAACAACCCTGGCATCCGCTATCTCGACCGCGGAGCTTCCGGCATTATTAATGTCATATTGAAGGAACAGGACGATGGAGGCAGTGTGGTGACAAGAATATCGTCGGCTCTAACTACTGGTAAGGTTGACGGATATTTCTTCGGTTCTTACCATAAAGGCAGGTCGGAATTTTCAGTGCAATACAACGTCAACTACAGAAACTACAATGATGTTCCATACGTGATGTACGACAAGTATTTGGATTCGCTCAGAATTGTTGAAAGACAACAGAAAAACCAGAGTCCTTTCCATTACATCGACCACAGTGTGACAGCTGAATACACATTTCAAGCAAACGACAGTACTACTTTTGTGGCTTCATTGCGAGGCAACCTTGGAAACAATCATTGGAAATGGAACGGAGAAATGATAGAATCTGACAACGGATGTATCGACACGTCTAACATGGAAAGATATACCGACAACAAATACAGAATGCCAACAATCGACCTTTTCTACTCCCAAAAGTTGAAAAACAATCAGAAAATGGAATTCAATATCGTCGGTCAATATTCGTCTTCAAATTATGTTAATAAATTGATTTACACAAAAATAGACACAGTTGAGAATTACAAGACACAAGTCGGCAACTATGGATATGCAGTCACTGCGGAGGGTGCTTACAGTAAACAATTTACAAAGATCAGCACACGTTTCGGCTTGCAATACCAGCATAATTTCGCAAACAACGATTATGTTGAATATAACACTGTTTCAAAAATGTCGAAAGATAATCTATACTTATACGGAGAAGTACAAGGCAATTTGGGAGAAAAAGTCAATTACGCTCTCGGAACGGCCGCGAAATTATTTTCTGTCGTTGATGGCAGTGCCAATAAAATTTACATAAGAAATTTGAGTTCTGCCAGACTCAACTGGCGTATGAACAACAGCTGGTCGTTGACTGCAACCGCTAATTTCACACCATCATTACCATCATTAAGTTCACTCTCGACAGTTATGCAACGCATTGACAATGTAGAAGCTACCGTTGGAAACGCTGATTTGAAGCCTTCAAATCAGTTGGATGGAAGATTATTGGCACGTTACGTCCACTCCAAAGGCTGGTTTGTCAACGCTGCAGCAGGCAGCTATCATCTCTTTAACCCGATTGTTAATCTCTGCCACTATGACCCTAACAGCAATTTGTTCATCAGTTCACCTGTAAATGCAGACTATTTCAACTGCATATATTTATCTTTTGAAACCGGTGTCAGTAAACTATTCAACCACATAAACATCTCCATATATGGCACATTGAGAAGAGACAAGTCCGCCGGTGAAAGTTTTTTGCATTCGCACGACAATTTCGCAAGCGGCATCAATGCGCAGGCATACTGGAACAATTTCGTGGCTGGATGTAATTTTGACATAACCCCTTCTTGTTCGTTAAATGGCGAGGAATTGTGGTATGAAGCAAAGTCCCAAGATATTTACGTGCAATATAAATGGAAAGATTTCTATTTCACTGCCACATGGAATTGCCCATTCAACAGTGAGGGATATAAATATGAATCAGAAAGCCTGTCAGCCGTTCATCCATACCATCACGTCAACTGGACTGCAAACAATGGTAACATGATATCTCTTGGAATTGCTTGGCAAATTAATTATGGCAAGGCGTTCACCAAAAGCGGAAAGACTCTTTGGAACGGCGGTTATGATGATGGTATGGTGAAACAGAAATAAAAGTTATGTATTTCCCTTTCACTCATCAACCCGATGCTATGGATTGCGGACCAGCTTGCTTAAAGATGGTCGCTGAATATTATGGCAGAATTTATTCTCTCGACACATTGAGAGCTTATTCTTCTATCGGTCGCGAAGGTGTGAGTATGCTTGGGATCAGCCATGCCGCCGAGAAAATAGGGATGCACACCGTCGGTTGCATGCTTTCTTTTGAGGCTTTGGCGAAAAAAGCTCCATTGCCATGCATCGTTCATTGGAACCAAAACCATTTCGTTGTCGTCTATAAAATTAAACGAACCAAAGTGTCCGTGGCAGATCCTGGCAAAGGGTTGATAACATACACAAAAGATGAATTTTGCAAACATTGGTTTAGCACAAAAAACAATGGCGAAGAAAAAGGTATCGTACTATTACTTGAGCCAACACAACTTTTCTACCAAAGTGAAGGTGATGCCGCACCACAACAAAATCGACTTAAGTTCTTAGCCAATTATTTCCTGAAATACAAACGCTATTTTTTTCAACTTATTCTTGGACTACTAATTGGCTGCTTGTTGCAACTTGTACTGCCATTTCTGACACAAGCGATTGTCGACACAGGAATAAGCCATAAAGACATTGGTTTTGTCTGGCTTGTACTCATAGCCCAGCTCATGCTCCTTTTCAGCCAAACAGCCATTGATTTTATTCGCCGCCGCATATTACTGCACATAAGTACGCGTATCAACATATCCTTAATATCCGACTTCTTCATCAAACTTATGAAGCTTCCGATGAAATTCTTCGATACCAAACTCATCGGCGACCTGCAACAACGAATCAATGACCATGAACGCGTCGAACGTTTCCTTACTGTTCAGACGCTCAACATTATCTTCTCCTTTTTTAGTTTCATTGTTTTCGGCATTGTATTATTGATTTACAATACAAAAATCTTCCTTGTCTTCATTACAGGAAGTATCCTTTATGGTATCTGGATACGCCTATTCCTGAAAAAACGCCGCACATTGGATTATTTGTACTTTGAAAAACAAGCGGATAATAACAATATGATTTTCCAACTCTTACGTGGAATGCAGGAGATAAAACTGCAAGGCAGCGAGGAACGCAAACGCTGGCAGTGGGAAGATACACAAGCCGATCTCTTTGATGTAAACATGAAGTCACTCACCTTGCAACAATACCAACAAGCCGGCAGCGTATGCATCAATGAATTGAAAAACATCCTCACGACAGTACTTGCGGCAACGTCTGTTATTCATGGAGAAATGACACTCGGTATGATGCTGGCTGTTCAATATATCATCGGACAGCTGAACAGTCCTGTTGAACAGCTGATGAGTTTTGTGTATCAATGGCAGGACGTGAGTATCAGCCTTGAGCGAATGAGTGAAATACATACACAGCAGAACGAAGAAAATACTGAAAGAACCATCTCATCAACAAGCAGTAATGATATTGAAATAAAACATTTGTATTTTAAATATGATGGTACTCGCAGCGATTATGTCCTCGATGATATTTGTCTTGACATACCTGAAGGTAAAGTTACAGCTATCGTAGGAGCAAGTGGAAGCGGCAAGACAACACTTGTAAAACTGCTTCTCGGATATTATACACCCAATGAAGGTGTAATCACTGTCGGCGGCGAAAATTTAAACCGCTTCAATTTAAAATGGTGGAGAAGCGTTTGCGGTGCGGTAATGCAGGATGGATTCATATTCTCGGAAAGCATAGCACGAAACATAGCTGTCTCCGATGAAGAAATTGATATTGAACGTATGAAGAAAGCGGCGGAAATAGCGAATATTGCTGAATACATATATTCATTGCCATTGAAATACAATACCATAATCGGACAAGACGGACAGGGGTTGAGCCAAGGACAGCGTCAACGCATATTGATTGCAAGAGCTGTTTATAAAAATCCACAAATACTTTTCTTCGATGAGGCAACCAATGCACTTGATGCAAACAATGAACGTACAATAATCGAAAATCTTAATGATTTTTACAAAGGCAAGACGGTTATCATTGTAGCACACAGACTCAGCACTGTCAAAAACGCCGACAATATTGTAGTACTTGAAAACGGGAAAATTGCCGAACAAGGCAACCATTCCGAACTTACAGAACTTAAAGGAAAATATTATCAGTTGGTGAAAAACCAACTCGAACTTGGAAATTAGAATTATTGACATGCCAGAGACAAAAGACATAGAGTTGCGTAGCGAAAAAGTCAGAAACATCGTTGGCAAAATTCCACCTGCCATAGACCGTTATGGCATCACAATTATAGGTTTAGTTATTGCAATTATGGTCGCTGTTTCAATGCTTATTCCCTACCAGGAGGAAATATATTTCACTGTTACAGCCAATCCATTAGCTCCGTCATCGTGCGTTGCTTACATAGAACCACAAAAAGCCAAGCAATTACAACAAGGAATGACTGTTTCCATTGATGTTAACGGTTTAACGATTGAAGGCAACGTCATATCTATATCAGAAAAACGCATCAACGGGTTAAACACAGTCGATATTTTTTTAAGAGAAAACGAGGAAATAACATTAAAATCGGGACTTCAAGCATCGGTGACACTCACAGAAAAAAGCTGGTTTAATGCTATATTAGGACTATAAGTCTGTTGCTAAATCAACTACGCAGATATTATTCCTTTTCCGGAAACTTTATGTCCTTCACGTTGAGTTGCAGCGTCGTCTTCCCGAGCCAGAAGTTCTCCTCAACGTAATAGCACATCGAGAACGGCTCTTTCTCGTGGATCCTGTCGAAAAGGTCGCCTTTCTGGAAAGCGATGCCCGCAAAGGTATCATCCGGATGATCCTTCTGCATCACGGTGAGTTTCAGATGCTTATGATTTCCGACAGCGCGGGAGTAACCTGTATCAACAACGTTATCCGACAAGAATACCGGCGAGAGGTTGCCTGGTCCGAAAGGCGCAAACTGTTTCAAAATCCTGACAAACTTCGGAGTGATGTCAGAGAAGTTAATACGAATGTCAACATTCAGTTCTGGCACAAGCTCTTCATTTTCAAGATGTTCCGAGACATATTTTTCAAAACGCTCGGCAAATGCCGGCAGATTTTCCGGTTTCAACGAGAGACCGGCTGCATATTTATGACCGCCGAAATGTTCAAGCAGGTCGGAGCAGTCGTCGATGGCGTCGTAGATGTCGAAATTCTTGATTGAGCGTGCCGAACCTGTGATAAGGTTGCCCGAACGTGTCAGCACTATGGTCGGGCGATAGTAAGAGTCTGTAAGTCGTGACGCCACTATGCCGATGACGCCTTTGTGCCAGTTCTCGTTGAAAATCACCGTGCTCTTCGCGAGCCGCATTTTCTCGTCGGCTTCGATCATCGCGAGGGCCTCCTCGGTGATGGCGTTGTCAAACTCACGGCGTTTCGCATTCAGGTCGTTGATGCTTGATGCGAGTTTCTCGGCATGTTCATAATTAGTCGCAATCAGCAGCCTTACCGAGTCGCTGGCTTTCTCAAGACGGCCGGCTGCATTGATACGAGGACCAATCAGGAATACCAAGTCGCTGATAGTCATCTCTCTTTCGAGGACATTCTGTGACTCGACCTCTGCGTTCTGCACCTCATCGCGACGTCTGATGTTGGCATGACGAAGCACCGCCTCGATGCCCGGACGCGGCCGGCGATTAAGCAGTTTAAGTCCGAAATACGCCAAGACGCGGTTCTCGCCGGTGATAGGCACGATGTCGGCAGCGATACTCACCGCCACATAATCCATCAAGGCATAGACCTCCTCTATTGGACGACCGAGGCGCATTGACAGAGCAGTGACGAGCTTGAAGCCGACGCCACAGCCCGACAGTTCTTTGTAAGGATATTGACAATCAACACGTTTGGAGTCAAGGACTGCCACAGCGTTAGGAATCTCATCACCCGGACGGTGATGGTCGCAGATGATGAAATCGACGCCTTTCTCGTTCGCGTACTCAATTTTCTCGACGGCTTTGATGCCGCAGTCGAGCACTATCACAAGTCCGAAACCGTTTTCGGCGGCATAATCGATACCTTTATAGGATATGCCGTAACCCTCTTCATAACGGTCCGGAATATAAAACTCAATCTTTTTCTTGTTGATAAGGTTCTTTAAGTAGGTGTAAATCAATGCCACGGCCGTTGTACCGTCAACGTCGTAGTCACCATAAATAAGGATTTTCTCGCCATTTTGCATGGCAAGCTGCAACCTATCGACAGCCTTGTCCATGTCTTTCATCAGGAACGGGTCATGCAGATGTGACAGCGACGGGCGGAAGAAATCCTTTGCCTCGTCGAAAGTCGTTATTCCGCGTTGGACAAGCAACGATGCCAAAATCTCGTCAATGCCTAAAGCATCAGACAAGTTTCTAACATTTTGTTTATCAGCCTCTTGGGCTATTATCCAACGAGTTTCCACTTTTTACTTTTTTAACCTGTAAAATTAAATTTTTTTTCTGTTTTACTGACATTTTTTCTCAATTATTTTTCACATTTTAATAACTCACTTATACTCAATAATTTATAATTCTACTCAACAGACACAACAAAAGCAACTATTATTTCACGTCATGAAGTTTGTTTAAAAAATCTTGAAAAATATTTCAAAAATTAAACCCCATCTCGCTTATTTTCATTATTATTGCAATTTAAAACCTGTTAATTTTATGGCACTAAAAAAAATTACAAATTGTTTAATATCAGTATATTATAAAACTGACCTTGATAAAATAGTCAATCTTTTGAAGAAAAATGACGTACAAATCTACGCCACGGGCGGCACTTTGGACTTCATTAAAAAATTTGACGGCAGTGTCCGTTCCGTCGAGTCGTTGACGGGTTATCCTTCAATTCTCGGCGGTCGCGTGAAGACCTTGCACCCGCAGGTCATGGGAGGCATTCTCGCGCGTTTGGACAACGAAGGCGACATCCAAGAGATGCAGAAATACAACATTCCGGCGTTCGACCTCGTCATCGTTGACCTTTATCCTTTCGAGGAAACGGTGAGGAACACCGATGACAAAGAACAGATCATCGAGAAGATCGACATCGGCGGCATCTCGCTCATCCGCGCCGGTGCGAAGAACTTCAACCACTGCCTCATCGTCCCGTCATCGGCTCATTATCAAGAGTTTATGGATATGTACGAGAAACAGGATGGATGCACCTCCATCGAAGACAGGATGCGTTTCGCAAAATATGCTTTCCAGACAAGCTCACATTATGACACTGCTATTTTCAACTGGTTCGACGGCAGAAGCGCCGAAAAGACATCGGCTTTGAGATACGGCGAAAACCCTCACCAGCAGGCAGTGTTCAACGGAAACCTCGATGATGTCTTTGAGAAACTTCACGGTAAAGACCTGTCGTACAACAACTTACTCGACCTCGATGCCGGTCTCAACCTCATCCGCGAGTTTGACGAGCCTACTTTTGCAATCCTGAAACACAACAACCCGTGCGGCATCGCATCGCGGAGCAACATCCTCGACGCATATAACGCTGCGCTCGCGGGCGACCCCGTCTCGGCTTTCGGCGGCGTGATGGTGAGCAATCAACCAATTGATATTCAGACAGCTACAGAGATGAACAAGATGTTCTTCGAGGTATGTGTCGCACCAAGTTACGACGAAGGCGTCCTTGACATCCTGTTCACGAAGAAAAACAGAATCGTCCTCAAGCTGAAATCAAACAAATTCCCTTCAAAGGTTTACAAATCGGCACTCAACGGAATCTTGGAACAAGACCGTGACCTTCATTCGGAGACGGCTGCCGACTTCAAGCCTGTGACAGATAAACTCGTTGAAAATCAAAATGATATTGATGATTTGATTTTTGCGAACAAGATTGTGAAACACAGCCGTTCAAACGCCATCGTGCTTGCCAAGAACAAGCAGCTGTACGCTTCAGGCATCGGCCAGACCTCACGTGTTGACTCGCTCCGTCAGGCCATCGCGAAGGCGAAGAGTTTCGACTTCGACCTCAACGGTGCTGTCTTGGCGTCAGACGCCTTCTTCCCGTTCGACGACTGCGTGACAATCGCCAACGAAGCCGGCATAAGATCCATCGTGCAGCCCGGCGGCTCGGTGCGTGACCAAGACTCCATCGACGCGTGCAACAGACTCGGCATCGCCATGGTATTCACAGGATTCAGACATTTCAAACACTAAAAATATAAAGTTATGGGACTCTTCTCGTTCTTAAACAAAGAATTGGCAATTGACCTTGGCACGGCCAACACCATCATCATCTACAACGACAAGGTGATGGTTGACGAGCCTTCCATAGTGGCGTTGCAGCGCGACACCCAGCAGATTATGGCGGTGGGCAAGCGTGCCATGATGATGCATGGCAAGACACATGAAAACATCAAGACTATCAGACCTTTACGCGATGGCGTCATCGCCGACTTTCAGGCGGCTGAGTTCATGCTTCGCGATATGATAAAGATGATAAACTTCCACAACTCGATTTTCCCACCGGCGCTGAAGATGGTCATCTGCATCCCTTCAGGCATCACCGAAGTTGAGGAAAGAGCCGTCAAAGACAGTGCTGAACAGGCCGGAGCGAAGGAAGTAAGGCTGATACACGAACCGATGGCAGCTGCCATTGGCATCGGCATCGACGTCCTCGAACCGATGGGCAACATGATCGTTGACATAGGCGGCGGCACCTCGGAGATAGCCGTCATCGCACTCGGCGGCATCGTCACAAACAAGTCGATACGCGTGGCCGGCGACGACTTCACTGAAGAAATCGTTGACTTCATGCGCAAGGAACACAACATGAACATCGGTGAACGCACCGCCGAACTGATAAAGATAGAGGTCGGCTCAGCCATTCAGGAACTCGACAATCCACCTGAGGACTACGCCGTGCACGGGCGCGACATGCTCACCGGCATCCCGAAGGAGATAAAGGTGAACTACAAGGAGATAGCGCACTGCCTCGACAAGAGCATCTCGAAGATCGAAGCCGCCGTGCTGAACACCCTTGAAGACACACCGCCAGAGCTTTCAGCCGACATCTTCCGCACCGGCATCTACCTCACCGGCGGCGGCGCACTGCTGAGAGGCCTCGACAAACGTCTGCACGACAGGACACAGCTTCCTATACACGTGGCCGAAGACCCACTACGTGCCGTGGCACGCGGCACCGGCATCGCACTCAAAAACTTTGACAAATTCCCGTTCCTAATCAAGTAACGGACCTCTCAAATGTACAACCTTCTCGTTTTCTTGAAGAAATACAGTGCAGCTTTGTTGTTCCTGCTGCTTGAGATTGTTTGTATCTTATTGATACTTAACAGTCTCCCGTATCATAACAGAAAATTAGTCAGCGTGTCGAACAGCATCACCGGCGGTGTCCATGAGAAAATGTCCAACATCGGCGATTATTTCAACCTGAAGAGTGAGAATGAGTTATTAGCCAAACGTAATGCATTCCTGATGAATACGTTGGAAAAATACAACTTCAACAGCGACTCGACATTCACCGACCAGACTTTCACCTATATGCCAGCGAATGTCATCAGCAACAGCCTTCATGAGACAAACAATTACATCATGATCAACAAGGGGCGTATTGACGGCGTTGAGGTTGACATGGGCGTAATCAGCGACAACGGTGTCGTCGGGAAGGTGATAAACGTCAGCAATCATTACGCATCGGTGATGAGTCTGCTCAACACTTATTCAGTGACAAGCGCGAGATTTGTTGACAATCAGAACATTGCAAGCGTAGTGTGGAAAAATGACGGCTGCGATTACGGCACCGTGATTGACATTCCGGCACATGTTGACATCAAAAAAGGCGATTTGCTGGTGACCAGCGGTTTCTCGAACACTCTGCCCGCCGGCATATCCATCGGCATCATCGAAGAAAACATACCCGAAGAAAGAGACGATTTCAAGTCGGCGAGACTGAAGTTCTCAACAAATTTCAGTACGCTTCAACATGTCTATGTGGTGAAAAATAATTTCAAGTCGGAAATTGATTCATTATGCTTAACACCCAGATAAAGAACATATTAAGTTTTATCTGTCTGCTTTTAGTGCAGGTTCTGATGCTTGACAACATCTGTCTCGGCAGCTACGTCCACCCTGTTGTTTACATAATTTTCATCATGCAACGTCCGTTCAAAACCCCAAGGATCCAACTGCTTCTTGAAGGTTTCGCAATGGGCATAGCCGTCGATGTCTTCAACGGAACACCGGGACTCAACGCCGCAGCGACAGTCCTTGTCGCCTACCTCAGGCCGTATGTCATAGACATGATGACCAGAAAAAGTGAACTCGACGAAAAACAAGAACCGACAGTCGAGAAAAAAGGTGCCGCCTGGTTTTTTGTCTATTCGCTCATCATCCTGATAATCCATAACTTCACGTTTTTCCTTTTGGAAGCATTCACTTTCAAGCTGATAGGCGTGATTTTGCTGGAAATGCTCGCAAGTGTGCCAGTCTCTGCACTGCTTATTCTGTTAATATCTTATTTGTTTAAACCTATAAAAAAGAAAAAAATTGTATGAAAAAACTATTCATCGCTCTGTTGGCACTGATGTGTCTTGCATCGTGTTCCGACAAAAACTCATTGAAAATCAATGTTAATCTTAAAAACACCAACGGCAAGACCGTTTATCTTCAAAAGTTTGTAAACGAAGACATTGTTTCTATCGACAGCGTAATAATGAAGAAGGAAAAAGCTGTCTTCAAAGTTGAAAAAGGCGCAAACTCAGACGCTTATTTAATCAATATTAAAAATTTGAAGAAACCTTTAGTGTTTTTTGTTGATAATGAAGATGTTATGATTACCGGCGACTGCCAGAATTATAACCAGATAAATATTCAGGCTGGCGAACGTCAGAACAGTCTGATTGCTTTGGACGAGCAACTCAACTCTATCGGAGACGAGACAGAACTGATGTATGAGGCGATGAGATTTGTCAAAGAAAACCACACCGATGCCATAGGCGCATACGCTTTATACCGTTACAAATGGGCTTTCGCCGATGAAGACCAATTGAAACTTCTTGAAAGTTTTGAAAACGTGAACAGCGGATACATCAAGCTGATGAAAAAATACATCATCAAGGTCAGGAAAGTTTCTGTTGGCAGCAAATGCCTTGATTTCAAGCAGGAGACTATTGATGGCGGAATTTTTGTCTTAAGTGAATTTGTGGAAAACAACAATCTCACGATGGTTGATTTCTGGGCTTCATGGTGTCCCGACTGCCGCAAGGAGAACCCGAATGTCGTTGCGGTCTATAACGCTTTCAAAGACAAAGGTTTTGACGTTGTGAGCGTTTCTTTAGACACCGACAGGGCAGTATGGCAGAAAGCTGTTGCCGACGACAGTCTGACTTGGGAAAACCACACCAGCGACCTCAAAGGCTGGAACAACCAGGTTGCCGACGAATACTGTATCGCCTTCATCCCGCAGAATGTTATCATCAACAAAGACGGTGTCATCGTGGCAAGAAACCTCGCTGGCGAGGAACTGATGAACTTTGTCAGTGATTATTTGAAGTAGTCACCACGAATTGCATAAATTTCACGAATGATAAAGACGGGCGCAGGTCCGTCTTTTTTGGTGTGCAGGTCAATTCTTCTTTTAAAAATTCACAATTTTCCGATAGTGCGCAGGTAAAGAAAATGTTTAATTCAATTTTTCAAGTCGCAAATGTAGCAATATTTTTTAATAATCCACAAAGGAAATTTTCTAAATCAAATATATTTTATTTCCACCTGAAAGTTCCTCTTCCAGAACTTCATAATTGTAATCAGCACTTTGAATATACAAACCCGTTTCTGTGTCTATGATTTTCTTATAAGTTTCAGAGTTATATAGAATATTGAGGGCTTCCTGTATGGAAACATTCTTGTTTTCTATGATAAGATTCACAACGCCCGACAGCAATGTGTCAGTTATGAAAATTTGTTCTTTACTCATAACACTTGAAGTTTTGAGATTGCTTTTTCCGTGCCAAAATCTTTGTTGATACGTCCTTTTGACAAATCGATTTTTTCAATCTTTATATTTGAACCGTGGTACAATTTAAGCATATTTCAACCCTCCTCCGTTGTTTTCACAAACTCTCGTCAGATCTTCTATGGCATCATCAAACGACAATGTGTGTTCCGCTTCATAGCAATCGTCAAGGAAAGAGATACCACCATATTTTTTCAAATATTGATAGGATTCTTTCCAAGCTATCGAATAATGCTCCGCAAACTTGCGAATTGTCATTATAATGTATGTCGTTTTAAAATTCATGTTTTTTTTGCAAAAGTAATAAAAATATCGCAGAACGTAATAATTTTGTTCTTTGTTCTTAAAATTCATTTGCGCCCAATATTAATCTGAAATTTTGACCTATAGGTCTTAAATAACGCATGTACTTCTGTCAAATTAAACATGAAATCAGTCATTAAAAATAAAAAAGGGGGCTGGCACAAAAAAACCATCTTGCGCCAGCCCACCTTTTAACTTTATAACTTTATAAACTTTCTACTCTTTCACGAACTTCCTTGTGACCACCTGACCGCCGATGAAGCTGACCATATAGACACCTGAAGGAAGGTCTTCGATGTTAATTGTCGTCTCGCCTTCAAACACGAAGTTGCGGACTTCCTGACCTTGCATGTTCAAGATGTGGCAGCAGATACGACCTTTGTCATAATTCGTTGAAAGTCTTAATGTTGACTTTGCAGGATTTGGTCTGATGCCAACCTCAAACGGGTCGCTGTGGTCAATCAAGGAAAGGATATTGTTCACAACAGCGATGTCGTTACTGTAGCTGACAACGGCACCAGACAGTCTCAATATCGGGTTGTCGGCTGCCGAGCAGTTCGGGCAGTTGTTCTGGCCGTTCACGCAGTCAGGGTAGTTCGGATGGCACTGGTCGATGTATGTCGGGTCGAACTGATAGAAAATCTTTGCGTTTCCGTTGCTGACATATTCGCTGAGGTCGAAATCCCACACCTTACCCATTGAACCGGGGCACCATCCCGAACGCTCGTATGTCCAAGTACCGTTCTGCGGCTGGCATCCGTAAGGGTTAGGGTTGCATGTCAACCAGTTGTGCTGGTCGTATTTCTTCGTACCATTGACATAAACGTGATGTGTGTTGTTGCTGAATTCGGCTGCGTTGTCGGTGTTATATGCGCCGTTTGTGCCGCTGCTCCAGTTGTGACCTGTGGTGATGACCTTCAAGTTTGCTTTCTGAGTCACTTCCGAGAAGGTGTAATTGATTTCAGGAACCGGCTGCTGGTTGGCATAGTCACCGAAATCATATATGCCAAACCACAACTCATTCATATCAACATACTTATACTCAGGCGTTCCTTTCGTATAGCTGAAAGTGGCAATAGGAGCATAGCCGTTGCCTGTCCATGTCTGGAAATAAAGCTCGAACTCAACGAGGCCCTGAAGCACTGTGGTGTAATCTGCAACATCAAGGTCGGCTTCGCATTCCACGCCGAACGGGGCGACGTAACGGAAGAGTTCAACCCATTCGCCGCGGTAGTTCTTCACGCGGCAGTAACCGACACGGTCGTAAGGGTCGCAACCACCGACACACTGATGCTGATAGTTCAATCTGATTTCGTTGAAAGCATTGACATGGCTCGGGAACACATAGTCTTTGGTGTTGCTCTGCTGATCAGGCGTAACAACGAGGTCGCCGTTAAATGCCGTGACTTCAATATCGTTAAACTCGTTAGTCACTGTGAATGTGTTTGATACTGATGTTGTCTTTCCTCCGCTCTGTGTGACTGTGGCTGTCATGTCGAAGCTGCCGTACGATGTCGGGGTCCATGATGTGTACCAATAACCGTTTGACGGGTCATTAGGATATGCTGTTTCAAGTTCCATTTCATCACCGTTGATTGTGCATGTCACATCTTCAAATTTGATGGCGTCACCGTGTTCAATGTATGCGCTGAGAACGAGGAGAATAGGATCATTGAGTGTCGGGGCATAGACCATTGTTCCGTCGTATGGGCGGCGGATTGTTATCTCTGGTGTATATGCGTCAGGGTCAACGACTTCAAAAGTACGTGTGACTGCCGGAGCCGGCTGCCAGTTTGAGTCTCCGTCCTGAACGGCTTTCACTTTCACCACACCAGAAGTGCCTGTGAGTGTCAATGTGTTGCCATCAATTGTTGCAGGACCTGATACGACTTCAAAGCTCACAGGAAGCCCTGACGAAGCTGTTGCGTTGAGATGTATCGGGGCTGCCGAAACGAGCTGGTCTGGAATAGCCTGGAAATCAATGAATTGTGAAGCGAGACCGGCTGGGATTGTGCGAAGCACGAAGTTGTCGTAACCGGCATGGCTGCTGTTGAGGAAGAACACGCCGTCCCACATCGCCGGGTCGAAGCGGTCGCCTGAACCTGGCGTGAGTCCGCAGTTGACACCCTGAATCTCAGGAACCGGCTGGAACTCGCCTGAACATTCCGGATCGATGAACATCGAAACGCTGCCCTGACCGTTGTTGGCCTCAAGGTCAATCATCATCTTCCAACGCATCCAACCTTCGTAATTGTAGTCATAGTCAACAGCTAAAATATTGTTAGGCAATACTATACCGTTGATAAAACGGTCATCGTTGGTGTTGTTGTACGTTGTTGTGAACCAGATGCCGCCGTCCTGTGTCGGAAGGTTCGGGTTTGGTTTTGTTGTCTCATAACTCATTGGAGGAAGCACCGAGCCGTCGCCGTCAGCGTCATAGCCGACACCAAACACAGTGCCCCAATAGTTACGGTACATGTCAATTTCAATCTCGATGGTGCCGCCCTGCGAGAAATCAAAATTCCAGCCGTTTGTCGCTTTGTGTGTGGCAATCTCACCGAAATTGGTGTTTGCAGCATCGAAGAAGACGCCGAGTGTCTCGTCAGGCGTGGTGGTGCCGTCGCCGCCTACATATTCGATTTTCAGCACGCCGCCGCCTGCGCTGTGTTTCACCGCCTTCCAACCGCCTTGGCCGTTGAAAGTGCCTTCACTGTAACTGTTGAAATCATCTGTAATCTCAACTTGCGCGAAAAGTCCCAGACTCATCAACGCAATAAACAAAAACATAGATAGCTTTTTCATTGTGTTGTATTAATTTGATTTTCTAATTTTTTGACGTGCAATATTAATATTTTTTTTTTAACAGATTTAAAAATTCATAATTATTCTGTGATGCCGTTCGCCTCTTTCCAGAGCTGCGAAAATGTCTTCTGCGCAAATTCCGGAACAACACGTTTCGAACCCCAACTCTTCTTCATCAACTGCTTGTATTCCACGTTGATAAACATATTCTGCCTGTCCATATTCCTACGGTTCTCAACCCTTTTGTTCATGAATAAAAACAGATTTTTCTCGTCTATCAGCGATTTGTCTTCCTTCACGATGTCCATTCTGTTACGAAGAATCAGATCACTGAGTTTTATGTTTACCGGACAATAATCATCACATTGATGACAAGATGTGCATAGTGTGGCGAAATGCGATGCTGACTCAGCGCCTTCAATTATTGGTTTTATCACCGTTCCGACAGGCCCTGGCAACGACATCTCATAGACATGACCGCCTATCGTGTTGAAAATCGGACAAATGCTGTGACAACCTCCACAATCCAAACATGTCATGATTTGACGTTGATACTTTTTCTCAATGACAACCGAACGGCCATTGTCAACCAAAATAATGTAATCAGGTTTGTTAGCAAAAATATAATTAGTTGATACTCTGTTTATTGACACTTCATAAATTGATGACAGCGGCAATAACGTTGATATATCATCAAGCGTAGCCACAAGTTTGTCGATACCTGTCAAGACTATATGTTTTGCGGCTGAAGCCATTGACTTCAAGACATCGCCTTCGTCTTCGTTTATGACAATTCCACCAGTGTCTGAAATGAGAAAATTTGCGCCAGTTATCGCTATATCGGCATTTAAATAACTGTTTTTCAGAACTTTACGAACTATCGTCATCAACTGATTCGGCTTCAGATTTGATTTCACGGAAAATTTCTCAGTGAAACGTTCTGAAATCTCATCACAGGTGAGGTGTGCCGACGGATGCTGTGAGTCAGACGGACGCTCATCATCACAATTACATACGAAATCGCCTGAATTTGTTTCACTTACATTCATTTTCTTCATTTTCAAAAATGAAAGTAATCCGATTTCTTCGGCGACTGCATTTTTTGTCTTGATGATATTTTTAGCTTTTTCTTCGACAATGATGTCATAGACCATCTGTTTCGCCTCTTCTGCGTCACGCGCCCATTTCACAGTGACACCGTTATTGAGGCAGTTTGTCTCTAAATCAACCAAAAGCTTGTCGTAATTCCTGAAAGCCTTGTTGCGGATGTTGAAAGCCCTCGATTTTTCAAGTTCAAAATCAGAATAATGACTCGCGCTGTTCATCACGACTTTCTTGAAAAAGTCGTAACGAGCGTTCATCTTGCCGCGAAATTCCACGTCGGCAACTATCTTGTCAACATTCTGCTTGAAAAACGAACTTTCCGACATATTTAATATTTGAATTCTATTTTTTCGATACGGCGTGTGTGACGTCCGCCTTCAAAATCTGTCGTCAGGTAAGCCTTGACAATCTCCCATGCAAGCTCATTGCTGATGAAACGACCAGGCAGTGAAAGAATATTGGCATCATTATGCTGACGAGCCAATTTTCCGAGTTCGACATTCCAACAAAGAGCCGCCCGCACATTATGATGATGATTCGCTGTCATCTGTGCGCCATTGCCACTTCCGCAAAGAATAATCCCAAGTGGATATTTACCGTCTTCTATATCCTTTGCCAACGGATGAATCATGTCGGGATAATCGACACTCTCCTCCGAATAACAACCGTAATCTTTAACTTCGTAACCGCTATCTCTCAGTTTATCAATGATATATTGCTTCATGGCAAATCCACCATGGTCAGATGCTATAGGAATTATTTTATTCATAACGCAAATGTTGAAAAAATTTTTACAAAAGTAGAAAAAATATCAAAACGCTACAACCGCTTTTTTACTAATTTTGAACAAGTTATAAAATTATGTAATTTTCAGTGTTTTTATATGTATTTGTTAATCAATATTTAAAAGTTATCAACAAATTTTAATTATAAAAGTTTACAAAATTGTTTGAAATTAATAACAACTTTCATTCATTTCACATCCTTGCTGTTTTTGTTAAGTTTTTAAAAATTTTTTACTTGTATTTAACATTATTATCAACATTTAATTTATATTTAAATAATTGATAATTAAAATATTAAATAGTTATCAACAATAACTTATTAATACCAATTATTTTATTTTTCATTAATTTTAAATTAAGAAATAATCATATAACATTCAAATGTTCGAGCAGAATCTTTGTGCCGAGCAGAATAAGTATCACGCCGCCTGTGATTTCGGCGGGTTTCGAATATCGCGAGCCGAAAAAGTTTCCGATGGCGACACCGCCAAAACTGAAAATGAAAGTTGTCACACCTATTATTAATATTGGGATCAAGATGTTGACTTGCAGGAAGGCGAACGACACGCCGACAGCCAAGGCATCGATGCTTGTTGCGACGGCAAGCAGAAACATTGTCTTGAAGCCTGTTGTTGAGTCTGGCTTTTCTGACTCGTCATCGGAAAAGGCTTCGCGGATCATGTTGGCACCAATTAATAAAAGTAGTCCGAAAGCAATCCAATGGTCTATTGCAACTATCAAATGCTCAAACTGCGCTCCCAAAAAATAACCGATGACAGGCATCAGGGCCTGAAAACCACCAAACCAGATTCCGCAGATGACAGCAGTTCTGAAAGAGAACTTCTTGGTAGCCAAGCCTTTACAAATTGAAACCGAAAAAGCGTCCATTGAAAGTGCTACTCCAATTCCGAGAATAGTTATAAAATCCATATCAGAAATTTAAAGCGCAAAATTATAATATTTTCATTTTATTTAATATTATTTTTTAATTTGAAAATGCAATATAGTTAGTTATCTGACAATATTTTTTTTATAAAAAGAAAATATTTGAAAAATTAGTTTTAATTTTGCGGCTTAATAGAATTTATGAAAAATAGGTGTTGATTAACTTTATGAATCAAAGTAGTAATATGATATATAAAGAATAAAACAAATGTATAATAAACCTATTCATTAAGGCGTAGTTTATTTAAAAAATTAAAATGAAAAAAATTTCAACATTTATTATAATTTTAATAATTGCATTGAATATCAATGCACAGTCGGGGTTTTCGCTTTCCGCATTTGGCGGTGTCAATGGCAGCGGCGTGGAAATCAAAGACGATGTTTTTAAAATGCAGGACTATACAGGAATGAAAACTGGTTTTTCGGCTGGTTTGAAGGTTCAGCATGATTTTAAGAAACCATTTCTCGTTGAGTTGCAGTCGTTCTATAACAAATGCGGCTACAGCCTGACGGTTCCGGAAACGAATTTGATGGAAAGGATCGACTTCCGCAATGATTTCATTTCCGTTTCGTTATTGTTAGGATATAATTTCTACCTTGGTGAAAATGATAATTTCAGCATTTCGCCGAAGGTAGGTGTCGTTCCGAGTTTCTTTGTGAATACTTCCGCAGAATTCCAAGGAGAGAAGTACGATGCGAAGGTTGACAACAAAGTTGACTGGCGTTGCGTGCTCGAACTTGAGTTAGCCTGGAAAATAAACAGCGTGATGAGCATTTTTGTGAACGTAAACGGAAGAGATGGATGGGACATCATAACGTATTCAAACATCGCGAATGTTGTTGAAGGTTATGAAATTCCCGGGATTCGCCAATATGTGATTACCGGAAATGCCGGTGTGAAAATCAAGCTCACAAACCGAGATAAGGAAGTTTATGAATTTTGAAGAATAAATAATATTGATGATGAAGAGAATAGTAATAATTTTACTTTTGGCGATAACAGCTACTAATGTCAAAGCGCAGGAAGACTTCATAATTCCGGCCTTGGGTGGCAATTTCAGTGGAATGGTTTTCGGAAACGACAAGTACGATTTGAAAAGTCATTCGATGATGAAAGGCGGTTTCGTCGGCGGTGTCAGGTACCAGCATCAGTTCAAGAAGCCGTACATCATTGAGACTGCATTGACTTACAATGAGTCGGGTTATATTTTGAATAATCTTGAAGAACTTGAGTCGTTGCTTGAATATCCTTTGGATAAAATCAACTTCAAGTTCAATTATGTTTCGGTGCCGTTGATGTTCGGTTATCGTTTCGGCAGGAGTGACAGGAGTTTCTCTGTCGCCCCGAAGATAGGCGTTCAGTTTGGTTATTTGGCGTCGTCGAAGATGAAATATGTCTATAATTGTGAAGATTACAAAGACGTTTTTGACACAAAGAACAAATTTGATTTTGCTGAAGTGTGCGAGGTGGAGTTCAGTTGGGTTTGGGGAAAGCGAGTCCGTTCGTTTTTGAGTGTCGCCCAGCGTTACAGCTTCACTAATCTCAATTCAGGTGATGAGGAGTTGATTGACATGGGTGATGTGAAAATGCACAATATTCAGTTCAGTGTAAATGTCGGATTGAGGATAAAGGTCAATAAAATGCAGAAATCAATATTTGACTGATAGGAATTGTCGATGAATTTTAAATATAAGCCTCCGCCGGATTTCCGGCGGAGGCTTTCTCTTAACTCTACTCTTTACTCTCTTAACTGATTAATCTCCGAGTGTTGCGACCATGACGGCCTTGATGGTGTGCATACGGTTCTCGGCTTCGTCGAACACGATAGAGTTCTTGCCTTCGAACACTTCTTCAGTGACTTCGATTCCGTCGAGGCCGAACTGTTTGTTGACGTCGCGGCCAACCTGTGTCTCGAGGTTATGGTAAGCCGGCAGGCAGTGCATGAACTTGCAGTTCGGGTTGCCTGTCATCTCCATCATCTGTTTGTTGACCTGATATGGACGGAGGAGGTTGATTCTCTGAG
This sequence comes from Bacteroidales bacterium, assembly GCA_024400295.1. Lineage (GTDB taxonomy): Bacteria > Bacteroidota > Bacteroidia > Bacteroidales > F082 > Limimorpha. The sequence continues at coordinate 75,220 of JAKSNA010000004.1, read as the reverse complement.
CCCACACTTCAGCCGGTTCGCCCATTGATACCCAGACGTCGGTGTAGATGAAGTCGCAGCCTTTGACGCCTTCTTCGACGTTGTCGGTCACTGTCACTGTTGCGCCAGTCTCCTTTGCAATTTCCTTGCATGTGTCAATGAGGTCCTGTGCAGGCCACAGCTCTTTCGGGGCGACGATGCGGACGTCCATGCCCATCTTCGCGCCGCCGACCATGAGAGAGTTGCCCATGTTGAAACGGGCGTCGCCGACGTAGGCGTAACTGACCTGGTTGAGAGGCTTGTCAACGTGTTCCTGCATTGTGAGGAAGTCGGCGAGGATCTGTGTCGGGTGGAACTCGTTTGTGAGGCCGTTCCATACCGGCACGCCTGCGTATTTGGCGAGTTCTTCGACAGTCTTCTGCGCGAAGCCGCGGTATTCGATGCCGTCGTACATGCGGCCAAGGACGCGAGCCGTGTCTTTCATCGATTCCTTGACGCCGATCTGTGAGCCAGTCGGGCCGAGGTAGGTGACGTGTGCGCCCTGGTCGTAGGCGGCTGTCTCGAATGCGCAACGTGTACGTGTCGAAGTCTTTTCGAAGATGAGGGCGATGTTCTTGCCCTTCAAAGTAGGCTGCTCCGTGCCTGTGTACTTGGCTGTCTTGAGGTCAGCAGCAAGTTTAAGGAAGAATTTGATTTCCTCTGGTGTGAAGTCTAAAAGCTTCAGAAAGTTTCTGTTTCTAAGGTTAAATGCCATGATTATATACTTTTAAATTAGTGTGAAAAAATTTCGTACTGAATCAGCGTCTTTTATCTAAGTCTCTTACGAGGATGTAGTTTGTATATCTGAAAAGTTCACGGTGCAGGCGTTTTTCAAGCCACATCAGAAGCTTACCCTTGAAATTCATGGTTGATTTCGACGGATCGTAGGTGAAATCCCAGTCTTTCTTTTTGATAGTATCTTTCATGAAAACAGGGTGTTCACCTTTAAATTCGCACAGATAGTCAACATCATTATAATCGAAGTCAGCTTCTTTGAATTTTGCATCAAGTTCTTCATTATTATGCCAGAATCTTGCGAAAAACTTGGTCTTTTGCTGCATTAACTTCGGATTCCTGCAATATGAATAATGATAAATCATGACCCCACAGTCAATGACTTTCAGTTTTTCACCTTTCTCGCCTGCGAGATAATTCTCGTAAGATGAATATTTCCTGAAACCTTGTGAATCCTTATATGAAAAGACATTACGGTTAGGCTTGAAGGCTCTTATTTCGTAAGGATGGACTTCGCGTGTCGTACGGATGTGATTATAGTCGCCCCAAAAGTGATAGTAATGGAAGAGCAGGCCGTCAATGTCATCGTATTTGTCGGCGATTTCCATATACTTTATTATCTGTTCCCTGGCCGACTCATGAAGAACCTCGTCAGCTTGGATGTGTAGCAGCCAGTCGCCTTTTGCTTCGAGAAGACCGATATTTGTCTGAATGGCGAAAATTTTCCCGTCTTTGCGAAGGTCCATATCCCATACCGAGTCGATGATACGGATTTTTTCAGAGTTAATATTTTCAACAGCCTGCCGCGTCCCGTCGGTCGAATCGCCCACAACCACAATCATTTCATCGACAATAGTAAGTGCCGATTTTATTGATTCGACGAATGGATATTGGTAATTAATACCATTTCTGACGTATGTAAAACCTGTTATTCTCATAAAAAATGAACCTTAATGAGGTTGCAAAAGTACAAAAAAATGCTGAATATCAATAGGGATATAAAAAAATAAAAAAAAATGTTGTACATTAAAAAAAAAGCAGTACTTTTGCACCCGAAATCAAAGATGCATCCTTAGCTCAGTTGGTAGAGCAATTGACTCTTAATCAATGGGTCCAGGGTTCGAATCCCTGAGGATGTACAAAAGCGACGGTAATCTGCATTGCCGTCGCTTTGCCATTAATGGCGTTTGCTTCCGTGTTTGCAGCATGATGCGGCGATTCCACGAGATAAAAGGAGTTTCAGGTAGTTGGGAATTTCATGGATTTCCGTATAAACTTTTTTCATATTTTTGCAACTTCAAACAATTTAAAAAATTAAGTTCAACTATAACCGCACAGCGGTTGCATATCAGTAACATAACTACTATGAAGAGAATCTTTTTGACATTAATCGCATCCGTCATGTTTGCCGGCAACGTGCGTGCCGAAGGCATGTGGATACCGCTTCTCCTCCAGAAAAACGAGAAGGAGATGCAGGAGATGGGCATGAGAATCAGTGCCGATGACATCTACTCGATGAACCACAGCTCGATGAAAGACGCTGTCGTGCTGTTCGGCGGCGGCTGCACCGGCGAGCTCGTCAGCGACCAGGGGCTGCTGCTGACCAACCACCACTGCGGCTACGGCTGGATACAACGCCACTCCACCGTCGAACACGACTACCTCACCGACGGCTTCTGGGCCATGACACAACAGGAAGAACTCGCCTGCCCGGGCCTCACCGCCACGATGATGAAAGAGATGCGCGACGTCACCGAGAAAATCCTTTATAATGTAACACGAGAGATGACCGACGCACAACGCGACAGCACCGTCAACGCCAACGTCAAACGCCTCACCGAACTGCTCCAGAAAGAAACAGAATACGAGGTGACGATAGAGCCGTTCTACGAAGGAAACCAGTTCTTCGCAATCTACAACGAGGTCTTCAAAGACATCCGCATGGTCGGCGCACCGCCGTCAAACATCGGCAAGTTCGGCGGCGACACCGACAACTGGGTGTGGCCGCGTCACACAGGCGACTTCTCCATCTTCAGGATATACGTCTCCCCGGAAGGGAAACCCGTCGAATATGACGAGAACAACGTCCCTTACAAACCAGATTATCATTTCACAATATCACTGAAAGGCGCAAACGAGAACGACTTCACCTTCGTCTTCGGCTATCCCGCCCGCACGACGGAATACCTCCCTTCGGTGGCCGTCAACCAGGAAGCCAACGTAGTCTATCCCGTCATCGTTGACCTCCGCGGACAGATACTCGACATCTACAACAAATACCAGGAGAAAGACCCGAAGGTGCGCATACAGTACGCCAGCAAGCACGCCGGCCTCGGCAACGGATGGAAGAAATGGATGGGCGTCACCGAAGGCATCCGCAGCTTCCACGGCGTGGAGAAGAAACAGGCTTTCGAGGAGTCGTTCATGGAATGGTGCTACAAGAGCCGCAGCCGCGCCCCTTACATGAACCTGCTGAAAAATTTCAACGAGGTCTATGGCGACTTCGAGAAATACCGCATGGCTTACACCTACTTCACCGAAGCCGGCCTCTCGATAGAACTCATCGAGTTTGCCGCCAACTTCAGGGAACTCGCAAAAGTCACGAAAGACACTCCGAAAGAAGATATTGAAGAGATTGTCAATGAATTGCGTAATTTATCAAAGTCATTTTTCAAGGATTACCACCAGCCCATCGACGAGGAGGTGGCGTCGGCGATGCTCACGGCTTACCGCGCAGCGCAGCCTGCCGATTTCCGTCCGGCACTGCTGAATGACATCGATACGAAATACAAAGGCGATGTCAGGGCTTACGTCGATTATCTTTTCGGGAAGACGATGTTCGTCTCCGAAGAGAAAGTGAACAGTCTTCTCGACAATTTCAAGGTTTCAGACGCAAAGAAAATAGCGAAGGACCCGGCCGTTCTCGCCTTCGAGGACATGCTCTCGTTCTACAGGGAGAATGTGAGGGACAATTACGTCGCCTGCAACAGGCAGATCAAGTCGCTGCGCCGCGTCTATATGGAAGGCCAGATGAAGATGATACCTGAGGTGTTCCCGGAAAGGAACATGTATCCCGACGCGAACTTCACGTTGAGGGTGACTTACGGCAAGGTCGGCGGCTTCAAGCCGAAGGACGGCGTCAACTACAGACACTTCACCACCCTTGATGGCATCATGCAGAAGGAGAACCCAGACATCTACGATTACGTCGTGACCGACAGACTGCGCGAGCTTTACGAGGCGAAGGACTACGGCCGTTACGCCGACGCCGACGGCACGATGCATGTCGCCTTCATCGCCGGCAACCACACGACGGGCGGCAACAGCGGCTCGCCGATTTTGAACGCCGACGGACATCTGCTCGGACTCAACTTCGACCGCACATGGGAAGGCACGATGAGCGACCTCATCTACGACCCGTCAATCTGCAAGAACATCAGCGTTGACATCCGCTACGTGCTGTTTTTGATTGACAAATACGCGGGGTGCACACGGCTCATCGATGAAATGACAATCACCACGAATTGATCACCACGAATTGCACGAATGACACGAAGTAATCACCACGAATGACACGAATTTTACGAATCAATTAAGGGATAAGCAGTGATACAGAAACCGCGTAGCGGTTACATATCCGTAACATGGTAGAACAAAACAACAATACGATTTTAGGGCGGATGCTTTCGTGTGTCCGCTCTGCCACTCCGGGCGCGCTGAAGACGATATGGTGGCTCGTGAAGATAATGACCGGCGTGTCGTTCGGCATCATGCTGTTGCAATACTTCGGCGTTATCGACATGATTTCGAGATGGCTGACGCCTGTGTTTTCGAGCTTCGGGCTTCCAGGTGAGGCGGCTCTCGCCTACGTCTCCGGCTATTTCGTGAACTGTTACACCGCGATGGCGGTGATGACTACACTGCATCTCGACATGCGCTCCGCCACAATCCTTGCGGTGATGGTGCTCTGCTCGCATAACATGATTGTCGAGACGACGGTGCAGCACAAGACCGGCTCTTCTTTCACGAGGATGGTGATTGTCAGGACGTTGTCGGCGTTTCTTTTGGCTTTCGTTTTGAACAGGATAATGCCCGGACAGTTCGGGGGCGGCGCATCGGAGGTCGTCTCGGCGGATAATGTCGCTTTCGTGGAAATGCTCAAAAGCTGGGCTTTGCGCACCTTGAAGACCGTCGGCCTGATGATAGTGCTGGTCTATGCACTGACGTTGCTGCAAAGGATCCTGAAGGAGTTCGGCATCATCGAGGCCATAGCGCGTTTCCTGAAGCCTGTGATGCTTTTCTTCGGGCTACCGCCGCGCACGGCGTTTCTGTGGCTGATAGCCAATACTTTAGGTCTCGCCTACGGTGCCGCTATCATGATTGACGAAGCGGAGCAAGGCACGACGACGAAAGAGGAGAACGACCTTTTGAACCATCACATCTGCGTGTCGCACAGCAACCTCGAAGACCTGCTGCTCTTCACAGCCATTGGCGGCAGTTTCCTGTGGATGCTCCTCTCGCGCTGGGCGATGTCGCTGCTTTTGGTCTGGGAAAGAAGATTGGAGAAGAGGCTGAAGTGAAATTTCATCTCAATCTTATGAGTATTTCCTCCTTCGTGAAATTCAGGATTGAGAACGCGAACCATTTCCTGCCTAAGTCCTTCAGCGATGCTCCGAGATGATAAACCTTGATGAAATGTCTCATCCCGACGAACGCCCGCATGATTCTGATGTTGGCTTCGACTGCCGTCGGCGAGTGAAGGACACCGCTAAGCATGGCGACACCCTGCTCGGTGAAGGCGTAAGGAAGATACTTGATATGTTGTCCTTGTTTTGAGTTTAAGGTCACAATTTGTGACCTTAAACTTGAGGTCACAATTTGTGATCTCAAGTTTTCGCACTCCTCCCAAGTCAGCTGAAACATGAAGTCCTCGGGGAATCTTTCGATGTTTCTGCTCACCGCCTGATTCAATACTTTTGTGTCAACGCCATAAAGAACCGCCAAGTCGGAGTCGAGCATAACCTGTTGATTTCTAATGATTTTGATAAGATTTCTGATTGAGTTGTCGGGAATCATCAGGCTTGAGGTGCGTGCCTTCATCACGTCTTCAGCCCAGGTTTTGAACTGATTAATGTTTGAAGATTTCACTCGGTTTCCGACTGAAATTATCACGTCGAAACTGAAGCATTTCACCGGTTTGTCTGAAATTGCAATGTGCAAAAAACGCACATTGCTTTTTTCTTCAAGCCCTGTCTCCGTGAAAACATTTTTGATATGTTTCGTAATGATACTTCTGTCGCGCTGGAACAACTCCGCCATCTGCGCCTGCGTCAGCCAGATCGTCCCGTCTTCAAAAACGACCTCTATTTTCTTGGAGTCGTTTGTCTGAAAAATAATTATTTCCTTATTCATAAATGTTGGTTTTTAATTGTTTACGAAAAATGGCTGCCAAACGACCGCCGTGAGGCGATGTCATTTGGTAACCATTTCATCCGAACTGCAAAAATACAAAAAAGTTTGGAGTGTTGAGAGTGGAGAGTGGAGTTATTTTTTCGTTAAGTTTGAAGTGTTGAGAGTTGAGAGTTGAGTTAGTTTGAAACTCCACTCTCAAAACTCCACTCTTCACTCTTCACTCTTCACTCTAATCTTCATGAGTTTTTCACTAAAAGACGTGGCTGCGTCAATTTCCCTTGTTGCCGTTGCTTTCTGGAGAATCCTATTCCTTCACAATCTTCTCTTCAAACACCTTCCCGTCGTCGAGCGTGACCTTCATCACATACATCCCCGGCGCGAGGCCGCTGATGTCGATGCTCCCGAAGTCCGACTGCTGAGCCTTGACGAGGCGGCCGGAGATGTCGAAGAGGCTGACGTTTTCAATCTTTACGTCTGGTGAGACTTCAACATTGACGTTGGTCGTACACGGATTGGGATAAACCGCAACTGGCTTTATTTCCAAATCGTCAAGCTCGTTGATGGAAAGATAGCCATCACTATCAGTCTTGAGGATGTATGAATATCCGTGCTGGTAACTCAAATCACAGGAATATCCTGCAATAAGACTTCCACCATCTTCAGTTCCAAGTACAAAATGAGGATAATAATATCCTTCTTTCTTGTTTACAAACCTTTGCCACACCACATTCATTTCGGCGTCGTATTTTGTAACCAGACATTGAGTTTTGTACATAGGATGATTACTGTACCAATTTATGACTGAACAGGAAACCAAACAATCATCTCCAATGTCAAATGAACTGCGTAATGGCAATCTCACGGCAGTGTTAACCTTATCATAAAAGTAGAGTGAAGTTCCTGTCGTTGTCAGGTTGTGGTCTAAACTGACGAGGCAGTTGCCATGATAGATTTCCCCATTACTTTTAAAAACATCAGTCATAACGTTTGCCACTATAGTTGTATCATTCAATGATTTCAATATGGGTGTGTCGAATGGACAATAAGAAACGTAATCCTGACCGCCAGAGTTGTCATACTTAAGCATTTGTGATTTTTCAACACACATGGTCGAATCAAGTGTCTCAACAAATAATTGATGGCCTCCCTGAAAACTTGCCTGATTAAGAACAGCGAAGTGCTTATTATGCTCGTCAATCAGAGATATGCTTGATACAAAAAAACTTATTGTATTGTACTTGTAATCCAAGCCTTCATACAACAGCAATCCATCAATATTCATGCGGACGTAAAATTGGGCATAGCTGTGGTCATCAAGCAGGACATGGGCTGCCACGGCAATTTCTCTACCATAGACTGTTACAGATGGAAGCACCACAGGCGAAAGGTCGGCAATTATATCAGCAAACACAACCCGTTTTTCATCAATCACTTTGAGGTCTTTGTCAAACGAAACAATGGAGATTTCCCTTGCGGCTTGCCCATCACAGACAAGTGCTGGAGCTAAAAAAGTATCGCACAATTCAGGGTGTTCAAACAGCCCAAGATACCTTAGGTATCCATCTGCAATTTCGCAATCCAAAGTCGCAATCAATTCTCCTTTTGATGACACTTTCATCAGTAAATCGTTTGCCGCAATTGTTCCTTCCCTAGTAACTGAAAAGATGAAATCGTTGTCAGATGTCTCAATGGCGGCCCTTATTTCCGAATCGCCGAAATCGTCAAACACTCGCTCAAATGTGTTTTGGCTATACGCCAACAAGGAGGCTGCCATTGCGTATATCATGACTGTGGCTTTTGTGATAATGTTAGGCATGTTTTTCTGCATTTTAAAGTAACTATATATCCATCGGTGTTTGTGTGCAATTTACATCTGCATAGGTTAAATCCAATAACATAAAACTATTTCCAGATAAAGCGTCACCGACCCAATAATCTCGCTCAACATCAACATTTATCAATGAACTACCGTCTTCGTTGAAAACATCCAGAAAAAATAAGATTCTATCAAGGTACCAATTTAACTCTTCAGGGGTAACACATCTGTAAGATGATTCATAATTTGTATATATACAATCAGGTGGATATGGACTATCATCACAGTCACCCAAAATTTGACTAAATTCGTAAGGTCCAGCATACGCCTCAGATATATTACTGTAAAAAATCCTTCCATGAATGCAAGCGTAAGATCCGATATTTGCCATGACTTTTAATCGCATTTCTGTTGTGGCATCCCTGCCAACACATTGTCCCTCGTATGGTCCACACTTCCCCCTTAAATCGAAGTCATACCAATAATCTGTTGGCCCAAAACGCATTGGATTTCCTATCGTTGAGCCACCATTGCGCATGCTGGTAACGGTGGTCACCCTGGTAGTTCCTTCTTTTGCCAGCGTATCAATGTGGCAATTTATCAAATAAATGTTCTTGTCATCACTGCTCAACGAATTAAATTTATTTAGGATGTCCTTCTTGTTGTTTTCGTAAACCAAATTCAAATCATAAAGTGTTACATTATTGTTTATGACGTTTATTGTCGTGTAAAATGTGTCAACAATCATCTCATCAGAACGTTTGCTTCCGTCACAAAATCCAAAATTTTCCAATGCCGAAAGACACCATTCAGCATCTGACAACGATATTGTCTCTCCGTCTTTTGCTGCGGTTTTCATGCGTTTTCTCAGATTAAGAAGATATTCTTCAATATCACTGGTGGATGATGCAGAAATAACGTTTTCATTATTTCTGTAGTTTTTTTCAACAATTTTTTTCCTACATGCCTGGAACACGACCACGCTTGAAACTATAACTGCCAATAATGCGACAATGACGAAAATTCTATTCTTTTTCATTTTAGTCTTTTTTAAGATTTAACATTCGTACTTCCCATGGCACGCGGGCTTTTTGTGCGGCAGCCCGTCGTTGTCTTACTGTCATCGCCGCTGCAACCGACATTGCAGCCATCAGCCGTTGCAGAGGCTCCACCCAATGAACTTGTTCATGCCATCCTCCACAATGGCCAACTTCAAAAACGCACGGCAAAGATATTTATTATTTCCGGAAACCGCAACATCGCGCAGAAAATTTTTGAAAATGTTGCCTTTTCCTTCAAAACGTCTTGCTATGTGATTTGGATTCATATCTGTAGATTAAAAGTATTACTCTGTCACCATGAAATCACCATAATAAACATCGCCGTTGTTCAGTGTTATCGTCACCGTGTAGAAGCCCTCGTCCTCGATGAGCAGCGTCGCCATGTCGGGCGTGTGAAGGATGTTGTCGCGGTCGATATAGACGCCGTTCGAGTTGGTGACGACGATGTGCGCTATGCCCACGTTCTCGTTGATGTAAATGGTTAGCGCGTGGCCGTCGATGGAGGCGGAGATAGGTTCTGAAGACTTGTTATTCGAATCATTGGATATAATTGACATGATTCGTACAGGTTCTGCGGTAACGTCAGAGTTTGTTGGCTTGGCCAACACAGCTGTGCCTAAAAGCACCGCCAGAATGATTAAAGTTGTTTTTCTTACCATAATGGTATTTGTTTGAATTTTGGTGCAAAATTATGCCGATTTTTTTAGCTTGTCTCAAATTAATCATTCAAAATTATTCAATAAAATCAGTCAACAACTTGAATTACAGCATGTTAAATAAACAAATAGAGTGTATGGCTGATGCTTTCCTTAGGGGATATATCCAAAATTGAGCGCAGTTTTTTAGCCCTGTACCACACTGTGTTTGCGTTTTTGTCCATGAGGCCTGCTATGGCGTTGTCGGATATGTCGAGCAGGTAGAGGCAGATGTATGTGATGTCGTCGCTGTTCAGCTGGGGGAACTTTTTCATCATCCTGCCAGTGAATCTGTTGAGGCAGTTGTCGGCGGCGCGGCGCAGCTCCGAAAGTTCGCTGCTTGTGAGCGGTTCGAGTTCGGTGAGTTTGATTTCTCTTGCGTCAAGTTCATTGATGCGCGACATTACGGTGGCGCATATATCGGAGGCGCGGAAGGAACGCAGACGTTCTTCGGTATTCGGTCCGGCTGCCGATTGCCGTATGCTGTCGATTTCCTCCTCCTTCGATTTTATGGCGTCATGCTGCTCGCTTATCTTCCGCCGTGCGCTTTCGAGTTTGCCGCTTGTGACCGAGAGCCGCCAGTTGACATCGTCGATGAGCATCCTGCTCGTCGCTATCTCGGCCGAGAGCCGCACCTTCTGCCTGCGGTGCATGATGCTCCTTACCGCGAAAACCACGCCGGCGATTATCAGCGTGACGACCGAATACAGGACGGTCAAGCGGATTGTCTCCATCCTCTGCTTTTTCTCCTTGTAACTGTTGTAGAACACGACAATTTCCTTGGCCTTTGTGCTGCGGTTTATCTCCTTTATGGCATTCTCTGTCGCATACCGGCTGTAAAAAGCTGCGCGGTCTGCTTCACCTTTTCTGTCGTATATTGAACTCAGTCTCTGGGCGGACGACATCCTGGTCTGCTCGTTGCCGTTCTCAAAACATATTGAGTAATAATATGCTGCGGAGTCGTATTCACATTCATCATAAAAAATATTGCCCATGACCAAAGAGTTTTTAATTATCACATTGCCGTTTCTTGATGACATGTTGCCCCTCAACAGCATTTTTGCGGAATCAGCCTTGCCGTCGTCGTTGTACAAGAATGCAACCGTGGCTATAACTTCCTCGCAGATGTTTTTGAATTCGCTTCCGGTAACGAGCGTTTTTTTGTAATACGACATCGCACTGTCAGGTTCTTCGGCGAGGTAATACGCATTACCAATGTGCTTAAGGATGTTTGCTTCTGTTTCCGCATTGCCGGTCAGACGTGCATAGGACAGTGATTTTTTTAAATTTTCGACAGCCGGCTCACAGAACGATTCGCTCAGCATCAAATCACCTATTCTGTTATAAACCAGACAGATAAATCTTGTCCTTTCGTAATTATAATCACCCATCATTCCCTTCCTCGCCGCCTTCGCAATCTCCGGGAATGCCTCCTCCATGATGTCGGCGGCCTTGAGGTAGTCGGCGCACGCCGCCACGATGTCGTCGTCCTCCGTCTCGCCGACGGCCTTGTAGTAATGCGCCCGCGCCGTCTCGAAGGCGAGGCCGCTGTTCTCCGGATATTTCTCAAAGACGCTGTCGTAATATGCCGCTGCGTCAATGACGGCCTGAGCGTTGGTTTGCTGATAATCGTTCTTGTAAAGCGCCTCCGCCACAAGTATCTGGTATTCATTTACGACTGAGCGGCTCGTGCTGTCGGCGATGTCGAAACCAACCAGAACCTTCAACGCGCTGTCGGGCCGTTCCTGCATCAGCTCGTGCGCCGTCCGCAGCTCCGGCGCGGGATGCCAGCCGCCCGCCCTGTCGGAACACGAGGCGAAGACAACGATTGCTGACAATATGGCGAGAATGTTTTTCACGGCGGCAAAGATAAGAATAATTCGTGTTATTCGTGTAATTCGTGGTGACTTATTTGTTAAAAGAGTAAAGAGTAAAGTTAAAAGAGAGGTGTTGAGTGTCTTATTCGGATTATTCGTGAAATTCGTGGTGAGGGAAAAGGAGTTTGATGTGGTTAGGAGTTTGAGAATACAAAATCATCTCCCCACCGGATAAAACGCGTCTTCCGTGTGCTCGATCCTGTGTTCGTTGTTGTGGTCGATGACAACCGCCACGATGTCGAAGCGCACATCGATGTCGAGCCTGTTGCGTTCGACGTAGGCATTGGCCGCCCAAATCAGAAATTGCTGCTTGTAACGGTCGATGGTCTCCTCCGGCTCAACGATGACCGGCACCTTCCGCGTTTTCACTTCAACGATTACAAGCTCGTCGCCGTCCCTGGCGATGATGTCTATTTCCTTGTGGCCGCAGACCCAGTTCTGCTCCAAGATCTGATACCCTTTGGCGATGAGGAAGTCACGCGCGAGCTTCTCGCCCAAAGCCCCTGTTTCATTGTGTTCTGCCATGGTAGGTTAAAAGGTTGAAAGGTTGAAAGGTTAAAAGGTTGAAAGGTTAAAAGGTTAAAAGGTTAAAAGGTTGAAAGGTTGAAAGGTGGAAAGGTGGATGGGGTCCTAAAACCCTTTCACCTTTCACCTTTTTCCTAATTAGTGCGCTTCAAGCCAGTTCTCGCCAGTGTTCAGCTCGGCGATGACGGGTATGTTGAGCTTTATCGCGTTCTCCATCTTGTCTTTGACTATTTCTTTGACAACATCAAGTTCGTCAAGACAGGTGTCGAAGACAAGTTCATCGTGTACTTGAAGAATCATCTTTGATTTTAAGTTTCTGTTTTTAAGTTCTTTATGAATATTCGCCATCGCTATTTTTATCATGTCGGCGGAGCTTCCCTGAATCGGCGCGTTGATGGCGTTGCGTTCGGCGAACTGCCGCATGACGTTGTTCGACGTGTTGATGTCGCGCAGGTAGCGGCGGCGGCCGAACATGGTCTCGACGTAGCCGTTTTGTTTAGCGAACTCTATGGTTTTGTTTATGTATTCTTGTATTCCGGCGTATTCGCGGAAGTAGTTCTTGATGATTTCCGCCGCTTCGAGACGGCTGATGTCCAAGCGTTCCGCCAAGCCGAATGCCGACATCCCGTATATTATGCCGAAGTTGACGGCTTTGGCGCGGCGGCGCATGTCTTTTGTGACATCCTCCAGTTTGACGCCATATACGCGTGCCGCCGTCGCCGCGTGGATGTCGAGGCCTTCGCGGAAAGCCTCCGTCATGGCGGTGTCGCCGCTGAGGTGCGTGATGATGCGAAGCTCAATCTGCGAGTAGTCGGCGGCGAGGAGTATGTGGTTCTCGTCGCGCGGCACAAAAGCCTTGCGTATCTCCTTGCCTTTGTCGGTGCGTACCGGGATGTTCTGAAGGTTCGGGTTCGTTGAACTCAACCGCCCGGTGGCGGTAACCGCTTGATTGTAAGAGGTGTGGACAAGACCGTCGATAGGATTTATCAGCTCGGGAAGAGCATCGACGTATGTTGATTTCAGTTTCGACAATCCGCGCCAGTCGAGAATCATCGGGACGATGGGGTGGGCGTTAATGATTTTCTGAAGCACCTCCTCACCCGTCGGGTATTGTCCCGACTTGGTCTTTTTCGACGGAGCCTTAATCTTCAGGTCATCGAAAAGCACATCGCCGAGCTGCTTCGGTGAGCCGATGTTGAATCTCTTTCCTGCATTCTCATATATTTGATTTTCAATCTCTTTGATGTCTTTTGCCTGCTGCTCGCTGATCTGTCTCAAGTTCTCGCTGTCAATCTTTACGCCGTTGCATTCCATGGTCGAAAGCACCTCAACAAGCGGCATCTCAATCTCCTCAAAGAGTTTATTCAGTTGATTCTCAGTAAGAATTGGTTTGAAAACCTCATAGAGCTGATATGTGATGTCGGCGTCTTCGGCGGCATATTCCTTGAGCTGCCCGACGGGAACCATCTTCATGCTTATCTGTGACTTGCCTTTTCCGATGAGTTCCTCCATGCGTATCGTATCGTAATTCAGATAGACATCGGCAAGATAATCCATGTTATGACGCTGTTCCGGATCGATGAGATAATGCGCGAGCATCGTGTCGAACAGTTTGTTTTTCAACGAGATGCCATATCGCGACAACATCGACATATCAAATTTTATGTTCTGTCCGACGAGTGTTTTCCCCTTGTCGGAAAACAAAGGAACGAACAGTTCGAGAATCTGTTTCGTCTTTTCAAAGTCGTTGGGCATCACGACATAATAGGCTTCATGCGCCTTGACGGAAAACGACATCCCGATGATTTCCGACGAATATATATCAAGTCCTGACGTCTCTGTGTCGAAAGAAAATACGTCGTAATTATTGAGCAATTTAATAAGAGAATCAATCTGTCTTGGCGTTTCAACTAATTGATAATCATGTTTTATTGTTTTGGCTGTTGATTTTGTCGGCAGCTGTACCGACTCACGCTCGAAGGTCTGGACATCGGGTTCGTCAAATTGTGAGAAAAGGTCAAGTTCCTGAGGTTTTGTCTTGGCTTTCGCTGTGACTTGCGCAAATGGATTGTCGTTTTGTGCGTGCATCACATTTAGGTCGTCAAGCATTCTTTTTGCGAAACCGCGGAACTCAAGTTCGTCGAATATTTGTGTAAGAACTTGAATATTAGGCTTTTTGACTGCGAGTTCATCAATATTGAAATCTACGGGCACATTAGTGTTTATTGTGGCGAGCATTTTCGACATCAGGCCTTGTTCGGCGAAGTTTCTGACGTTTTCCTGCAGTTTGCCTTTCAGTTCGTCGGCGTGTGCGATGAGGTTTTCCATCGAGCCGTATTCCTGCACGAACTTCGAGGCGGTTTTCTCGCCCACTCCCGGAATGCCGGGGATATTGTCGGCTGCATCGCCCCAAAGTCCGAGAATGTCAATGAGTTGTGTCGGCTCATTGATGCCGTATCTTTCGCATACTTCTTTCGGTCCCAGAATTTTCGGGTCTTCACCCGACTTCGCCGGTTTGAAGATGAAGGTGCTGTCGCTTACAAGCTGCCCGAAATCCTTGTCGGGCGTCATCATGTAAGTCAGATAGCCGGCTTTCTCCGCTTTCTTGGCGAGCGTCCCGATGACGTCGTCGGCTTCGTAGCCTTCCACTGCGTAAATAGGGATGTTGAAGCCCCTGATAATTTCCATTATATAAGGTATCGATGCGCGGAGTTCATCGGGCATGGCATCTCTGTTCGCCTTGTAATCGCAGAAATTCTCGGTGCGTAACGTCGGTGCGCCGAGGTCGAAAGCTACGCCGATATGACTCGGACGCTCGTTTTTCAAAACATCGTAGAGCGCATTCAGAAATCCGATGATGGCAGAGGTGTTGAATCCGTTTGAAGTGGTTCTTGGTTTTTTGTTCAAGGCGAAAAAAGCCCTGTAAATCAATGCGTACGCGTCAATGAGAAAAATTTTAGGTTTGTCTGGAGTTATCATCTCTATGCTTTTTTATCAAATTTTAATGATATTTTGTAAAATAATCTGACTTTTTAAGGTTGTAAAAGTACTGCTTTTTTTTGAAACAGTTTGAAAATTCTTGAATTTTGGAAATAATTTAAAAATATAAATTTTTGATTCAAAAAATATTTTTCGTAAAATATTGAGTATCATATTTTTAAAGAAATGAGAATAAAATATTTCAAAAAAAATTGTCATGGTGTGAAAAAATGAATTACCTTTGCTGAGTTTTTCTTTGAGCAGAAAAAAGTATTATAAATAAAAACTATTGAAAATGTCAGAAATTACAGAAAAAGTCGTATCAATCATCGCTGACAAGTTGGCGGTTGAGAAGTCAGAAATCACATTGGAAAAGAGTTTTACGCAAGATTTAGGTGCAGATTCCCTCGATACAGTTGAATTGCTTCTTGAATTTGAAAAGGAGTTTAATGTTGCGATTCCTGATGATCAGGCAGGTAACATTGTGACTGTTGGTGATGCAGTTAAATACATTGAGGAACACAAAGCATAACTCATGGATTATAAGCGTGTTGTAGTAACCGGGCTTGGTGCTATCACACCGATAGGCAATAACGTCGCTGACTATTGGGATGGTTTGCTTAACGGTGTCAGCGGTGCCGGCGAGATAACACGTTTTGACGCGTCGAAGTTCAGATGCCGCGTTGCGTGCGAAGTGAAGGGCTTCGATCCGTTGCAATATTTCGACCGTAAAGAGGCGAGAAAACTCGACAGTTTCGCTCAGTTCGCCATTGTCGCGTCTGACGAGGCTATCAAAGATTCAGGCATCGACAAGGATAACACCGATTTTGATGAAGTCGGTGTTATCTTTGCGTCTGGCATTGGCGGCATTGACAGTCTTTACAATGATGTCAAGGACTTTGTCTTGGGTGACGGAACGCCGCGTTTAAGCCCGTTTATCATTCCGAGGCTGATACCAGACCTCGCCGCAGGTCACATTTCAATAAAAAATGGTTTCCGTGGTGCCAATTTCGCGACGGTCTCGGCATGTGCGTCGTCTGCCAACTCTATAATAGAAGGTTACAACTATATCCACAGCGGAAAGTCTCCTGTGATGGTTGTCGGCGGCTCTGAAGCGGCTATATGCCCAATCGGTGTCGGCGGCTTTGAGGCCATGAAGGCCCTGTCCACCCGCAACGACGACCCGAAGACGGCGTCACGTCCGTTCGACGCTGACCGTGACGGTTTCGTGATGGGTGAAGGCGCCGGCTGCCTCATACTTGAGGAACTCGGACACGCTCTCGCCCGCGGCGCGAAGATTTACGGCGAGGTGGTGGGATGCGGCGTCTCCGGCGACGCTTACCACATGACAGCCCCGCACCCTGATGGACTCGGCGCCGCGATGAGCATCAGACGCGCCTTGGAAGATGCAGGAATCACTCCTGAAAAAATCGACCATATCAACACCCACGGCACATCAACTCCTGCCGGCGACCTGCCGGAAGTGAAAGCAATAATGGATGTTTTCGGTGAACACGTTTACAGTATCTCAATAAATTCCGGCAAGTCAATGACAGGACACCTCCTCGGCGGTGCCGGCGCAATAGAGTCAATATCAACGATTTTGGCGTGCAAAAACGATACCGTGCCTCCTACAATAAATCATTTCACCGACGACCCGAACATTGACCCGAAACTCGATTTCACTTTCTGGAAGCCAAAGAAAAGAACCGTTGACTATGCCATCAGCAATGCCTTTGGCTTTGGCGGTCATAACGCTTGCATAGTCTTCAAGAAGTTCCAGTAATGTTTGAACTCTTACGTTATCGTAATAAATCCGACCGTGACTTGGCGTGTTTTATCCGCAATGTCTTTGGATTCTATCCGCGTAATATCACGCTGTATCAGTTGGCTTTCACTCATAAGTCAATGTGTTCCAAGATTTTAAGCGGTGTCACGGTCAGCAATGAACGTCTCGAGTATCTTGGTGATGCCGTCTTAAGCTCGGTCGTTGCCGAATATCTTTTCAGGAAATTCCCTACAAAACAGGAAGGCTTTCTCACCGAGATGCGCTCGCGTATCGTCAGCCGCGCTTCGTTGAACAAGCTTTCGCAGAAATTCGGTTTTGAAGAGAAGATCTCTTACGTCAAGTCACACGACAGCCACGGGAAATTCCGCTGCATCGGCGGCAATGCCTTTGAAGCATTCACCGGCGCCGTCTTCCTCGATAAAGGCTATGATTTCACCTATAAGATAATTGTCGATAACGTCATAAAACTGCATCTTGACATTGAAAATATCGAGAAAAACGAAGTCAATTTCAAGAGCAAAATCCTTGAATGGTCGCAGAAACGAAAACACCATATTGATTATAAGGTCATCAGCACGAAAGGCGACAGCTACGACAGACTCTATGAGATTCAGGTGTTTATCGACGGCAAGGCTTACGCGAAGGCATCAGACTATTCGATAAAAGGTGCCGAACAGCTTGCCTCGGAAAAGACCTGGCACATCCTTGAAGAGGGACTTTAAAAACACAATATATCATGGTTAAGAAAAAAAACAAAATCGTCGTCGAGCCTTTTGACGACATCAGAATCATCGGCATCAACAGTCACCTTGAAGACTACAAACTCGCCTGGCATATTAATAATGTGCTGAAAATCAATCTTATAAAATATTCCGACATCATTAATGAAGACGGACAGCCGTTTTCGTTCTATCTTTATGATGGCGGTGAAAACAGCAACGCTTTCAATTTGGTGGGACTTGTAAATGAAGAGGCGAAATGGATAAAATTGCCGCTGCCGACAGATTATCTCATTGTCATACGCAATTTCATCACCGAAGATAGCTATCAGGCGATAACATCAAAGATCAAACAGATTCCTGGTGTCATCTTAGTTTATAATGTTGATGTTGAGAAAACCAGGAAAATCGACAATCTGCTTGAGGACATCGAGATTCACGAAATCGAACTCGTTAAGGTTAGAGATTAGAGATTAAAGAGTAAAGAGTAAAGAGTAAAGAGACTGAGGCATAAAGTACAACTCATGCGCGTCAGCCTCTTTTAACTTTACTCTTTTAACTTTCAACTAAAGTCAGGCTTGTTCGAACTGTTCGAGGAAACGGATGTCGTTCTCGAAGAACATTCTCAAGTCATTGATTTGATATTTCAGCATTGCGATGCGTTCGATGCCCATTCCGAAGGCGAAGCCGGTGTATTCTTCCGGGTCGATGTTGCAGGCTTTCAAGATGTTAGGGTCACAGATGCCGCAGCCGAGGATTTCAACCCAGCCGGTGTGTTTGCAGATGTTGCAGCCTTCGCCGCCGCAGATGTTACAAGAGATGTCCATTTCGGCTGATGTCTCGGTGAACGGGAAGTATGACGGGCGGAAACGCACCTTTGTGCCTTCTCCGAAGTATTCCTGGACGAAATGATAAAGTGTCTGCTTGAGGTCGGCAAAAGAGACGTTCTTGTCGATGTAAAGACCTTCAATCTGATGGAAGATGCAGTGTGCGCGGGCTGATATTGCCTCGTTGCGGAACACTCTTCCCGGGGCGATGATACGGATCGGAAGCCTGCCCTGCTCCATGACACGCACCTGCACGCTTGAGGTGTGTGTGCGCAGCACCACGTCTGGCGATTTCGTCACGAAGAATGTGTCCTGCATGTCGCGTGCCGGATGGTCTGGAGGGAAATTCAATGCTGAGAAGACATGGAAGTCGTCTTCAATCTCCGGGCCCTCGGCGATGACGAAACCGAGACGCTTGAAGATGTCGTTGATTTCGTTGCGCACGATCGACAAAGGATGGCGTGAGCCGTTCATCTTGTCGGCAGGCAGGGAAAGGTCGAGGTCGTTCTTTGTGTCTGTCGTCGTCTCGAACTGCTTCTGCTGTTCCTCCAAGATCTCCTGTACGGCGTTTTTCAGTTCGTTGAGCTTCATGCCCATTTCCTTGCGCATCTCTGGAGCGACCTGTTTGAAGTCGTTGAAAAGTGCAGCGATGACACCTTTTTTGCTAAGATAAGCGATACGGAAGTTCTCTAATGCCTCTTTGCTGTCGGCATGGAACGCCTTGACTTCCGTCAATATCTGTTCAATTTTCTCTTTCATACTGATGTGTAACTTCTAACTTATTGTCATTTTTATGTTACTGATATGTAACCGCTACGCGGTTATAGAGGTGCTTATTTGTTTAGTATTTCAGCCGTGATGATGACGACCGGTTCGACAGGAACGTCCATGTAGCCGGTCTGTACCGCTGCTATTTTATCGACAATTTCGAGGCCTTCAACAACTTCGCCGAAGACGGTGTAGTCGCCGTCGAGATGTGGTGTGCCGCCGAGTGTGGTATAGACGTCAACCATTTCTTTGGTGAAGGTCTTTCCGTAATAATCCCTGAATCTTTCAAGTTTCTGGGCTGTGTAAACATCGCCTTGAACGATATAGAACTGCGAGCCGCTCGAGTTCTTTTTCGGGTTCACCTGGTCGGCCATGCGTGCTGCGGCGAGTGCGCCTTTGAAATGATAGTGGTTCGGCTTTATTTCCGCCGGGATTGTGTAGCCCGGGTCCACGCGTCCGTCGGCGTTCTGCCCGCCCTGAATCATGAATTTATTGATGACGCGGTGGAAAGGTGAACCGTTGAACCACCCTTCGTTAACCAATTTGATGAAATTGTCGCGATGTTTTGGTGTGTCGTTATAAAGCTTCACCGTGATGTCGCCTTGGTTGGTTTTTAACAAAACCATTGTCTCTTTGTCTTGTGCTTGTGCTGTCATACCTAAAAAAACGCAAAGTATTAAAAATAATTTTTTCATAAGTGTCTGTTATTCAGTGTCAATTAGTGAATATGTAAGTTCAAGTCTGATTTGATTGTTCTCGTCTTGATAGTCCGGGCCGTTGAAGATCCAGCGGCGTGGTGTGTAAGAGCCGGCGTTCACATAGATGTAAAGCCCCAGATTCTCCGCATCAGGACCGTTGGTGATTAGGTCTTGGACATAGCTGTTCAACCTGAAATACACAGTTCCGCTGTTTCTGTCGTATTGTCCGCCGAAATATTCCGCTCCGACATATTGGTCATCAAGGATTGAATACGTGCCTTCGCCGGTTTTCTTTGCGATGATGAGCTGTGTCGGTGGCGTGAAAGTCGCTGTGTCGTTATATACGCCGTTTATCGCATCCGGTGCGCCTTTCAGAATAAGCCTTGCTTCGTTCACGAGGACGTTGGAATTTAGCGACTTGGCCCATTTGGCGATGTTCGGGAACTTGATCCACGTCATGACGCCGGCGGTGCCTTGGACATAGAGGTAACGGCTGTCGGTTGAGTCGTTGAAATTTATCGGTGCCCCCGCCGCATCGTAGTCGTGGCTGTAGTTGCCGAAATGCATGCAGTTCGATGTGATGTTGAAGTCGTAGCTCAATGTGTCTGTGTCGTTGTGGTAATACAGTCTGAGGTATGTGTAACTGTTTGTCGCGTCAAAGAAATAGACCGCTCCGCATGAGCCGAGAGTCGGGATGTCTGGCTCGCAAGAGATGTTCAGTCCCTTGAAAAACTCAAGGAATCCGTCAACCGTCTCAAACTTTTCTTCGTTATCGATGAAATGCTGGCCGAGGCTGACGTTCAACGGAATACGCAGGACTGCCTTTGTGAGCGAGTCGTCATCGATGTTACTGTATTGTGTCGGATGTGGATTGAAGGTGTAATCAGCGAGGGGGGCTGTCTTTACGGCGAGCAGAGTGTTTGAGTAGTATTTTGTCGAGTCTTCGAACGACTCATCAAGTTCTCTCACGAGAAACCTTTGGGCTGTTGTGGTGTCGCCATAATAGCCATTGTAGCTGAGCTGAAGCACTATGGAGTCAGCGACGGCGTTGTCACCCCAAATCTGTCCGATGACTGTCGGCGAGACCTGTGTGAATGTCTGCATGGACGACAGCCCGAATATTTCTTCATACATGGCACCGATGAGGAATGTTGTCGATGTGCTTGTAATCAGAGAATCAATATGTTGTGTAAGTGTCACGATGTCGCGGCTTTCTGATGCGAACACCTTGATGAGGCTGCTTTGCGGTTGCAGGTTGTCACCGATGGCCTTTGGTGTCTTTTTGCATGATGTGAAACCAGCCAATGCAATAATCAACGTTATTGCCAGCATGCGAAGTCTTGTCATAGTTCTTTAATCTTATCGTAAAATTCGTTGTAAGCATCAACGTAATTTTCCTCTCCTTGGTATTCAAGGATCGGTTTATTTAACGATCTTGCGTATGTTTCAACATCAGGATTGATCTTCGGGCTTGCGATGACGATGCCGTCGGCGAAGTCAAGGGCTGATTTCTGAATGTTGGCGTATGTCGGATTTTTCAGGAATTTCACCTCCTTGGCGATGATGCCAGGCATCTTGATTTTCTTGTCGTAGCCGTTGCGGAAAGCGCCTTCGAAATCATCGTCATAGATTGAATAAATGACTTTTGAATCACTGAATAACGGGTTGTCTTTGAATGCTCTTTTGATATAAACCGGCACTAACGACGAGATCCATCCGTGGCAGTGTATGATGTCTGGCGGCCAGTTCAGCTTCTTCACCGTCTCGATGACTCCTCTCGAGAAGAAAACAGTACGGTCGTCGTTGTCTTCGTAAAACTCCTCGTTGTTTTCTGCGACAGTGAATCTCCTCTTGGTGAAAAAGTCGTCGTTGTCGATGAAATATATCTGGATTCTGGCTTTCTGAATTGATGCGACTTTGATGATCAAAGGATGGTCGGTGTCGTTAATGATCATGTTCATGCCCGACAGCCTGATGACTTCGTGCAGCTGGTTGCGGCGCTCGTTCACGTTGCCGAATCGTGGCATGAAAATGCGTATTTCCTTCCCTCTTTCTTGAATCCATTGAGGTAAGTATCTGCCAATCAATGACATCGGTGTCTCTGGGAGATAAGGAGTAATCTCTTGGTGGATGAATAATACCTTCGTCTTGTCCATTTTATTCAGTGATTTTTTTAGTCAAAAATAAGCATACAAAATTAAGCAATTTTTCCGAATAAATGGCAATAAATTTTAAAAATGTTTCAACGATGTTTTGAAATCCTTGAAAAGCTTACAGAACATTGATGATTTTGCCTTTGATGTCGTCATTTTTCAGATTTCTGATGTCTTTCTCCCAGAAAACGACTCTCACTGGCGATTTGCTCAAAACGATGATGTCGTCGCTCACGGTGATGGCTTCGTCGATGTCGTGGGTTACGTAGATGACGGTCTTTTTTTCTGTCTCCAGAATTTTCTTGAAGCTGTCGATGATGCTTTTCTTCAAGATGCTGTCGAGGCTTGAGAAAGGCTCGTCCATGAGGATGATGTCGGGCCTTACCGCCAACGCGCGGGCGATGGAGACACGCTGGCTCATGCCGCCGCTCAACTGTGATGGATATTTGTCGGCAGACTGCTGTAAATCAACGAGTTTTAAAAACTCATCAGTGTCTTTGCCATCGGTTACAAACTCAATGTTTTGTCTGACGGTCTTCCAAGGAAGCAGTCTCGGTTCCTGGAAAATATAGCCGAAACGTTTGCCGTCAAAGCCTTGCAGCGACCCGGAGTCGGGGGTGAGCAGACCGCCGATGATATTGAGCAATGTCGTCTTGCCGCAGCCCGACGGTCCGAGGATGCATGTCGTGACGCCTTCACGGAACGCGATGCTGAAATCTTTATAGACGACGCTGCCGCCAAATGCCTTATATATGTCTCTTAACTGTAACATTTTCAATAAGTCTTATTATTTTTTCAAAAAGAAAACCGAGCAATACGGCGATGATTGTCCAGGCGATAAGCTTGTCAACACTCATCTGAATCTGTGCGAGTTGCATGCTGCTTCCGATGCCATAGCGCGGCTGGCTCAAAACCTCCCCTACTATGATTGCACGCCAGCCGATGCCGATGGCACTTGAGATACCGCTGACCATAAACGGCGCTATTGCAGGCACATAAACCCATTTTATCACTCTGATTTTCTTCACTTTATATAACTCGGCCATCTTAAGCAGCCTGCCGTCAACATTGTGAATGCCTTCCACTACATTTGTGAAAATCATCGGGAACATTGTCAGAAATGCAATGAAGACCGCCGTTGACTGCGAGAACCAAATCAAGGCGAGGAGGACGAAGGCGACGACCGGCGTTGAGCGCATCACCACAATCCATGGCTTCATGAATGCGTTGAAGCCTTCGTGTATGCCGGCGATGATTCCTGAAATCACCCCAGCAATTGCAGCGATGAGAAACCCCACAATGCCGCGGAGTACGGTGGCTGACACGATGGCGAGAAAGCCTTTCTGACCGAAAAGCCCGACAGTCGAAATCAAAGTCGCAACCGGCCCTGGCATAATCTGTTCGGAATCAATGCGTAAGGCGGCCACTTCCCAAAGAATCAACATCACTGCGACGGAAGCCAGTATGATGATGTTTTTAGTAGAATTTCTCATCTGGCATCTTCCCTCCTATTATTGCTGAGTCCATCTTGTAAAATACATTTAAGTAGTTTATTACTAAGTCTTTGACATCTTCCGAACGCTCAACTCTCAAGTTTGAGCGCGGAATGGCGTTTCGGGCGGCACTCTCGTCGCCGACAATTTCATATTTCACGGCCAAGGCTGCGGCATCATCAGCGTTTTCATTGACCCAATCGGCTGACTTTTCGTATATTTTTACGATTTTTTCAACAAACGCTGAATCGTTTTCAATTATTTCACCTTTGCAGATAAACGCTGTCTCCGGCATTTCAAAGCCTTCGACTTTTTCCCATTCATCGTGTAAACTCATGATAATGTGGATGTTGTCATTTTTTATCATAGAATAACTCAGATATGGTTCAGAGAGAACGCTCATCGGCGCAATGCCGGCCGTTGTCGCATTGGCAAGGTCGATATGGTTCGGGAAACGGTAATCCAAATCAACGTCTTGATAAGGCTCGAGTCTGTTTTTTTTCAGGAGATAACGGAAAAGCACATCTGGTGTCATGTTTTTCGCCATCAGATGTATCTTGTTGTGTCTCAAGTCATTCCAAGTGTGAATTGTCGTGTCATTGCCGCATAGGTAGAGTGTGCCCCATGTCGAGATGGCGGCAAGTCGGTAATCAACACCTTTATTGTAAAGCAACGCCGCCATCGTGGTTGGCAGCACTGCGAAATCGGCGCTGCCGTCAAGCATCATCTTGCGGACCTGAAGCGGCTCGTTGAGAATCACGATTTCAATCGTGGATTTTTCTGTATTATTCAGACTGTCAATGAGTTGAAGCATACCGAGCGACGACGGCCCGCGCAAAGAGGCAATGACGTAATGAGACTTTTTCTCTGGTGAATTACTGTTACCGCAAGAAAATAACATGGCAAGCAGCAGCACACAAATGACCGATGTCAGGATTGATTTTTTCATTTTGCAAAAGTAGTGATTTTTGACCACTAAAGTTATTTTTTTCACCACGAATTTCACGAATAACACGAATAATACACACAACACTCCTCTTTTAACTTTACTCTCTACTCTTTTAACAAATCCATCACCACGAATTTTACGAATAACACGAATATATTTTATCCTTGAGATATAAACAATTTGTATAATTTTTTTGTTTACTTTTGCCGGAACTAAATCAACGAAGGCCGTAATAAACTGAAATTAAGACAATACGTTGAAGTTGAAGAAGTTACGGAGTTTTTAAAATCTAAACCGGAGGTTATTCTAATGGAAAAGAGACTTGGAACAGTAATTATCGAAATCGAAAACCGGATGGCGGCTCCACGCGTCAACGAAATAATATCGCGTCATGCCGAGATTATCATCGGGCGCATCGGGCTTCCGCGCGCCGACAACCACAGCATCATTTCCCTTATTTTAGAAGGCAGCACCGACCAGATTGGCTCCTTGACCGGACAACTCGGACGTCTTGACGGCATCGAGGTGAAATCGGCCTTGCTAAAAATTAAGTGAAATGAAAAAAAGTTTTTTGAAAATCGGCGCGGTCGTCTTTTCGATGTGCGCCGGCGCAGTCAATGCGCAGACAGTGCAACACTCTGAGAATGACACGATTGTGAAACTCGAAGATGTCGTTGTAAGCAGCCTGAGGGTTGAGAAAAAAATCACGGATGTTCCTATCAGCATCGCGGTTGTCAACTCGTTGAAGTTTGAAGAAAGACCGACTTTCACTGTCGCCGACGGTCTCAGCGGCGAGCCTGGGATTTTCATGGGCGGTGACGGTGTCTGGGCGAAAAACATCAATGTGCGCGGACTCACCGAAGACCGTCTCGTCACCATGGTTGACGGCAACAGGATTGAGACCGCCACCGATTTAACCGCTTCATTGTCAATGATTGACGCGAATGACATTGAACGTGTGGAAGTGATAAAGGGCGCACAGTCGGTGCTTTACGGAAGCGGCGCGATGGGCGGAATAGTCAATGTCATCACAAAAGACGGATATTTCTCCGACAGGCTTTATGTCAACGGGTGTGCCATGGTCGGACTTGCTTCGGTCAATGCTTCGAATGCAGACTATATAAACGTGAATGTCGGCGACAAGAAATGGTATGTGAAACTCAACGCCGGTTACGGATTTGGAGGTGACATCAAGACACCGGCCGGTTCTATAAAAAACAGCGGCTACAAGACAAATGACGTCTCCGCGCGAGTTGGTTTCAAACCGGCAGACAATCACATCATTAAGTTGAATTTCCAAAGAAATTGCTCGAAAGATGTCGGCATACCCGGAGGCGCGGCATTTGCTCCGACGGCGACAGCGAAATATAAAGACATCAGCCGCACGCTCTTCAACGCCAACTATGAAATAAAAGACCTTACAAGCGTTTTTAATTCATTGAAAATCACAGGCTTCGTGCAAAACATCATACGTGACGTGGAGATGAATCCGAACAGCGTCACGAAGAAGACACTCCCGAACGGAAACATTCAGGTGACGAATCCGACGCTTGTCACACCCAAAGGCACACATCTCACTTTCGGCGGAAACGTGCAGGGTGTTTTTAAGTTCAACGACAGAAACACCCTCATTGCCGGTGTTGATGTGTGGAGGCGGAACATCACTAGCGACCGCACAAAACACATTACAGTGACGGTTCAGGACTCTATCGGGAACGTTTTGAAAACCAATAGTATAGAACGTAAAGAATCACCGCTTCCTGATGCGTCTTTCACCAGCGCAGGTGTCTTTGTGCAGGACGAGATGCGTTTCTTTGCAAACCGTCTCAACGTCACCGTCGGCGGACGCATTGACGGCATCTTTGTCGAAAACGGGGAATGTCACGATGTCGATTACATCATTACAAACGGCAACATGAACGAACACCCGGCCGGACAGCGCATCACCTTTGAAAAAGGGAAGAGACAAGACTTTTCATGGAGTGCAAACATCGGTGCCATATATAAGATTACCAATAAGTTGCATGTTGTTTTGAACGGAGCAAGGTCTTACCGTTCGCCTTCGCTCGAAGAACGTTTCAAATACATCGACCTGACGAGCAAGGTTCGTCTCGGCAATCCTGACCTGAAGTCGGAAGACGGTGTTTCAGGTGACCTTGGAGTACGTTTCTGGGGCGACAGGTTCACCATACAGGCTTCTGGTTTCATCAACGGAATCAACAACATGATTGTCGAGAGAGACGGGGTTTTCAACTATCAGACAACCGACGGCGCGACAGAATCGGTGCCGGCGTTAGTCTTGGACAACGTTGGAAAAGCCTTGCTCTATGGAGTTGACTTGAGTCTCGATTACAACATTATCAACGGGTTGAATGTCTTTGCGTCAGGCTCTTACACTATGGGCATCGACAGAGAAAACGATTCCTATCTGCCGAACATCCCGCCGATGAAAGGCGTGATTGGTGTGTCATACACTTACGATAAGGTCGGGACAACATCCGTTGAGGTTACAGGCGCAGGCGAGAAACATCTTATCGCCGACCACGAAAAACCGACTTCGGCTTACGGACGGCTCGACATCGCATTGCGCAGCAGAGTGTTCAGAATCGGAAAGGTCGGAATGCAGCTTTTCGGCGGCATCGACAACGTCACAAACGAGACATACACCAACTTCTTCTCCACAAACCGAAGCGACATCAACTATGAGCCGGGAAGGAACTTTTATATCAAAGGGAAAATTAATTTTTAACAATAGTTCGTTAAAAATCTGATCAGTTGGCAGATTGGTTTGTGTTACAGTTTATGTACATAAGAATAACTCATTGATTATAAATCAGGATATACATTTTCTTTTTCCAATTTCGGAGACAAAAAAAAGCAGGAAGAATCTCTTCCTGCTTTACTTTATGATCTCAATAATTTATACACTCTTATTTTTTAAAGAAAGCTTTAGTATCATTACGGTCGGCTACTTTAAACTTGTCGGTATTCTTGTCAATGTAAGTTAATCTGCAGTATTTCAGTGCAGTAGGTGACGTGAATGGAATATGAAAAGCTTTCCTGCATTCAGCCATAACGACATCGCAAGTCATGTTAGCATATTTGGGGTCAAAGAACCAATATGCGTCGTATGCTGTCGAGGCTGTCCACATACCCACGCGGCGGCAGAACTGTCCTGCATCTCTGTACGTGCTTGCTTGTCTCAGACTTACGGCCCATCTGGAATTCTTCGTTATCTGTTTGCTGTGCCAGGTACCGTCTGTGAAGAAATGTTTTTCGTATGGGAATCCGTGTCTATCCAGCAATGCCTTATAATCATTAAAATTCCTTTCCCAGCCAAGGCTGATGCCTTCATTTTCCCAAAGATTTGCCTTAAGCCAATCTAAGATATGTACTGCATTTCCGTTAACCATTACATAGTAATCGATGTCACTCAAAGCGTAGCGGCTGTACGTAATGGCGAACTTGCCTTTGATGTCGTTAGGTATATTGGCATGCACATATTCCACCAACTCT
Organism: Bacteroidales bacterium; assembly: GCA_024400295.1. GTDB lineage: Bacteria > Bacteroidota > Bacteroidia > Bacteroidales > F082 > Limimorpha. The sequence goes on along the minus strand of JAKSNA010000004.1, from coordinate 47,190 downwards.
TTTAAATATGTATGTTTGCAGTCAATCCAAAGAAGGCAGAATTGGTCATACTTCAATTCTGGAAGTGCAAGATATTGTTTGAGGCTGAGGTGTGTTTTTCCGTCGCAACTGCTTTCGGCCCATGCATAGTCATGGTCAACGCACCAGAATGCGCCGTTGTTGGGAGTACACACATCTATTTCAACGCCATTGCCTCCGTCTTCAAGCGCTGCAGCAAGAGGTGCCTGAGAATTGCAACGGTGACCGACAAGCCATATCGGCTTTTGTGCATTCAAACAAATAGAACTGAACAATAAAACAGCCAGTATGCTGCTGATAAGTCTAATATTTCTCATAGTAATCAAGTTAAAGGTTTATTTTGTTCTTAAAAAAATACCATCTAAAATACCATAGGTATCATCATCGTTTGGATCATCAATGAAAGTCAAGACAGCATCGTCGTCTATTTTAAATTTATCGTCAAAATAGTCAACATATTCAACGTCTTCATAATTATACGCAGTACGAAGTACATTGTCTTTTACTACTTCATAGGACAATGTGAAATCCAAACCATCTTCCTCTTTTACGAGATTTGAATAGTTCACTGTTACGTGCAACATATTGTTGTCTGTGAACTCGAGAGTGGTAACAGCAACGCCATCGACGCCAACCGGAGTTTCATTGTACCATTTGCCAATGATACTTCCGACCTTTGTGTCAGCATTGGTTTTAGGTTCATCATTGCGTTTCTTGCAGCTGTTCAATAGTACCGCGAAAGATAACGCAAACAGCATGGCAAAGGATGCCATGAAAAGAATTTTTTTTGTTTTCTTCATATAAACAAAATTTTAATTACGCGGACTTCTACTTTACTCTTTCACGCCGCTCCCTTCGGATTTTGCGAAGTCCGTTGAACAAAATCACAGAAGGAAAACGACGCTGCAAAGTTAAACATTTTATTCTCTTGTTTGCAAATTTTTTTTAAAAATCTGGGGGGGGTAAATTATTGTATATCAATGTGTTATACAAACTAATTCATTTTTAATCTTGCTATCAGTATGTAATCGTATGGTTTGCGTGGAAACATAAATATTCCCATCTTGTGCTAAACAACCTCCATCCTCACTTCATCAGGTGTTTCGACCTTGATATAATGATAGTTGCAATCAATGGCGGAGTCGTTTGCGCGCTCCGTCATTTTTTTGTGGATGCGGTCGCGCAGGTCTTTCTGGGCTTCCTTGAAAGGCAGTTTCTGGTCTGCATAGAACGGCCCGTCGTAGTATGTCACGCCTTTGGTGCTTCCGTCGCGGCGTTTCTTATAGACTGTCGTCCTTGCATAGCATGGGGCGTCTAATTTCACCGGATAATAAAAGCTCACGTCAGGGAAATTCCTGATTTTGTTGTATTTAGGCCAGATGTGCGCCTCTGGGAAAATCACTATCGAACGGCCTTTGCCGATTGCTTTCTCGATGGAATTATAGAAAGTGAGATAAGTCTTTCTTTTTTCAGGTCTCGGGAAAAGCCCGATCATCCTGAGGAAGGTGCTGAGTCCTTTGATGGAGATGCCGTCGGGATGAACGATGTGGTAGCAATGTCCCGGAAACGCCGTCCCCGGATGGGCGAAGGCGTCGTTGATGGCGTTGGTGTGGTTTGCGAAAACGAAATAGCCTTTCTTGCGGTCTCTCCTTTCCTTCAGCACCTTCTTGTTCTTTATCGGGAAGACGAGTCTCAGGCCGTAGCAAATCTTGATGATGACGGCGATGAAATAATACGCGACAGGCTCGATGATTCTGTACAGACGGCTCTTCGGGAAATATTCGTAGTCTTCTGGTATGGGCTTTGCGACAATACTGTTACTCGCGAAGTCGTCGTGAACCTCGTCGTAATAATAGAAATATCGCTGTTTCTTTGACATATATTTAACACAAGTTGCACGAGTTTTTATGTTTTTCTATTTCTTTCAGGAACATTTCCTCCATTTGTCTCATGCATTCATCCTGGTCGTAGTTGACGCTTTCTTTGAGGTATTTACTGCTGAGTTCTGCTTTTTCCTCTGGATGTTCGATGAAATAATCTATTTTGCGTGCCAGGTCGGTGCTGTCGTTGACTTTGAACAGGCTGCGTTCGTCGATGGCGAAACCTTTCGTCGCGCATTTCGGTGAGTTGGCGATGACAGGCACGAGGCCGCAAGAAATCGCCTCAAGACATGCGATGGCTTCAATCTCGACTTCAGCCGGATGGCAATACAAATCGCAGAAGTTGATGATTTCCAATAGCTTTTCTCTTGAGAAGAAATCGACGACCGGCTGATTCACAAGATGTTTCGCTGAATATTTTCTTATCGGGGCTTCGGTTCTGCCGTTGCCGGCGAAGATAAGCTGGATCTTGTCGTTGTATTTCGACTTGTGAACGGCTTCAAGAAGTACCATGTGTGACTTCTCGGCTGAAAGTCGTCCCGTGAAAAGGATGCAGTATTTGTCCTTGAACTGTTCGGGTTTCGGTCCAGGCTTCGGCTTGAACATTTTGTTCACGCCGTTGGAGATGACGTAGCCGTTGGTCTTTCTTTTTATCTCATTCTCGAAGATGTCGCGGATGAACTGTGTCGGGTAATGTATCGCTTGTGCTCGGCGGAAGATATTGCCGTCGTACCAGTGGTATATCAGTTTGTTCACAAGCTTCACGTTCTGCATCGCGATCTGGTTTGAGAAATTCTCTGCCTGCGCGTGAAATCCGGCGGTGATAGGTATCCCCAGTTTCTCGATGTATTTCGATGTTCTGCGCGAAGTGAACAGCGGCAGCATGACATGGACAATGTCAGCGTCTTTCACGGCTTCGTAAATTATTTTTCTGTCAAATTTCGCAAGTACAATATCGTTGACGCGTATTCTCCAGTTTATCAATGCGCCGAGGTTCTGCTTCGGCAAAATGTAATATCCTTCAAGTCCGCGTTTGTCCTCGTCCGGACACACCACCTTGACGTTATGTCCTTTCTTTTTCAAATAACTTATCAAATTCAGCGCGGCTATTGTGGTGCCGTTGTTCGCTTCTCCAAATACTTCGCAAATTATGGTAATGTTCATTTGCTCGAATTTCTTTTTGTACTTTAAAAATGCGGGCAAAGTTACAAAATAAACGCATATATCTATAAAGTTTTCAACGAACATGTTTATTTTAGATTTTTTATTACTTTTGCCGCTTAATTTGGAAATGTCAACTAACGGATATGAAAAGTGTTTGGAAATCAATTTTTGCTGGTTTAATCATTTGTGTATCAATTACTGAAATGACAGCTCAGGTTCAGACTACGGTTGTTGAAGGCGACACGTTGGTGGTCAATCGTGCCTTGCAGAGAAGCGAAGTGTATCAACTTGTAAAATTCACCGACGACACTGTTGTTGACAATCCTTACGGCTCTCCTGACGAGATTTTCAACGCATTCTTCCCCACGAAAATCGGTGCGCAGCTGACCTATGAGTCGTACGACAAGAAAGGCGAGATGAACGCGTATTTCACCATGACGGTGCGTGAGCGCGAGGGCGACCTCCAAAACGGACGCCTCATGATGGTTTACAACTTCTACGAGCCCGACGGCGAACCGTTCTTCCGCGCGCCTAATGAGTTCATCATGGACATCACCAAGAAAAACGGGAAGTCGTACATCGTGATGAACGACTGGATGAAAGCCCTGAGGGTGCAGTACATGCTCTCCTCCGGCGACCCGAGCACCATCATGGGCGACTTCAATGTCGGCGACAGGCTGCCCGACACGGAGATGCCGGTGAAGATCGGATTCATCAAGGCAACGATTTATACTACCGAACGACAAGTTATTGATTATAAGACAGTAAAAACTGATGCCGGCACCTTTAACGCTTACCTCATCCACGAGAACGTCAGAACAAAAACGCCGATCGGGACGTTCCGCTCATCGTCCGACTCCTGGTATGCACGTTACGTCAGCAACATCAGCCAGATCGTCTATAACAGCAAGGGCGTCGGCAAATCAAGCGTCATTTTGGTCGGGTATAAGAAAGGTCATAAATAAAGTGGTTTTGAAAATAGTAAACTATTTTACTAATTTTTATGAAAAATAGTAAACATATTTACTTTTTTTGTATTTTTGCGGCGTTTTTAAAAAATGAAGTATTAACAAAATTCTTAAATATCATGAGAGCAAAGAAATTTTTAGTTGCGGCATTGCTGTTGTTATCGACTTCATTAACAGCGGTTTATGCACAGAAGCCCGAGGCAAAGGGTGAGAAGAAAAAATCGCTTATAGGCGATTATCTTTCAATTGGCGGTCGTCTTGACGCGCAGTACACTTTTGAAAATGCCAAAAACGATGCCGGTGTGGTGTCGAATGAAAACACCTTTAATGTAAGGCGCGCGCGTCTCGACATGAAAGGAAACATCAGCAAGCATTTGGAGTTCCGTATCCAGACGGAGTTTGCCAGCTCGCCGAAACTTCTTGATGCATACGTTGCAGTGAAGGTCACGCCGTGGCTCAACTTCAAAATCGGACAGCAGAAAATTCCGTTCACAATCGAGAACCCTTATTCGCTCAATGACTTGGAGGTCATTGAATATGCGCAGGTTGTGAACAAGTTGTCGGGTTTCAGCGATATTTCCGGCAACAACAACTACAGCGGTGGCCGTGATGTCGGTTTCATCGCATACGGTGGCTTGTTCAGCCGCGAGGAGAACGGTGCGAAATACAATATCTTGGATTACACCATCGGAATTTACAACGGCAACGGAATCAACCTCAAGGATAACAACGAACACAAAGATTTTGCGGCACGCTTTGATTTCCATCCATTTACGAAAGATCTCATGCTGACTGCCGCAGCTTACGTCGGGTCACAGATGCTGATAAAGGACTCTTTGGATGGCAACAGACGGCGTTACACTATCGGCGCACAGTACAAAAACGACCGCCTCACTGTGCGTTCGGAATACATCTACGGCATCACCGATAAAATTGACAAAGCACAACCGGATTGGCTCTCAGCGCAGAAGAGCGATGGCCTGTATGTCATGTCAACCTATTATTTCACCTTGAAAGGCAAGAAGGAAGGCGCACAGGAACAGAGAATAGCTCCGGTGCTCCGCTACGACTACATGAACAGCAACATCGACCTTGAGCAGCAAAAATCGACATATTATCTCGTCGGAGTCAACTATTATCCGATGAAACACCTCCGTTTACAGCTCAACTACACGTTGAAGACAGACCAGACGAAGAAGAATAACGGTCACATGGTTGCAGCGTTGGTTTCGGTCAACTTTTAGTTGCACAAAAACCGCCGGTTCTTTATTTATTGAAAGTATTTGATTGGAAATCAATATTTTATAAACACCATATTAAAATTATTAACACCATTTTTTTGACAAGATGATTTCCTGACACCAAGTCATCTTGTCTTTTATTAACACCATAAAAATCATGCAAAACACTAACAATGAAATTGTTACGGCAGGGAGGACTATGCTCTCTGACCTTTGGAAGAAAGAAGACTGGCTTGCTTGCTGGATTGGTTTTATCATCATCGCAATAGGTTGTGTATCAGTTATTTGCGGTGTGTTCGACTTCTCGGCATTGAAGTTCTCAACCTGGTATCTGTGGGAAGGTGAAGGCACTTTCGCCGAGTCGATGGGCAAGCAGCTCAACATCGGTTTCGTATGGAAACTTCTCCGCACCTTTATTGTATTGGGCGTTCTTTTCACGCTTGGCGCGAAAATGATGGGTAAAAGCCTGAAAAAGTACATCCCTGCTTTCATCGGGCTGTTTGTCATAGCCTTGATAGTCAGATGGATAAGTGCGGAATTTACCTTGAACCGTTATCTCGAATGGGCTTTCTGGGCGTTGCTCATAGGCCTTGTCATCTCAAATACCGTCGGCACACCCGAATGGCTGAAACCCGCTGTGATGACAGAGTTTTACATCAAGACAGGCTTGGTGATAATGGGCTTTTCGGTTTTGTTCTCCAACATCGCAAAATTCGGGCTTTACGGTCTCGGCATCGCATGGATTGTGACGCCGATAGTCATCATTTTCATGTGGTGGCTTGGCACGAAGGTGATGAAGATCGACAACAAGCCGCTGGTCATCACGTTGGCGAGTGCGACGAGTGTGTGCGGCACGAGTGCTGCCATTGCCACAGGTGCTGCTGCGAAAGCGAAGAAGAGCGACCTCTCGATGGCTGTTTCAGTCTCAATAATCTTCACCATTCTGATGATGGTTTTCGAGCCGATGATCATCAAGGCGTGCGGTATGAACCAGCTCATGGGCGGCGCGTTGATCGGCGGTACTGTTGACAGCACAGGAGCCGTCGTCGTAGCAGGCACCGCACTCGGCGAAGAGGCGCAGAAAGCCGCTGTCCTCGTGAAGTCGATACAGAACATACTCATCGGTTTCATAGCGTTTTTCGTTGCGATATTCTTTGCGACGAAAGTCGATAAAAACCCTTCGGAAAAAGTCGGAGCCAAGGAGATATGGTACCGTTTCCCGAAGTTCATCATCGGTTTCTTTGTGGCTTCGCTGGTCGCTTCGTTCATCATACAGCCTGTTTTCAACACCGCTGATTTCAACGCCGTGGGCACAATCAACAAGGTCCTTGACCAATACAAGAACTGGGCTTTCGTGCTGGCGTTCACCAGCATCGGCCTCGATACTAATTTCAGAGAACTCGCCAGACAGATGCACGGCGGCAAGGTGCTGTGGCTCTACGTCATAGGGCAGACCTTCAACATCGCCCTGACGCTGTTTGCCGTATGGATTCTGCTTTCAGGCGTTATCTTCCCGATACCCGTTCTCGATTAATTCACCATGAACTCAAAGAAAAACTGTAAATTTTTCAAGGTGGCGACCATCGTCCTGGTGGTTGCCACCGTTTTGGTTGCCGTTTACATAATGGCCAACGGACTCGGTTTGGTTGACAGTCTCGACTTCGGAGCAGGTGCGTATTTTTACGCCGACATCCCTGATTATGAGAAAGTTGACGCTGACGGATGTTTTGTTTCAAAAGTTCCGAGATGGGTTCATTTCGTGTTGTTTTTCCTCTGGGGCGCATTGATGTTCTGGCTATGGAACAGGGTTGAAAATCAGTCGGAAAAATAATTTTTCAAAAAAGCAGCTGCATATCAAAAAAAAGTTTTATCTTTGCACCCGCAAATCAAAGGTATCATGGCCGAGTGGCTAGGCGAAGGTCTGCAAAACCTTTTACGGCGGTTCGATTCCGTCTGGTACCTCAGAAAAACGCTGACACTTGATAACCGAGTGTCAGCGTTTTTTCCTTTGTGATGTTTTCAATTAGCTGCGTGATAACAGCTTAAATTTCTTTCCCCATCTTCATCTTCATCTTCATCGCTCTCCAGCCGTAAATCGTCACGATCAGGAAGCAGATGAAAGGGAGGATGAACGAGAAGTTAGTTGCCGAAATGCTTCCGAAGATGCCTGGTGCGGTCTCATCAAGGTCGATGATTGCGCCCTGAAGCGGTGGCATGATTGCGCCTCCAACTATGGCCATCACGAGGAACGCGGCTCCGAGCGTCGTGTCTTCACGGACGTCTTCAAGCGCGATTCCGTAAATCGTCGGGAACATGATGCTCATGAAGATTGAGATGGTGACGAGGCAGACCAAACCGGCCATTCCGTTAATCAATATAGCTCCGGCAGTGCAGCACATCGCTCCTATCCCGAACAACATCAATAACTTACGTGTGTTAATAAACTTCATCAGGAAGGTGCCGATGAAACGTCCCGAGAGGCACAGAGCCATCGCGCCGATGTTCCACCATTGCGCCACGTCTTTCTCGATGCCGAGCCTGCCGGCGTATTGGATGATGAATGTCCAGCACATGATCTGTGCGGCGACGTAAAACATCTGCGAAACGACGCCTTCACGGTAAATCTTGTTTTTCCACAGTCTGCGGAGCGAGTCTTTGGCTTTCGGCTGCTCTTTCTGTTCGCCTTTCGCCACGTTTTTGTTTACAAATATGGCGATGATAATGAACATCAAAACCACCACGACGCCGATTGCCACGTATGGGTTTCTTATCGTGTTGAGGTCGTGCTCGCGAATCATTGTCTTCGTGGCAACGTCAAGTTGGCTGAAGTCGCCGACGCCGTATGTCGCGCTCACGGCATCGTTGTTGCTGTAAAGATTTGAAAGGACAACCTGGCTTGCTATTATCATTCCTGTCAGTGAACCGATGGGGTTGAAAGCCTGTGCGAGGTTCAGGCGTCTCGTGGCCGTCTCCGGCGAGCCGAGAGATAAAATGTAAGGATTCGCCGTCGTCTCCAGAAAAGCGAGGCCGAATGTCAGGATGTAAAGCGAGAGGCAGAAAAGCATGAAGCTCTGTGTGGAGGCCGACGGGATGAACATGAATGCGCCGACGGCATAGAGGCCGAGGCCGAGCAGGATGCTGCTCTTGTAACTGAACCGTCTGATGAAAAACGCCGCCGGAATCGCCATCGTGGCGTAGCCGCCATAAAACGCGAACTGTACCAACGCGGCCTTGAAATTCGAGATTTCAAGTGTGGTCTTGAAAACAGCCACCATCGGGTTCGTAATGTCGTTGGCAAATCCCCACAAGGCAAACAACGTAGTGATTAAGATGAACGTTACCAGATATTTACGTTCAATAAGCTTTGCTGATGCATTTCCCATTTCCGTTATTTTAAGATGTTACATTTCAATTTCCACAGAGACGCTCTCCATCACGCCGCTGAGCGGTGGGTTCATTTTTTTGACTTTAACCCATGCATACGACACCGCCGGGAAATTTTTACCGATGGCATCCAAGATGCGACGCGCCACGTTCTCGAGAAGATGCGACGGAATCATCATCTGTTCTTTAACAACTTGATAGACAGCCTGATAGTTTACAGTGTCTTCAATATTATCAGATTCCTCAGCCTTCGAGGTGTCAGCTTCCAAACTCAGGTCAACGTTAAACCACGTGCCTATCTTCTGCTCTTCCTCGAAGCAGCCGTGATAGGCGTAAAATTCCATTTTCTCTATTGATATCAGTGCCATAGTCAGTTACTTTAGGTAATTAGGTATTTAGGTAAACAGATATTTAGAAATCAGAAATTCCTTAAACTCCTAATGCCTTTATCCCTTTTTCGATGCGTTTCAGGGCTTCCTCCTTGCCGAGTAGCGCGAGGATCTCGTGGATGTGAGGGCCTTTGCCGGCCCCGACGAGCATCAGACGCAGGCCGTTCATTACCAGACCCATGCCGAGCTCGTTGCCCGTAATCCAGTCGTTCAAGGTCTTGTCGATGTTCTCGGCGGAGAAGTCATTGATTCCGTTGATGACCTCAGCGGCTTTCCTCATCATCTCGGCCGAGTTTTCCTTCCAGCGTTTCTTGACAGTGACTTCGTCGTATGTCACAGGCTCTTCAAAGAAGAAAAAGCTCTGCTCCCACAGCTCCTTCACGAAGTTGACGCGGTCTTTCACCAGTGCCGCGACTTTCGTGACGTATTGCAAGTCAGCGTCAATGTTCTTTTCGGCTTTAAGCCATGCCTGATAATCTTTGCCCACTTCCTCGCTCGACTTCTTCATCAGATATTCGTGGTTGAACCATTTCGCCTTCTCGACGTTGAAACGTGCGCCCGACTTGCTGCAATGGTCGAACGAGAACGCCTCGATGAGCTCGTCCATTGAGAAAATCTCCTGTTCTGTTCCAGGGTTCCAGCCGAGAAGCGCGAGCATGTTGATGAACGCCTCCGCATAGTAACCTGACTGTTTGTAACCTGATGATATTTCGTGTGTCTCAGGGTTCTCCCACTGCATCGGGAAGACCGGGAATCCGAGGCGGTCGCCGTCGCGTTTGCTGAGCTTGCCGTTACCGTCTGGTTTCAGCAGAAGTGGAAGATGGGCAAACTTCGGAGCCTCCCAGCCGAAAGCCTGATACAGAAGGACGTGCAATGGCATTGAAGGCAGCCATTCCTCGCCGCGGATGACGTGCGAGATTAGCATCAGGTGGTCATCAACGATGTTTGCGAGATGGTATGTCGGCATTCCGTCTGACTTGAACAGGACCTTGTCGTCCAACGTGTTTGTGTTTACTTTTATGTCACCGCGAATGATGTCGTGCATCTCGACGATATGGTTTTCCGGCATCTTGAAACGCACTGTGTATGGTGTTCCGGCGTTGATTAAAGCATCGACTTCTTCTTTGCTCATCGTCAGAGAGTTACGGAGATTTTTCCTGCTTTCTGCGTTATATATGAATGTCTTTTTCTGAGCTTCTGCTTCCGCGCGGTATTTATCGAGTTCCTCAGCGGTGTCGAAAGCGTAGTACGCACAGCCTTTCGCGATGAGTTCGTCGCTGTACTGCTTGTAAAGATGCTTGCGGTTGCTCTGCTTGTAAGGGCCGTAAGGGCCTCCGACGATGTCGCTCTCATCGAACTTTATGCCGCACCAGTCGAGCGACTTGATGATATATTCCTCCGCGCCAGGCACAAAACGTGTCTGGTCGGTGTCTTCGATACGCAGCAGCATCTTGCCGCCGTTTTTCTTCGCGAAAAGATAGTTATATAAAGCGGTCCTCACGCCGCCGATGTGCAACGGTCCGGTCGGACTCGGTGCAAAACGTACACGTACTTCCTTCATTTTTATTTTTGATTAAATTTTTGCAAAAGTAGGAAAAAATTGCACACGGTGATATATTTTTAACACAAGTTGCACGAGTTTGATGACACAAGTTGCACGAGTTTGATGACACAAGTTGCACGAGTTTTATTTGGCTGTTTTTAACCTTAAAAATCATTTTCTGTCGCTTGAAAAAATTCCATATCTTTGCAGGTTTTAATTATATCATGGGTAAAAGTATTCTATTTGAAAAAATCGAACGTTTCATCAGGAAGTTCTATCTCAACCGCCTCATTCAAGGTGTGTTGGCTGGTTCTGTCTTGATGATTGTCTTTTACTTGATTTTCAGTGGAATAGAATATTTCTCATGGCTTCCGCAAAAAGGAAGGCTCGTGCTTCTGATACTTTTTGTCTGCATTTCAGCCTTTGTCATCGTCACGTTTTTCGTGATGCCGATAATTAATCTCATTCGTTTCCGAAAGAAAATGTCAGAACGTGAGGCTGCGATTTTGATAGGTAAGTTCTTCCCTGAAATCAGCGATAAGCTGCTTAACACTTTACAGCTTTCCGAGAATCTTTCAAAAGATGCTGATAATGAATTGCTTACCGCGACAATAGAGCAACGCACCGAGAACCTGAAACCTGTCAATTTCTCCGATGCGGTCAATCTTAAAGAAAATTACAAATATCTGAAAATCTTTGGGTTGGCGTTTGTCATCCTGTCGGTTCTCGTCATTTTCGTCCCTGACTTCACCAAGAAACCCGCCGAGCGAATCATCAACTACTCGCAGGTTTATGAGAAACCGCTGCCGTTTGACGTAACGCTTTCATCATCAAGGCTTGAGACGACACAAGGCAGTGACATCGGCTTTGAAATCAGTGTAACCGGTGAGAACATTCCTGATGCTTTTTACATAAAGGGCGGCAATGGCACAAGGTTGATGAACAAGTTGAATACCAATGATTTCCGTTTCATTTTCAAAAATAATTACCAAAACGAAACTTTTTATGTCGAGGGCGGCGAATACAGAAGTGAGCCGATAGAGTTGGTTGTCAGACCGAATCCGACGCTGCTTTATTACGAGACGGAGCTTGTTTTCCCGAAGTATATCCAGCGGAAAAACGAGACTGTCACCGGGAAGACACGGGTGGTCGTCCCACAGGGGACCGTGCTGAATTTCACGTTTCACACCCGCGATGTCGATTCGCTTTACGTCTTTGATGATACTCTTAAACTCGCTGCACAGAATGAAGCTGATGATTTTTATTTTACTGTCAAAGCATTGAAATCCAAGAAGTTGAAAATACATATCGTTAATGAATGGAATGATGATGTTGAACCGGTACCTTTTATGATAGAGGTGGTTCAGGATGCTTTCCCGGGCATTCAGGTTCAGGATTTCCACGAGGAATTTGCAAAACAGACATATTATTCCGGTCTGATTGCCGATGACTACGGCTTTACGAAACTGCTTTACCATTTTGAAATTGACGGAAAGCCGGAGCAGTCGTTCGTGAAAAACATCGCGATCGACAAGCGGCAGACTCGCACTTCATTCTATTATAGTGTTGATTTAGATACACTTGACGTTTTCCGTGGCGATGAAATCAAGGCTTATTTCGAGATTTTCGACAACGACGGCATCAACGGCCCGAAGTCAAGACGCTCGGAGGTTTTTTATATGAGTCTGCCAACAACCGAACAACTTGACTCCATTGCGGATAGCTCTGAAAATCAAATCATTGACAAATTATCTCAAGATTCAAAAGAACTCGAAAACCTGAAGCGCGACATTGAAAACATGCTTCGTGATCTGATGGCAAAGAAGGAACTCGACTGGAGCGACAAGGAGAAGATGAAAGACCTTCTTGAAAAGCAGAAACAGCTTCAGGAAGAATGGCAGAAGGTTCAGGAAGAGCAGAAAGAACTCTCCGACTTCTTGAAAGACAATGAGTTGACATCGGAGGAGCTTTTGAAGAAGCAGGAAGAGATCAACAAATTGTTTGAGGAAGTCATTTCTGACGATTTGAAGAAAATGATGGAGGAGATTGAAAAAATGCTCGATGAGATGCCGCGCGAGAAGATGCAGGAGATGATGAAGGAATTGAAGAAGAACAATGAGAATTTCTCGCAGATGATGGACAGAAACCTCTCGCTTCTTCAGCAACTTAAGGTAGAGAAAGAGGTCAATGAATTGATAAACGAGTTGAATGAGCTTGGAGAGAAACTTGAAAGCAACAGTGACAGCATCTCATCGCAAGATGCTAAGAATCAATTTAATAGCCTTGAGAAGAAGATGGATTCAGTGATGGAGCAGAACAAGGACTTGAACGATCCGTTCGACATTTCAAAAGATGAAGAGGCTGCGGGTGAAATCAACGATGACTTGGACAAGGCCGGTGACTCTGAGGACAACAACGACAATTCTGGTGCGCAGAAAAAGAAAAAAGACGCAGGCGGAAAGATGAAGAAGATGGCCGAGAGCTTGGATTTGATGATGCAGGGTGCCGGCATGGACCAGCTTGCCGAAGACGCGCATCTTGTGAGGATACTGCTTGAAAACGTGGTGCGGTCGTCACATGCCGAGGAAGAACTTATGCTTCAGGTGGGTAAGATGCGCAAGGATGACCCGAGCGTCTCCGACAAAATCAGCAGGCAAAAGGAAATCTCCGAGAATTTCGTGATGGTCAGCGACTCGCTCAGGAAGATGGCTTTACGTCAGACCGCAATACAGAATTTTGTTTTCAGTGAATTGCAAATCATTGACAATCAGTTAGAAGGTGCGATGCAAGATATTCTTGAACTTCGTTTTAGCATGGCGGCTGGCAAACAACAGAAAGCCATGATGTCGATGAACAATCTCGCCTTGATGCTTGCCGAGTCGTTGGACCAGATGGAGATGCAGATGGACGGGATGAGCGGCTCGTGCTCGAAGCCTGGGAAATCGAAGAAGAGCAAGGGCAAGCCGCAGGACATGAAGAACATGAAAGACTTGCAGGAGCAGCTCGGGAGGCAGTTGAAAGACATGCAGCAAAAGATGCAGCAGATGCAGAAAGACGGGCAGCCGATGCCGCAGATGAGCGAGGAGCTGGCGCGCATGGCGGCGCAGCAGGAGATGATCCGTGAGGGGATGCAGAAGATGCTCGATGAGATGAAGAAGAACGGACAACTCGGCGATGACGGCCTCAATGAAATAATGAAAGACATGGAGAAACTTGAGGAAGATATTGTGAACAAACGCATTACAAATCAAACCTTAAACCGTCACAAGAACATCATGTCGCGGATGCTGAAGGCAGAGAAGGCGCAGCAGGAACGTGAAAAAGAGGAGAAACGCAAGTCGAACGAGTACAAAGGTGAACAAAAAGGACATGCCGTCGATGAGTTGCGATATGAAGAGAGCTTGAAGAGGCAGCAGGATTTTTTGCGCACCAATCCTATTGAGTATCAACAGTTTTACAGAGAAAAGATAAACGAATATTTTTTGAATAATGATAAGGTTTCAAACGATTGACATTGAGAAGCCCGAGCTTGACGAGCGTTTGGCGAAAGAGTGGATACAGAGTTTCGTCGCCGAGTACGGCAAGAAGGTCGGAGAGTTGTATTACATGTTCTGCTCTGATGAGTGCTTGTATGACTTCAACATGAAGCGCATGAACCACGACTTCTACACCGATATTGTCACGTTTCCGCTGAATGACTGCACGGAGTTTCTTTCGGGCGAGTTTTACATCAGCCTCGACAGGATTCGCGACAACGCCGGGCAGCTCGGGAAGCCGTTCAGGGATGAGTTTCACCGCGTTTTGGCGCACGGTGTCTTGCATCTTATCGGTTACAAAGACAAGGCCGACTCTGATGCCGCGGAGATGCGGAAACAAGAGGATTTTTGTTTGGAAATACGACCTAATAAATTGTAAATCAATTTGTTGAATATATTAATTCACGTGAAACAAAGAATATGATTTTTGACAGATACGATGTAATAGTTGTTGGGGCTGGTCACGCAGGATGTGAGGCCGCTGCCGCCGCCGCTAACCTTGGGAGCAAGACGTTGCTGGTCACGATGAACATGAGTTTCATGGCGGCGATGTCGTGTAATCCTGCTGTCGGCGGAATCGCCAAGGGCCAGATCGTGCGCGAGATTGACGCATTGGGCGGACAGATGGGTGTCGTGGCTGACAAGACGATGATTCAGTTCAGGATGCTCAACAAGTCGAAAGGCCCGGCGGTGTGGAGTCCGCGCGTGCAGAGCGACAAGGCGGCGTTTTCGGCTGAATGGAGAAACACGCTTGAGAACACGAAGAATCTTGAATTCTGGCAGGACCATGTTGACGGAATATTGGTTGAAGGCGACAATGTTGTCGGCGTTCACACGATGATGGGCGGTGATGTGCTGTCAAAAACAGTCATCCTGACAAACGGCACGTTCCTTAACGGAAGGATTTTCATCGGCGAGAAGTCGTTCTCCGGCGGAAGAATCGGCGAGAGCGCAAGTCACGGCATAACAGAGCAGTTAACGGAACTCGGCTTTGAGGCCGACAGGATGAAGACAGGCACGCCCGTCAGAATCGACGGCAGGACCATCGATTTCAGCAAGCTGACCGAGCAGAAAGGCGATGACGAAGTGACAGGCTTTTCGTTCATGGATGTCGAAAAACCGCTGAAACAGCGCAGCTGCTATCTCGCATATACATCATTGAAGGTTCATGAAATCCTGAGGCGCGGGTTTGAGAAATCGCCGATGTTCACGGGCAGGATTCAGGGGAAAGGCCCGCGTTACTGCCCGAGCATCGAGGACAAGATCGAGCGTTTTGCGGGGAAAGACTTCCATCAGCTTTTCGTGGAGCCTGAAGGTGCCACGACCGTGGAATATTATCTCAACGGTTTCAGCTCTTCGCTTCCTGAAGACATTCAATATGAGGCACTACGTAATATCGAGGGTTTTGAAAACGCCAAGATATTCCGTCCGGGTTATGCCATTGAATATGACTTTTTCCCGCCCGAACAGCTCAAACACAGTCTTGAAACGCATAAGATCCACGGGCTTTTCTTCGCCGGTCAGATTAACGGGACGACGGGCTATGAAGAGGCTGCGGCGCAAGGGCTTATGGCTGGCATCAACGCACACCTGCTGATAAACGACGAGGAACCTCTTGTCTTGCGTCGTGACCAGGGTTATATCGGGGTTCTCATCGACGATTTGATAACGAAGAGTGTCGATGAGCCGTACAGGATGTTCACGAGCCGTGCCGAATACAGGATTCTGCTCAGGCAGGACAACGCCGACGCGCGTCTCACACCTATCGGCTACAAACTCGGTCTCGCGACACAGGAGCGTTACGACAGGTTGGTCGAGAAGCAAAAGCGTGTCGATGAACTCATTAAGTATCTGAAAGATACGAATGTGAACCCTGATGTGATAAACGGTCTTTTGACTGAAAACGACACGCCTGAGATCAGCAATAAGGCGCGTTTCGCGCAGATTCTCACACGTCCGCAGATCAGTCTTGTCAATATGATAAAGCACGTTGACGAACTCAATTTGCGCTGGGACATTAGTGACGCGACGACTCGTGAGATTGCCGAGGAGGCGGAGATTCTGGTTAAATATGAAGGTTATATCGACAAGGAGCGTGAAGTCGCCGACAAGCTGAAGCGTCTTGAGGATGTGAAGTTGAGTCCGGATTTTGACTACAATTCGCTTCATTCGCTGACCATCGAGGCGCGACAGAAGCTGACAAGACACAAGCCGCAGACGCTTGGCCAGGCGTCGAGGATCAGCGGGGTCTCCCCTGCCGACATCTCGGTTCTGGCGGTTTTTCTGGGTCGTTAGTTTCACGTGAAAGTTTTTGTAAATAATTAAAAATTAAGGAAATGATAAATAATTGTCCGTTTTGCAAATCTGAAAACACGAAGCGGTATCTTAAGGTGAAAGACTATTTTCTGACGCAGGAAGACTTCGAGATTTACGAATGTGCCGACTGCAAGCTGCTTTTCACCACGCCACGTCCCGGCAAATCGGAGATCGGGAGATATTATAAATCGGAAAATTATCTGAGTCATAACGAAAATCAAAAAGGATTGGTGCCGTACCTTTATAAATGGGTGAAAAAAAGAAACATAAAGAATAAGTTTAAGATCGCTTTAGCGAATAATTATGTGAAACGCAACAAGACACGTCTTCTTGATTATGGTTGCGGAATCGGAGATTTTCTTTGTTATGCAAAGAGAAACGGATGTTATGTCTATGGCTGTGATTTGAGCGCCGATGCGAGATCATTGGCAACAAAAAAAATTGGGGAGACGGTGGTTGAGCCGTCAGAGCTGTCGTCATTGCTCGATTGTAGTTTCGATGTTATAACACTCTGGCACGTCTTCGAACATGTTGATGATTTAGAGTCGTTGGCAAATCAGTTTTATCGGCTTCTCGCCGACAACGGACGACTTGTTATTGCGGTCCCGAACTACAAATCATACGATGCTGGACACTATAAAGACAAATGGGCGGCATACGATGTCCCGCGTCATCTCAACCATTTTCATAAAGAATCACTTGAAAATGTTTTGAATGGGAAATTTGCGCTCAAGAAAATCAAACCGATGAAATGGGACGCTTTCTTCATCTCAATGATGAGCGAAAAATATCTACCAAACGGAAAACCTCTGCTGAATGGTTTCTTAAATGGTCTGAGATCAAACCTCTCGGCAAAAAAAACGGGTGAATATTCAAGTTTGGTGTATGTTTTTTCCAAAATCTGATTTGAAGCCGTTTTCGGGCGTTTTAAGGCGATTTGAATTTTTAATGAGCAATATGTCAAAAAACCAGAGATAATCGGTTATATCAAGTCGTTTTTTCGATTAAATTTTTGAGGATTTTGAAATAAAATAATAAATTTGCAGTTTTTAACCAAAAATAAATATGAGTAACAATCCTTTGAAGGCTTTGGCCGGACAGACGGTGATTTATGGATTGGGAACGATGGTTCCTCGCCTGCTGAATTATTTTCTGACACCGTTGTACGTCAGAGTGTTCGTCTCGGGCGTTTATGGACAAATCACCGATTTGTATGCGTGGATGGCGTTCCTTATTGCGCTTCTGACGTACGGAATGGAGACGACTTTCTTCCGCTATACTCAAAAGGCCGATTCTGACAGAGTCTTCAATAACATCATGTCGTGCATTTTCACGACGACCGCTGTTTTTTTGGTGCTTTATTGCCTCATTTACAAGCATTTCGCAGGTTGGATTGAATATGATCATAATACACAATATGTATTGTTTCTCGGAATAATAGTCGCTCTCGACGCACTGACGGCCGTCCCTTTTGCGAAACTCAGGAAAGAAAACAAAGCGAAAAGATTCACGATGATTAAAATCGCAAATGTTGTCTTCAACATCGGACTGAATCTTTTCTTCCTGCTTGCCATCCCCGAAAAATCCGAGGCTATATCTGCAAAACTATTCGGCCCCGAAGTCGGTTTACTCATCTGGGTACTGATTTCCAATGTCTTAGCGAGTTTGTTAAGCCTTATTCTGCTCATCCCGCAAATGAAAGGTTTCCGCTTCGAGTTGGACAACAACCTGGTGAAACCGATGCTGAAATACGCCCTGCCAATAATGCTCGTCAGCATCATAGGAATGGTCAATGAAGTGGCCGACAAGATTTTGATCAAGTACCTCACCCCCATTCCTGATGAAGAGACGCTGCTGTCTCTTGGGATGACAGCCCGTGAATATGCCGTAGCGCAAGTCGGGATTTACGGCGCAAACTACAAGCTCGCGGTGCTTATGACAATCTTCATCCAGATGTTCAGATACGCCTCCGAGCCGTTCTTCTTCAACAGGGCGAAAGACCGCAACGCGCCGGAACTCTACGCAAAAGTCATGACTTATTTCGTGGCGTTCTGCCTCCTGATTTTCCTCGGAGTGATGCTTTATATTGATGTCCTGAAATATTTCAGCGGCACCGAAGGAAGCGATTACCATGAAGGTCTTGTGATCGTTCCTATAATATTGATTGCCAATATGTTGCTTGGAGTTGTCTTTAATCTCGGAATATGGTATAAACTCACCGACAAGACTATCTGCGGAACTGTCATTACAATAATCGGGGCTTCAATGACTTTGCTGACATTGTTCGTTTTGGTCCCGAAAATCGGATACAAAGGCGCGGCGTTCGCTCATCTCGCCTGCTACACAATCATGGCGGTGGTTTCCTATTTTTGGGGACAGAAACATTTCCCGATTCCTTACCAGATCGGCAGAATCGCCATGTATTCGGTCTTGGCTGTAATTCTTTATTTCGCAAGTATGTTATTTGTTGATTTGTCGTTAGTAATCAGATTGACAATCAACACATTATTAATATTAACTTATATTGGAACTGTAATATTTTTTGAACATAAAAATCCTTTAAAAATATGAGATTGAACATTGTCAATAATTCGAACAACGCATTGCCGAAATACGAGACGGAAAATTCGGCCGGTATGGATTTGAGAGCTTATCTTCCTGACGGACAGATAGTTATAAAACCAATGCAGCGAACTCTTGTTCCAACGGGACTTTTCATGGAGATTCCTGTCGGCTATGAAGGACAGGTGCGTCCGAGAAGCGGACTCGCCATCAAAAGTGGTATAACCGTACTGAACTCACCTGGCACAATCGACGCAGACTACCGTGGCGAAATAAAAGTGATCTTGATAAATCTCTCGGACTCCGACTTTGTCATAAACAATGGTGACAGGATAGCACAACTTGTGATTGCGAAATGTGAACAGATGGAAGTCGTTGAAGTTGAAGTGCTTACCGAAACGGAACGCGGTGCCGGCGGATTCGGCCATACCGGGAAAAACTAATGTCATGAAGTTAAGAACATTATTCTTGTGTTTTCTGCTGCTTTCTTGCGGCATGGTTTCAGCCCAAGTTGAAGCTGTTGGTGATTCTATCGTAAAGCAAGACTTGGCGAAAAATGCCGAGTATTTTTCAAAAGGACTTGAAAACAAATACAGTGAGAATTATGACGAAGCTATACGTTGCTTCGAAACGGCTTTGAAATTTTATGAGGAAGATGATGCAAGCATGTATGAACTTGCTGAGCTTTATCAACTGAAAAATCAAAACACTAACGCGTATTCAATGATATACAAGGCTGCAAATCTAAAGCCTGACAACAAATGGTATCAAATCAGACTGGCGCAATTTTATTTGAATAATTCTGATTATCAGCAGTTTATGAAAATTTATGACAAGCTGATGACTGATGATCCGACGAATCTTGAATATCTTGAAACGTATATCGATGTTCTTCTCAAAATTGGCGATTATGAAAAAGCCATTGCAAAAATCGATGTTCTTGAGGACGTGATTGGGAAAAACGAACTGATCTATTTGCAGAAAATCGACATTTACAAAGCTGTCGGCGACACAAAAAAAATGTCGGAGGAAATGGAAAAGTTGGTCGAACTCGCTCCTACAAACACTCGCTATCTCGCGATGATTGCCCAACTTTACCGTCAAACAAAAAAAGATGCAGAGGCTTATAAGATTTACCTGAAAATCAAGGAACTTGATCCTGATGACAAATACATAAACGTGTCGCTTTACGATTATTACCAAAGCAAAGGTGAAATCGAAAAGGCACAGGAAGAATTTGTGGCGGCGATAAAAAACAAGAATCTCGACTATGCTACCAAGGTGCAGATCTATGAACTTTGGTCGGAGCAAAATGAAAAAAGTAAAAATTCTTTAACAATTCGGGGCGCGGAATCGGTCGGACAGGCTTTCATTGAGACTCATCCTGATAAGAACATCGGATATTATATAATGGGCGCTGTCTGCTATGACAACAAAGATTTGCAGAAGGCACACGATTATTTTGTGGAGTCAATGAATCGTGAAAAAAACAATTTTGCAACACTCTATCAACTGTGTCTCGTTGATATGGATCTAAAAGATTATCAATCAGTTATACAACATACAGAACTCGCGATAAGTCTTTATCCGGAGCAGCCGCTGTTCTACCTCTTCGCAGGTCTGTCTTATTATAACCTGAAGGATTATGAAAATACGATAAAAAGTCTTGAAAAAGGCCGTAAACTATCTGCTAATAAAGAACTTACAAGAGATTTCGACATTTATATCGGTGATACTTACAAACTTGTGGGAAATCAGAAAAAGTCATACGAGGCTTACGACAGAGTGCTTCGCGCCGATCCGGAGAATATTTATGTATTGAACAATTACGCTTATTATCTTTCCCTTGATAATCAAGACCTTGAAAGAGCTTTAGAGATGTCGGCCAAAACAATTTTAGCCGAACCGAAGAATGCCACTTATCTCGACACTTACGCTTGGATTCTCTATAAAATGAACCGGTTTCAAGATGCGAAAAAATGGATGGACAAGGCTTTCAAATATGAAAAGAATCCTTCGGGCGTTAATTATGAGCATCTCGGCGACATACTTTACAAGCTTGGCGACACGAAAAAAGCCGTGCAGAATTGGAAGAAAGCAAAGAAAGCCGGCGATGCATCAGAATTGATTGATGAGAAAATTAAAGATGAAAAATTGTATGAATAAGCTACATAATATATTGATTATCATTTTGATAATGTGCTTCTCGCTTTTTGCATATAGTTGCGCTTCAAACAAGACAACAGCAAACAAAGATTTGCGTGCGCTCTCAGCAAACAGGTTGATAAGAGAAGTGGAAGATAACAGCTTCACGTACAATGAGTTTCAGACAAAATTCTCCGCAAAAGTCAAAACAGAAGATGCCAATTTGTCACTTAAGGGCCAGCTTCGCATGAAAAATGACAGCATTGTATGGCTTTCAGTGGCACTTCCAGTCGGACTCGAAGTGGTTCGCGCAATGATAACGCACGATTCCGTCTTTGTGATAAACCGCACGGAGAAGACTTATATGAAAGAAAGCATAAAACATTTCAAGCAGCTCCCCTCTCCTATCGCTGATTTGAAATTCATACAGGCGATTCTCGTCGGCAATGACATAACATTGAAAAACGGCGATAAATACCATTCCGAAATCGTTGGTGAGTTGTACAAGTTACAGACAATCAATGAAATAAACAAGATGCTTTATGTCCAACCCGAAAATTTCAGAATAAGAAAATGTGATTTGCAAGAGATTTCAGAAAACGGAAGGAAATTGGAACTGAATTATGATAACTTTGAGCGTTTTGATGGCAAACTCCTTCCGACAAACATAAACCTGTCCATTTCTGAAAAGCCTGAATTTAACATAAGTATCTCATATTCAAATGTTTTAATAAACACAGAACAGGATTATAAATTCAGTGTTCCAAAAAAGTTTGACCGCGTAAAATGACCATGAAAAAATTCACCTCAGCCGTTTTGTTTTGTCTGATGCTCGTCGTCACGACAATGCAGTGTTTTGCCCAGTCGAAAGACGACCTGCAGTCGAAGGTGAAGCAGCTTGAAAAAGACATAATGAAAGCTGAAAAGTTGCTCAAAGAGACATCGAAAAACAAGGCGGCGACAGTCAGCGAGGTAAATCTTCTTCAGACACAAATATCTCAGCGTGAGACACTTATAAAGACCTATAAGCAACAGGTCTCTAATTTGGACAAATCAATCAAACGCTACAGAAACGACATCGACAACCTTCAGGATGAACTCGAAAACCATCGTCAGGAATATGCTGACATGTTGAATTTGGCATATAAAAACCGCAGCAATATCGACAATCTGCTTTTCATTTTCTCATCGGACGACTTCAGCCAAGCTGTAAGGAGAATGCGCTACATCAGGGAGTTTAATGAGTCGTTGAAGGGGAAGATGACCGAGATTGACAGCACTAAGTCAAAGATAAAGAACAGGTTGACGAAAAATGAAGCTGACAAGGAAGAAAAACAGCAACTCCTTGCGGCGCAGGAAAAAGAAAAGGACTTATTGGTGAAAGACAAGAAGAAACTTGATGAAAAGGTTGCGAAACTGAAAAAGCAAGAAGGTTCTATAAAGAAAGACATTCAGGCGAAGAACAAGGAATCGGAGGCGTTGCAGAAGAAAATCAGACAGATTATCGAGTCTGAGGCGAAGAAGGCGCGTGAGCGCGAGGCTGCCGCGAAAAGCAAAAATAAGACTTCTGTCGATTATCAGCTTTCGACGAAATTCGAGAATAACAAAGGCAAACTGCCTTGGCCGTGCGACGGCATCGTCACCGGGAAATATGGGAACAGCCAGCATCCGACACAGTCGAAGGTGACTATAAATAATCATGGAATTGATATTACAACCACCGCAGGATCAATGGCTTATTGCGTGTTTGACGGTGAAGTGTCAACGGTTTTCAACACTGGAAAAAGTAATGTCGTGATGGTTCGCCACGGATTGTATTTCACGCTCTATGCCAACCTTGACAAGGTCTTTGTGAAGTCGGGCGATAAGGTTAAAACAGGCGACAAAATCGGTGTCGTTCACACAAGCGCGACAGAAAACACTACGGTCTTGCATTTTGAATTGTGGAACGACAAGAATCATACTAACCCAAAAAACTGGTTGAAACCATGAAGAAGTTAAAAATAGAAAGTAGAAAGTTAAAAGTTCGCGGAACGGCGAAGAGTTTGTTTTTGGTCTTTTTGGCTTCTCTACTACTCGCATCATGTTCAAGAGCTTACAAGCCGGTAGGTGTCAAGAAACGCAAAAAAAACAACTGCGACTGTTCGCGATGGACTTACACGGAGCCGCAGACCTTACCCGCTGGCACAGGCAGCAGTGGCGACACTGACCTTTATGTCCTTGACATCGTATAAGGCCTTGCCCGCCGCCATCAGCGTGGCGCCTGTCGTCAGCACGTCATCAACCAAAAGCACGTGTTTGCCTTCAAGCTGGCTTGCATTCACTACAGCGAAAATATCCTTCACGTTCTGCCACCTCTCTTCACGCGATTTTTTCGTTTGAGTCGAAGTGAACACCTTTCTAATCAGGCAGTTGCCGACAATCGGGATGCCAGTCTCCTCCCCTATCCCTTGCGCGATGACCATGCTTTGGTTGTAACCGCGAATCTTCTGTTTCTTCGGATGCAACGGGACAGGAATGATATAGTCAATGCCTTGAAACACAGGAGATTGCTTGATGCTTTTGCCAATCTCCTGCCCGAGAAATATCCCGTTTTCCTTTGCGCCATGATACTTCAGACCGTGAATCAACGCCTGAACATGTCCGCTTTTGCTGAAGAAAAACTCCGCAGTCACCGCGTTAAATGGAATCTGACCTAAAAAATTGAGCATCAGCGGATTGTCGGGATTAAGCTCATATCTTGTTTTCGGAAGAAGATAACGACAGGTTGTGCAAACCGTCTTCTCGCCTTTTAACAACAGCGTGCCGCATGAGGCACAGACGCTCGGGAAAAAGAGGTTTATTATAGAATCGAGGATTATTTTTAACACAAGTTTCACGAGTTTTATAACACAAGTTTCACGAGTTTTTTTAACACAAGTTTCACGAGTTTTTTTCGTGCAACTTGTGGTATTGACTTGTGTAACTTGTGTTAATTTATATTGTCCCATTAATCAATCTCTTAACACCTAAACCAATATATGTTACATTGAAATTCATCAGCAATCCGAGTTTACATCCCGATAATTTCAAGTAAGTCAAAAGTTGGGCTTTGTGGACATCATGCAGTTTTTCAACACTTTTGATTTCAACAATCACTTTGTTCTCAACCAAAATATCAATTCTGTATCCACTCGGAAGTTTTATTCCCTTGTAATTTACGGGCAATATTTTTTCACATTCAACAAATAATCCTGATTTTGTCAGTTCATATTCCATGCATCTTTGATAGACTGATTCAAGCAGTCCTGGGCCAAGAGTTTTATGGACTTTGATTGCATCGTTCATTACAATCTTTGATATTTCGTTTTCATTCATAAAAAACAATTTATTGGTTCATGAAAATATACACAAACCATTATCAAAAACTGTGCCAAAAATTTTGTAAGTAATTGAATTACAAATTGTTAATAAATTTTTACATTTAAAAGAGATGTAAAAAAATTGTAAAAATTTTATTTACATTTTTTGTTGATTTGTTCAATCAGGCGGTTGTACCAATCTTCTCCGAAGCGTCGGGTCAGAGGCTGTTTGAGGAACTTGTAAAGCGGGATGCCTTCTTTTTCGCCGTGGCGTTTGGCTGGGACGCAGACGCTCCATTCGTGATAGTTGACATAGATGAAACCGTCTTTTTCGATGAGGCGGATAGGGTAGAGGTGGCAGCTGATTGGTTTCCAGAAGTCAATCTTACCTTCATTGTATGCCTTTTCAATTGCGCAGAGTGCCGTGCCGTTCTCATGGAAATAAACAAATGCACATTCTTCATTATTAACAAGTTGCGTAACCATATTGCCTTCGTCATCATAGTCATAGACATCGTTTTGCTCAATTGCCTCGATGCCTTCAGGCCGCATATATGGCTTTATCATCTCGATGTTTTCCTCAATAATCCCGACTTCCTCGGGGTCGAGTGGGGCACCGGCATCACCTGCAATGCAACACTCACCCTTGCAACGTGAAAGCTGGCAGCAAAAACGCGCATCCAGAAACTCATCTGTAACTATTACATTATCAATGATAATCATTGTTGTTCTTTTTTTATGAAAATTTTTGCAAAAATAAATAATTAAGACATTGATAATCAATAAACTTTAAAAATTTTTAAAAATTTTTGTCGAAATTAAAATTTTATTGTAGTAATTTTGCACGCGAAAAATTCGTTTGAGGAGCGGTTTTGCGACTCGTTTTATATAAAGGTGTAAGGCTTTTATCGGTCTTCACATAACATTTTAAATTTAGAAATATGGTAAAAAATCTTGTTATCGTTGAGTCTCCATCGAAGGCAAAGACAATTGAAGGATTTCTTGGGAAGGATTTTACAGTAAAGGCGAGTATTGGTCACGTCAGGGATTTGAGCAAATCGAATTTGAGTTTGGATATAAAGAAGGGTTTCCAGCCTGAGTATGAGGTTCCGGATGACAAGAAGGCGATTGTCGCTGAGTTGAGGAAACTTGCGAACGCCGCGGAGATGGTGTGGCTGGCATCCGATGAGGACCGCGAGGGAGAGGCCATTTCGTGGCATCTGCTTGAGACGCTCGGACTTTCGGAAGACAAGTATCGCCGCATCGTGTTCCATGAGATCACGAAACCGGCGTTACTTCACGCCATCGACAACCCGCGGAAGATTGACAACGACCTCGTGGCGGCACAGCAGGCACGCCGCGTCCTTGACCGCCTTGTCGGCTACGAGCTTTCGCCACTCCTCTGGAAAAAGGTGAAGCCAGCGCTTTCGGCGGGCCGCGTGCAGAGTGTGGCGGTGCGTCTCATCGTGGAACGCGAAGACGAAATCAAGAACTTCCAGAACAGCAGCGCATACCGCGTCACGGCGAATTTCTCATTTACGATTGACAACCATGAATATCAGCTGTTTGCTGAACTTCCGACACGTTTTGAGAAGGAAGAAGATGCCGTCAAATTCCTTGAGGACTGCAAGACAGCGGGTTATACTATAAAAGCGGTGGAGAAGAAGCCGTTGTCGAAATGTCCGGCACCGCCGTTCACCACGTCAACGTTGCAGCAGGAGGCAAGCCGCAAACTCGGTCTCTCGGTGAGCAACACCATGCGCATCGCGCAGCAGCTCTACGAGTCGGGAAAGATCACCTACATGCGTACCGACTCCGTGAACCTCTCGACATTTGCCATGAGCCAGGCACGCAAGGAGATTGAGAACCTCTTCGGCGCTCAATACGTCAAGACTCGTCAGTTCACCACAAAGAGCAAAGGCGCACAGGAAGCCCACGAAGCTATCCGCCCGACATATCTCGACCAGCAGACCATCAAAGGTACCGCCGACGAACGCCGTCTGTATGACCTAATCTGGAAACGCACCATCGCCTCGCAAATGGCTGACGCCCAGATAGAAAAGACAGTCGTGAACATCAACGTGTCGAATTCCGACAAGGATTTCGTGGCGTCGGGCGAAGTGGTGCTCTTCGACGGATTCCTGAAGGTTTACATCGAGAGTGTCGATGACGAGAACGGCGAAAACACCAACAGTATGCTTCCGCCGATGAAAATAGGGCAGACGCTCGAACTCGACAAGATGGAGGCGCAGCAGCGTTACGCCCGCAAGCCGTTCCGCTACACCGAAGCCAGCCTCGTCAAGAAAATGGAGGAACTCGGGATAGGCCGCCCTTCAACGTATGCCCCGACAATCTCAACGATCCAGAAAAGAGAATATGTCGAGAAAAAAGACATCACCGGCGAGACACGCAACTATAAGATCTTCACGTTGAAGAAGAACAAAATCACGGAAAAGACCGGCAAGGAAAACATCGGTTTCGAGAAGGCCAAGCTCGTCCCGACCGACATCGGCGTCCTCGTCAACAAGTTCCTGATGAACTATTTCGAGAAGATCATCGACTATAATTTCACCGCGAATGTTGAAAAGGAATTCGACAAGATCGCCGAAGGCCGCTGCGAATGGAATGCGATGATTAAGGATTTCTACAAGGATTTCCACAAAGACATAGAGGCGACATCGGGCAACTCGGGCAAGTTCAGCGGCGAGAAGTTCCTCGGCATCGACCCTGCTTCAGGGAAGAAAGTCTTCGTGAAGATAGGACGTTTCGGGCCTGTGGCGCAGATTGGCGAGACGGACGCCGACGAGAAGCCGAAGTTCGCGGGCCTGCACAAAGACCAGAGCATCGAGACCATCACCTTGGACGAGGTTTTAGACCTGTTCGCGTTCCCTCGCTCGCTCGGCGAATACGAAGACGCAGAGATTCAGGTGGCAATCGGACGTTTCGGCCCGTATGTGAAGCACAAGAGCGCGTTTTACAGCCTCTCCAAACTCGATGACCCGTCAACGGTGACGTTCCAGCGTGCCGTCGAGATAATCGAGGCGAAACGCAAGGCCGACCTCGACAACGTAATCTCAACATATCCCGAAGACGAGGAACTGAAGGTTCTGAAAGGACGGTTCGGAATCTATATCACATACAAGAAAGCAAACTACAAGATTCCACGCACTTACGACCCAAACAGCTTGAGCTATCAGGACTGCATGGACATCATCGCCGACCCAGCCAACGCGTCGAAGAAACGCGGGGCGAAGAAATAGTTTAGAGAGTAGAGTTAAGAGAGCGCGGGGCGATGAAAGTTGCTCCGCGCTTTTTGTTGAAAACTTTTTGAAAAAATTCCCCACGAGGCAGTCGTTTTGATGAAATTTTGCAGCTATGGAAATAAAGTTTACGAAAGAATTTTTATTCGCAAGAAGCAATAAAAATCAGTAAAAAACGGAGTGGCACTCCATAAATTTCGATAAAAAACGGAGTGGTATTCCGTTTTTTTACTATTTTTGCAAAAAAAAGACCATGATAAAGAGGTTTATTACGAAAGACAACTTCCTGAATGAGAGCTACTTTCTGTTCGGGGCAAGACAGACGGGCAAATCCACCCTGTTGTGGGAACTGTTTCCAGAGGCGGCATTTTACGACTTATTGGAAAACAACACCTTCGAACGCCTGCAACGCAATCCGTCATTATTGCGCCAGAATCTTGAAATGCTCGAACCGGGAACCTTGGTCATCATCGATGAAATACAAAATCTGCCGGAGCTTCTCAACGAAGTCCAGTGGCTGATGGTTCGCAAAGGGCATCGTTTCATTCTCAGCGGCTCCAGTGCCCGCAAGTTGCGTCGTAGTGGAGTAAATCTGCTTGGGGGACGTGCGATTATGCAAACGTTTTATCCTTTTGTCAGCCACGAAATCCCAGATTTCGACATTGTGAAGGCTGTCAATCAGGGGATGCTTCCCCGTCATTATCTCGCATCCGAGAAAAATTATTGGGATTTGTTGCAGGCATACGTCTCCGTTTATCTGAAAGAGGAGATCAAGGCGGAGTCGTTGGTCAGGAATCTTTCTTCTTTCAACCGTTTTCTTGAGGCGGCCGCCCTTACTGACGGAGAAATGGTTAATTACAACAATATCGCGTCGGATTGCGGAGTGGATGCCAAGACCGCGAAAGAATATTTTTCCATTTTGGAGGAGACGCTGATAGGATATATGGTTCCCGCTTACACCAAAACAGTAAAAAGGAAGGTGCGCCAATCACCAAAATTCTATTTTTTCGACGTCTCCATTCCCAACTACTTGTTGGGACGCCGTATGATGCAACCCGGCTCTGACAGTTTCGGACATGCTTTCGAGCATTTGGTCATTCAGGAACTGATAGCATATCTTGGCTACAGAAGAGTTCAGAACGCCCTGAGCTATTGGCACACCTATAACGGATACGAAGTGGATGCCGTGTTGGGAGATGCCGAGGTCGCCATTGAAATCAAAGCGACAAACGAAGTCCAGCACCGGCATTTGCACGGCTTGAAGGCATTCAAGGAGGAACATCCCGACGCACGTCTTGTCGTGGTCTCGCTCGATCCCAACCCGCGTTTGATGAACGGAGTGGAAATCATGCCGGCCACCTATTTCTTCAGGCAACTTTGGGATGAAAAAATTTTCACCGCATAAAAAATCAAGTTTATATGCAGAAATCACCATTTTTGGGTTGGAAATTTATTGTTTCTGCAGTCTTAATCGCGTCATTTTCATGTTTTTAAATTTCCTATTCCCAATCGCTGTCTTCTAACTCGAAAATATCGTTCACGCTTTTGCCAAAAACAGCGGCGATTTTCATCATTATCAGACCTGAAGGAATGTATTTTACCAACTCTATCGCATTGATTGTCTGACGGCTGGCTCCGACTTTCTCGGCGAGCTGTTCCTGCGAAATCCTCTGTATCGCACGTTCCACCCTGATGCTATTCTTCATTTCTGTTCTCCTTTCTGAATCTCCAAAGTTCAATCTGGAATTTTAATGCAAAAATCAATAAAAACACATAATAATCAAGTATAATAACAGTGAAATAATCTATAGAATACAAAAACAATGTACAGATAATCAACAAAATATTTGTGAAAAATGTAGCGAATACAAAGGAATGCTCCCTTATTTTCTTAACGTATTCGTCTTCTTCTTTTTCTTTTGAAAAACCAATAAAGATAAAGCCTATTAATGCAAAAACAGGCAGAATTGTGTCGTAGATTGATGTTGATGCCACAGTAAAGATGGAACCTTCGTTGTTAAAAGACAAAGCTGGCATTTTTAACATAATATCAAGGTCTGTAAAGACATGTACTAAGAAACAAGCGACAGAAATGATAATAATTACCCAGCCGATTTTTTTTAAACTGTTTGGCAATAAATAGTTTGTTTTCATATTTGTAATTTTTAAAGTTTGATGCTGCAAAAATATAAAAAAATCAAATATGCAAGACAAAAAGTAAAAAATATTTTACAAAAAGTAAAAAATAAATGCAAGAGAGTTTTGAAAGCATAAATTTTTGCGGTCAAAATTTTTGACCTTCTTTTAATTGTGTTTTTCCAGCCACTCCTTTATCTTCTCGAACGCCTCGCTCGGCTCTTCGACATCAATGCACAGTGTCTCCATCGGGCAGAGACCGTCGCCCTTTCTGTTGATGATGCGCTCGACTTTCTTGTCGAAAAAGAAGGTGATATTGTGTTTTTCAAAGACTTCCACCGCCGGTTCGGAGATGATGCCGGTGTGTACTTCCTTCACTCCGCCCAAGACCATGAGCAGCGCCGCCGCCTTACCGACGACCTTGTCGGCAACAGAAGCGCCTTTCAAGAAATCTTTCTCGTTTTCCAAAAGATGTAGCAACGGCTTCACGCCGCGGTCAGAAGACGTGAAAACCCCTTTATCGGAAAAGATTACCACTAAAGTGAAGTTTTCGGTTTTTAACAGGGCTTTTGCTGTGTTTAGACTCATTTTAGTTTGAAGTTTGGAGAGTTGAGAGTTGAGAGTTAAGAGTTGAGAGTTGAGAGTGAAGAGATTATTAATTAGTTATAGTTTTTTTGTGTGTGTTAAGTTTGGTTGTTATAGTTTTGGTTGTTGCTGATAGCATCCTTTTAATTTCTTCGCAGTCTTTTTTCAGTTTAGTGTAATCATTCATACAAATATATCCCGTTTCATGAAGCAAGTCAAGCCAAAATATTGTTTCTGACGCTTCTTTTAGTGAAATATAAACTTTTGATAAAAAATCACTTATGCTTATTGCACACTCTGATTCGGCAAGATTTGCGCCAATGCTTGTCCCACATCTTAATAATTGCTTTGACAAGACATATTCCCTCTTTTCCGCCAAAATTCTTTGGTATAGAAAAATAATGTTCTTAGCAAATGTTTTGCTTTTGAACTTAACCGTATTTTGTTCCATATAATTTTGATTTAAATTTAAAAAAACAAACTCCACTCTCAACTCCCAACTCTTCACACTAAAAAACAAACTCCACTCTCAACTCCCAACTCTTCACACTAAAAAACAAACTCCACTCTCCACTCTCAACCCTTCACACTTCTCAACAGACAATATCCTCCAATCCACTGGATGAGCATTCCGGGAACGCCGAGGCGGAAGTCGGTGGCGGCTGCGACAAGCGAGCCCTCCATGAGCCACTCGGCCATCGTGCCGAAAAACTGATATGCCAAAACGACCGCGAGAATAGTCCAAAGCGACACCTTGTTTGACTTTTCAGCAATCCATGCGGCGGCGACGGCGAGGAAAACCGACTTTATCATGATGCCCGAAACGGCAGCGGCAGCTGGCATCCCGAAAAGGAGACTGTTGACCGCCGGCGATAACACTGCTGTCATCAGACCGACCTTCAGACCATATTTGTAAGAGGCGATTAGAGTGAAGAAATATATCGGCAGGAAGATGTGACCGCCGTTTGGAATCAAGTGGCAGAGCTGCGGCAGAATGATGTTGCCCGCAACGAACAAAGCCGCGAATAAATACGTCTTAACCTCACTGAATCCGAGGTTGTATAATCTGATTTGCTTTTCCATAACTTTTTACTTTAAAAACTTTATAACTTTCTACTTATTGAGCCATTCTCTTATTTTGTCCATTTTCATGTAATCGATGTTATCGACGATCCACTGTCTCATCGCCTTGCCCGGCTCGGTCTGCTGCGGATAGCTGATGTATTCGAGTTCCACGCCGAGTGCCTTCGCGACCTTGTAACCCATTACAGACCAGAGCACTCCGATGTCGCCGATGACAGGTATCGACTTCTCGAGACGCGAGAACGCCGACATCTCCATCCTGAACGGGATCTTCGACATCTTTGTCTTCGGCAGTCCTTTGTCGATGGCGGCCTGCACATCGCCCGACTTCTTGTCCAAGTCCCAGGCTTTCTTGAGGTTTTCGTCAAGGTCGAAGCGGATGAGCGTCTTGTCTTTCAGGCTGTATGTCTTGAATCCGTTCCACGACGCCCAGATGCCGTGGCCGGTGTAAGTTTCGAACGGCCCGTCGTGAATCTCCTGTGTCAGTGCCACTGCCGACTCGATTATGACGTCAGCGTCGCCGAGCATTCTTGAGATCCTGTAGCAGCGTTCCGCGACGGGTATGCTGTCGGCGATGCTTATCCCGACCTGTCCGCCGCCGATGAGCTGCGGCACGCTGACGAGCACCGGCACGCCTTTGCGGGCGCCCGCTCCGAGCATGGTGTGTTCGTCGCAGCCCCAGCCGGCGACCTCCTCAAACGGCACGTGCCTGGTGTGTGCCATCTCCATGATGACGGGGGCGAGTGTCTCGTTGCGAAGCCCCATCGGATACGCCATGTTGCCCGCCGCCTTGATGATGACGGCGCCGTCTTTCTCTTTGCAACGCTCAACGAGAGCGTCGTCAACAATCATTTCTTTCTTCAACTCATCCCATTGTGCGTCAGTGAGTTCGGTAAGCTCGAAGATGTCGCCGCGCGGCATCTTGCTGAAGTCCAGAAACTCTTCGCCGATCTCGTGGATGTTGATGCGTTTCACCTTGTCGAGCACGCCGCCCATCTCGTGGGAGACGACCGCCGAACTCGTGGTGACACCGTCAACGAGTCCTTTGTTGATGAACTCCGCGATGAGCGTGGTGACACCTTCGTGAATGTTGGGGCCGCTGCCTGTCACGACAACGACTTTGCCGCCGTTTCGTTTCGCCTCCACGACCTTCTCGATTGCGATGTCAAGATAATGACGCGTCTCCTCCGGAAGACTGGTGTATAAATTTTCTATGAAGTTACTGTCTGTCATTTTGTTTCAGATATTTTTTTAACACAAGTTGCACAAGTTAATAACACAAGTTGCACAAGCTTTTTTATCCTCTCTTCTCTCTTAACTCTCCTCTTTTAACTTTACTCTTTCCTCTCTTAACTGTTCTTCGTCCACGTGTCTTTCAGCCCCACCGTCCTGTTGAAGACGAGATGTTCAGGGGTGCTGTCTTTGTCGATGGTGAAATAGCCGATTCTCTGGAACTGGAAATGGTCGAGCGGCTTGGCGTCGGCAAGGAATTGTTCGACGTAGCAATTCTGTCTGATTTCCAGTGAGTTCGGGTTCATCATCTTGCGCATCGCCTCTATCGGAGTGTTGCCTTCGTCCTGTAACCTGGCGAGTTCGTCGCGCGGATTTTCCACGTTCCAGAGCCGGTCGTAGAGGCGCACTTCCGCCTTGATGCAATGGCTCTGGCTCACCCAGTGGATCGTGCCTTTCACCTTTCTGTTTGCGTCGGGCATCCCGCTGCGTGTCAGCGGGTCGTATTCGGCATAGACTTCCACGACGTTGCCGTTATCGTCTTTCTTGCAGCCTGTGCATTTCACGATGTAAGCGTTCTTGAGGCGCACCTCCTTGCCGGGGGTGAGACGGAAATATTTGTTCGGCGGGCATTCCATGAAGTCTTCCTGCTCGATCCACAGCTCGCGACTGAAGGTGATGTTATGGCTTCCGGCGTTCTCGTCCTCCGGGTTGTTGATGGCCTCGAGCTCCTCCGTCTGACCTTCCGGATAGTTGGTAATCATCAACTTGACCGGGTTGATGACCGCCGAGACGCGTGTGGCGCGGGCGTTGAGGTCTTCGCGGATCGAGCTTTCGAGCAGTGCGAAGTCGTTGAGCGCGTCGTATGTCGTGTAACCGATTTTATCAATGAATTTATGTATCGACTCCGGCGTGTATCCGCGGCGGCGGAAACCGCACAGCGTAGGCATTCGCGGGTCGTCCCAGCCGCTCACGACGCCTTCCTTCACCAAGACGAGGAGGTTGCGCTTGCTCATCAGGGTGTAGTTGAGGTTGAGTTTGTTGAACTCGGTCTGGCGCGGACGGTGGTCGTCGAGGTCTTTGCCTTCTTTCACCTCGTCGATGAAATAGTCGTAAAGCGGGCGGTGGACCACGAACTCAAGTGTGCATAACGAATGCGTCACGCCCTCGAAGTAGTCGCTCTGTCCGTGCGCGAAGTCGTACATCGGGTAGGCGTTCCATTTCGTGCCGGTGCGGTGGTGCGGGGTCTTCACGACGCGGTAGATTATCGGGTCGCGGAAGTGCATGTTCGGGTTCGCCATGTCGATTTTCGCGCGGAGCACCATCCTGCCTTCCTCAATCTCACCGGAGTTCATCTTGTTGAAAAGCTCCAACGACTCCTTGACGGGGCGGTTTCTGTACGGGCTCTCGGTGCCGGGCTGCGTCGGCGTGCCTTTCTGCGCGGCAATCTCCTCCGAGCTCTGCTCGTCGATATATGCCTTGCCTTCCTTTATCAGTCTTATCGCAAAATCCCAGAGCTGCTGGAAATAGTCGGAAGCGTAATATTCATTACCCCATTGATAACCAAGCCATTGGATGTCTTCTTTGATAGCATCGACATATTCCATGTTCTCCTTGGTCGGGTTTGTGTCGTCGAAACGCAGGTTGCAGACGCCGCCGTATCTCTGTGCCAGCCCGAAGTCAAGGCAGATGGCCTTGGCGTGCCCGATGTGCAGGTAGCCGTTCGGCTCCGGTGGGAAACGCGTCTGGATGCGGCCGTCGTTCTTGCCGTTTCGTAAATCTTCTTCAACTTTCGCCTCAATGAAATTCAGCGATTTCTTTTCTTCTTTTTCAGCTTCGAGATTTTCCATTTCGCATAAAATTTGCCGCAAAATTAATACAAAATCAAGTATTTCTACGCGTATTTTTCAAAAATTTGTAATTTTGTGCGCTTAAAATATGAATTCTTATGAAGAAACTATCATTAATCGCGCTTTTCGTATTGACATTCAGCACATTGAATATTTTTGCGGCTCCTTTGAAAAATGTTGAAAGGATTATGATTCAACCGAATGGCGACACACTTGTGTGTTACGCTTCCGGCGATGAGTTTTACAACCGTCTTCATGATATTAACGGTTTTACGATAGTACAAAATGAGAACGGTTATTTCGTTTATGCAGATAAGAACGCTGACAATCAAATTGTTGCGACAGAATATATCGCCGGCAAGGTTGACCCGGCATCGGTCGGCCTTCAGCCCGGTATCATGATTTCGAAGGAGGAATATCAGAGCAAGGTCAAGGCGATGCACGTGGATGAGTTCCGCACGTGGAAGCAAAATCATCGCGACGGCGAGACAAACCACGGCGTTTTCAGCAATCTGACGGTTTTCATCCGCTTCAGCGGCGATGCTGAGATAACGACACCCGCAAGCACGGTCAATGCCATGTTCAACGGCAACGACGATGAGGAAGAGTCGATGCGTAAGTTCTATAAACAATTCACTTACAATCAGTTGTTCATAAACTCTTATTTCTATCCGGAGTTTGACGGCGAGCAGGTTCTGTCGTATGAGGACATTCATCCGCGCAATTTTTACCGTCCGTACAGTGCCAACAACCCCTCTGGTTATCAAGGTAGTGAAGACCGTGCGCAACGTGAGTTCGACCTGCTCGAACGCGCCATCGAGTATGTCAAGCCGATGATTCCGGAAGACTTGGACATCGACTGCAATGACGACGGCGTTGTTGACAACATGGTTTTCGTGGTGAAAGGCAACGTCGGCGACTGGTCCGACCTTCTCTGGCCTCATCAGTGGTCGTTCTACGAGCGTGAGATTTTCATCCACGGCGTGCAGGTGATGAATTTCAACTTCCAGCTCGAGTCGGCATCGACGTATTTCACCGTCTCGACTTTATGTCACGAGATGTTCCACTCGCTCGGCGCACCCGACCTTTATCATTATTATGACCCGTACAACCTCGACCCGGCCGGCTCATGGGACCTGATGTGCGGCACCTCGAACCCGCCGCAGAGTTCGTGTGTGTGGCTCAAACACAGATACGGAAACTGGATAGACGAGATACCAACCATCACAGAATATGGCACTTACACCTTGGAGGCCAACACATGGGAGGGCGGACGCCGCAACGGTTATCTCATCCCGACAGGACATCCGAAACAGTTTTATCTGCTGCAGTTCCGCGACAAAGACAACTATTATGACCACGGTGTCCCGGGACGCGGCATAACCATCTCCAGAATCGACAAACGTTTCAACGGCGGCAGAGGCTTCAACGGCTCCGACATCCTCGATGAGGTTTACGTCTTCCAGCCGGGCGGCAACCTGCACAGACAAGGCAACCTGTCGGCAGCTTATTTCAGCGAGGCCGCCGGCAGAACCGAGTTCAACAAAGACACACAGGCATATCCGTGGATCAACAGCGGCATCGTCGATGACACCTTCAACATCTGTAACATAAAGACCGTCGGAAACAGGATGCAGTTCACGTTCTGTCCTTTGAACCATGAGATAGTCCCCAAAAATCTGGTGGCAAACGTGGTGAGTCACAGCCAGGTTGATTTGACATGGGATGCCGTCGATGGCGCGGGTTCGTACAAGGTCTATCGCGATGAACAGCTTATCGCTGAAAATGTTATAGACAATTCTTATTCCGAAATAGGAGAAATAGGAGATGGCTATCATGAGTATTATGTAAAGTCGGTCTGTGGCGGAGAGGTGTCTTATCGCTCTGAAAAACAAAGTGTTATGCTTGGTACTTTGGCTGAAATCAACATCGCGATGACAGCCGACACCGACAGGGGCTGGCAGGGCGCGGAGCTTGCCCTCTCGTTCGACAACGCCATGCCGGAGCAGTATTTCACGATATACAACAACGATGATGCGGAGAAGTCAGCCAGGGTCATTGTCCCTGCCGGAACGGAAGTCACCGCTACATGGAACAGCGGCTGGGACGAGAGCAAATGTCATTTCTCGTTGAGCGACACGCATATTTCATTGACTGACAACGATTTCAAGAACGGCGAGAACGTCAAGACCTTCATCGCCGGCGAAAGTGAAGTCGTCGTCGAGCCTCAAAACCTCACCGCCATTGTCAATGGCACAAGCGTGATTCTGAACTGGACTTCATTTGTCGAGACACAGTCATACCGCGTGAGACGCGACGGCGAGGTCATCGCCGATGTTGCGGCAAGTTCTTACACCGACGCCAACATCCCCGGTTCAGGCCTGTTAGTCTATGAGGTGGCAAGCGGTGCCGGACAGTCGGATTGGGCTTCCGTCAATGTCTTCATAATGAACTATTGCGCTGATTCCTCGGCACTTGCAGGTGGATTCAGCACTCAGGTGACGTTGTCGTGGGGCGCTCCGTCAACATACGGCAAACTCGGTTATGTGAATGATGGATATGTCGAAAACATAGGAAGCGGCTCCACCAACTGGGCGGTGAAATTTACCACGGACATGCTTCAACTCTTTGAGGGCCGGAAAGTTACAGCCCTTGAGATGTGGGACGGCGCAGCTGGTGAATACACTTTCAAGATTCATAATGGTGATAATGCTTCCAGCGTAAATGTCATTCACACCGAGACTGTTGCGATGACAGGCAGCAACCGATGGGTGAAATTCAATCTCTCTGAGAATGTGGAGTTTGACAACACCAAGGCGTTGTGGATTTCAGTCAAGTCTTCAGGCGCACAGTCGCCCGCCCCAGTGTGCCGGTATGTCGGAAATGACAATAGCGCACTGCTCAAATCAGGTGCTTCATGGAAGCCTCTGTCGCAGTTCGACATGGATTATTCCTGGATGCTGCGTGCTTACACCGATGTGCCTGCAGAGATTTTAAATGATATGTCATATAATATCTATCGTAACGATAGTATCATCGCAACTGACGTAAAATCAACTGGTTACACCGACGATAACCTCAAATGGGACCAGTATTGCTACACGGTC
The DNA here is from genome assembly GCA_024400295.1 of Bacteroidales bacterium. Classification (GTDB taxonomy): domain Bacteria; phylum Bacteroidota; class Bacteroidia; order Bacteroidales; family F082; genus Limimorpha. Next base: position 9,452 of record JAKSNA010000004.1, on the reverse strand, counting down.
ACGACGGTTTTGAATGGCTGTGAATATGAACATTCAAACGAGGTCTGCGGTTATGCAGGTGCCAAAGATGTCACAGAAAACGACAGCTTCATCTACCCGAATCCGGCTGAAGACATACTGAATTTTTCAGATGGGGTTGAACGTTACATGATTTATGATGTCACAGGCAAGGAAGTTGTTTCTTCAAACGAAAAGACGCTTTCCGTAAAAGATTGGGCGTCAGGAGTTTATTTGGTGAAGTTTTTCAATAAAGATGGAAAAATCACAATAGGTAAAATCGTAAAACAGTAATTTGAAATATGAAAAAAACACTGGCATTTTTAGCATTGGCATTTGCGTTTGGTTTCGTTTCAAACGCTCAGGAAGAATACGATAACTATTTTACAGACAATCAGTTACGTATAGATTATTACCTTTACGGGAACTCCGACACGGTGATGTATGCCGTTGACCGTTTCGTCAGGGAACCGGAATGGGGCGGTCCGCGCAGACATCTGATTGACAGCACGGGCTACGGGATGTATTACTTCGAGGTCACGCTTCCCGAGACCGAAGAGGTGATTTATTCGCACGGCTACTGTCTGCTCTTCGGCGAATGGCAGACTACCGAGGAGGCGCTGCATATCAACAAAGGCTTCCACGAGTCGGTGATCATGCCGTTCCCGAAAGAACCTGTCGATGTGACGTTCTACGCCAAGGACGGCAAACTCGTGCCTCACGAAATGATGCGCGTCACCATCGACCCGGCCGACAAATACATCGTTCCAGCACCGAAACTTCCTTACGCGGTCTATAATGTCTATGGCGATTATCCGTCCGACAAGGCCGTTGATATTGTGCTGCTTCCCGACGGTTACACCGAAAAGGAAATGGGCAAGTTCATCAACGACTGCAACTTCTTCATGGAGAGTCTTTTCGGTTATGAGCCGTATTCTTCTTACACCGACCGCTTCAACATCCGCGCCGTGATGGTGCCTTCGCAGGACAGCGACATCACGAAACCAGGCGAGGGCGTGTATAAGAACACAGCTTTGAGTTGCCAATATTGGACTTTCGGCAGCGAGCGTTACTGCATGACATTCGACAACCGCACCATGAAGGAACTCGCCGGACAGGTGCCTTACGACCAGATTTACATACTCGCCAACAGCCCGAAATACGGCGGCGGCGGGATTTTCAACTCCTATTGTGTCAGCTCGACAGGCAACTCGTACTCTTCGGAAGTGATAATCCATGAGTTCGGGCATGGCTTCGCCGGACTCGCCGACGAATACGCCTACGACGGCACATGCAACTATCAGCACGATGTCGAACCTTGGGAGCCGAACATCACCACTCTGGTCGATTTCGGGTCGAAATGGCAGGAGATGATGGGCAGGAAGACTCCAATCCCGACACCTGCGGAAACAAAATATGAAAAAACCGTCGGAGTTTATGAAGGCGCCGGCTATCAGCTGCACGGAGTCTATCGCCCGAAAATCGACTGTCTGATGAACACATTCAAAGGCGGGAAATTCTGCGAAGTGTGCGAGAAGGCAATTGAAAAGATGATAAAGATTTATACAGAATAAGAAAGCGTAAATATCTTATTTACACTTTCTTATCTGGATTCTTGGCCAAGAACTCCGCCCAGCCACTCACCGATTTCTTTCCTTTCGGGATCTTAGGCAGCTTCGCCTCGTTCTCGTTCACGATGTTGAGTTTGTTCTGGAAGCTATGACAGACCGCCGCTGCCATGGCATCGGTGGCATCAAGGTAGTCGGGGTGCTCGGTGAAGTTGCAGAGTTTCTGCACCATAGCCGCCACCTGCTCCTTTGAGGCGGCTCCGTTGCCGGTGATAGACTGTTTGATTTTTCTCGGTGAATACTCGAAAATAGGAATGTCGCGGAACAGAGCCGCCGCCATCGCTACGCCCTGCGCACGGCCGAGTTTCAGCATCGACTGCACGTTTTTTCCGAAAAAAGGAGCTTCGATGGCCAGCTCGTCAGGGTGATATTCATCGACAAGCTCAAGCACGCGCTCGAAGATTTTCTTCAGCTTAAGTGCTTGGTTGTCAAGTTTATTCAGCTTGATGACACCCATGCAAATCATGTTCAGCTCATTGCCTTTCTGAAGCACCAAGCCGTAACCCATAAGCATCGTTCCGGGGTCGATGCCCAATATTATTTTCTCCGTCTTCAAATTTTTTCTATTTTTGCAGATTATGAGCGAAAAATTCAACAGGGCAAAATTACTTAAAATTGCTGAAACGGCAATCAAAATTATCATTGTGCTTGCCGGCTGTTGGGTTTTATATGTCAAAATCATTGAAAACCAAGATTTTACGGAGATGTGGAGCAATATCAAGGACTCGTTCTCATCGCCGAAAGGGATTCTTCTGATGACAGCCGCACTGCTTTTGATTCCGGTCAACATTGCTGTTGAAGCCATGAAATGGAAGAAATCCATCCAACCGATTGAAAATGTGCCGTTTAGCAAGGCGTTCACTGCCATTTTCACAGGCATAACAGCTGGGATGTTCTTCCCGAACAGGACAGGCGACTTTCTCGGCAGGATATTCATTTTGGAGAAAGGTAACCGCGTCAAGGCCGCCATGCTGACTTTCGTCGGAAACATCGCGCAGATGATTGTCACAGTGAGCCTTGGATGTTTCGCCTGTGTGTTTTTCGTCGGGCGGCTCAGATGGCTCGTGCTGCTCGCCGCGACAACGGTGCTGGGTCTGTTGCTTGTACTGTTTTTCAACATAAAGATATTCAAGTACTTGCGTGTTTTTATTCCGAAAAAATGGCGCGGAAAAACCGATAGCTACATGGGTGTTTTCAACGTGTTTTCCAGCAAGGAACTGCTGACGATATTGCTGCTCGCTTTCGCGAAATATATGGTCTATTCGTTGCAATTTGTCATTCTGATCTGGGCGTTCGGCGTTCCGCTGTCTTACTTCAATTCCATGATACCGATAATGGTGACCTATCTTTTGATGACGATCATTCCTTTCATCACGATTACGGAGATAGCAGTGAGAGGCTCGGTCTGCGTCATTGTCTTTGAGAAATGGTTGGCAATCAACGCGATAAGCAGCTCGTGGAGCATGATGGTCTTTTCGGCAAGCACGATCTTGTGGCTGTTTAATCTGGCGATTCCCGCAATCATCGGGCTGTTTTTCATTAACAAGTTAAAATTTCTGAGGAGGAGTTATGAATATTGAGACATTACACATTCTGATGAACATCATTTTAGTGTTTTCCGGCTTGTACATCCTGTGCATCGGAGCGTTCACCTACGGGCTTTACTGTGTCATTTCAAACGAAGTCAGGCGCGGTGAGAGACCTGATAGGAGAGTCTCTGTTGTCATCGCGGCGAAAAACGAGGAACAGAATATAGTGAAACCTCTTCAATCGCTTGTAAATCAATCGTTTGATAAATCAAATTTTGAGGTTATCGTAATTGACGACAACTCCACTGACCGCACTTTTGAGGTCATTTCTGATTTTAAAGAAATACATAGCGATTTAAGGATCCGGCTTTTCAGGGCTGACGGCTCGGGCAAGAAACAGGCAATCTCACAGGCCTTGCATCTCGCTGAAAATGACATCGTTATGGTCACTGATGCCGACTGTGAGCTTCCGACGAGATGGATAGAGAAAACTGTCGGTTTCATGCATAACAACGATTTGAAAATGATCTTGGGTCCGGTGCTTCTCTCGCCATGCGACACTTTCTTTGAGAAGATACAAGTGCTTGAACATCTGAGCCTTATCGCATCTACAGCAGGCTCGGCTGCCATCGGAATGCCGGTGATGTGCAACGGCGCTAACATGGCTTACGACCGCAGGTCGGCGCTTGAAGTCGAGAAATACCGCACCGACATGGACATCGCTTCCGGCGACGACGTGTTTCTGATGGAGCAGTTCGTGAAGCATTTCGGCAGCCGTTCGGTGAGGTTCCTGATGGACACTGATGCCATCGTGAAAACGCAGTCGATGCCAGATTTGAAGTCGTTTTTCCGCCAGCGCAGACGTTGGGTGTCGAAGACGAAGGCTTACACGAGCTGGAAAATCATCGCCACGGCACTTGTCGTCCTGATGTTCAACCTGAGCATCTTCGGACTTTTCGTCGGCGGTTTCTTCCATCCGGCGTTCTTCCTCGTCTATGCGCTTTTCACGCTGATGAAGTTCATGGTCGATTACCCGATTTTGAAGAAGATAACCGGCTTCATGAACCAACGGCAACTGCGCAAATGGGCGTTTCCGTTAGAGTTCGTGTATCCGTTTTACGTCGTTTTCACCGCCTTTTCAGGGATTTTCTCAAAGGTGGGGTGGAAATAAATTTTATTTCAAAAACACACTTGACTTTACAAATTATTGTTTTTATTTTTGCCCAGATTTTAACGATAATATTCAAACATTAAACCAAACGACATGAAAAAAATATTACTGACTCTCTTCGCCATTTTAATGATGGCGTTTTCGGCGAAAGCTGATTGGTATGAAGGCGAATGCGGCGAAAACGTATATTGGCGTGTTGACACGACAGCCCGCAAACTTATCATTAGCGGAACAGGTGCCATGAAAGATTACAAAGCGTGTTCTGGCATCAACGTTAATGGTTCACCATGGAAAAAACACAAAGAATATTTAGACACTATTGTCGTTGAAGACGGGGTGACACGCATCGGCAATTACGCCTTCGACCTCTGCCGTTATACAAAGGGAATAATCATAGGAAACACCGTGACCAGCATAGGTGATTGTGCTTTTCTGAATTGTGAAAACATAACAGAGATAAACATACCACACAATGTGACAGAACTTCAAGACAGAGTTTTTGAAGATTGTAACAAATTGAAATCAGTGACAATTCCAAACAGTGTCGTCTCGATTGGCATTCAACTCTTTACCTCATGCTATGAACTCGAATCAATTGTTGTGGAAGACGGTAATCCGGTTTATGACAGCAGAGACAACTGCAACGGCATCATCTTGACTGAATCAAACAAACTAATCGTTGGAACATCAATAACAACTATTCCAAACACTGTCACAGAGATAGGTTCCCTTATATTTTGTTATGAAGGAGCAATAGAATCGATGGTGATCCCAAATTCCGTCAAGAAAATCTGTACTTATGCTTTTTATGACTGTGGCAGACTTTCACATTTGATTTTAAGCAATTCCCTTGACACGATTAAAGAAAGGGCGTTTTGGTACTGCCCCATTGACTCTATCATCATCCCAAGTTCTGTCAGATACATAGGAGAGAGTGCTTTTTACCACAATAATTTTTCATCGATTATTGTGGAAGAAGACAATACCAGTTACGACAGCAGAGAAGACTGCAACGCAGTTATCGATTCCAAAACCGGTGCTTTGATTGTGGGATGTGACAACACCATTATACCGAATTCTATAACTTCTATTGGAAAAGATGCTTTTTGTGATTGTAAAAAAATCAAAGATGTTGCACTGCCTTATGGTGTGACATCTATTGGAGAATGTGCTTTTTGGAATTGCAGCAATTTGGAGACCCTGTCATTACCCAAAACGGTCGAAATAATTTATTCTCAAGGATTTGATTATTGCAAGAAATTGAAAACAATAGAATGTCTTGCGGAAATTCCACCAACATGTGTGCGTTCTGCATTCCATCCAAGTATTTATGATACCACGGAATTGTATGTGCCGTTCGGTTGTTCACAGTTATATAAAGCAGCCGACGGATGGAAAGAATTCAAGAACATAATCGAACTTACCTCCGGTTATGGCGTTGATGAAAACCAATCAATTGCGATTTCAGTTTTCCCAAATCCAGCCACCGATTTTGTCAATGTCAATTGTGAAAACATGAAATCGTTGGAAATCTATTCGTTAGACGGAAAACAAATCATCAAAACGACAGTTTCGGGCGATGAAACACAAATTGACATTTCAGAATTGGACAGCGGGGTTTATGTGATAAGGATTGAAACCGCAGTGGGAATTGTCAATAGAAAGTTTGAGAAAAAGTAGAAATTCAAATGATGAAAAAATAATTTTACATTAAAATTCTTTCATTTTAATTTTTTATCATCGCCACGGCACTTGTCGTCCTGATGTTCAACCTGAGCGTCTTCGGACTTTTCATCGGCGGTTTCTTCCATCCGGCCTTCTTCCTCGTCTATGCGCTTTTCATCCTGATGAAGTATATGGTCGATTACCCGATTTTGAGAAAAATCACAGGCTTCATGGAACAGCGGCAACTGCGCAGATGGGCGTTGCCGCTGGAGTTCGTCTATCCGTTCTACGTGGTCTTCACCGCCTTTTCAGGGATTTTCTCAAAGGTGAGGTGGAAATGACTGCGTGTGTTTTTTCAACATCACACACTTCTTGTAAATGCTATTTCAATTTCATTTTGTTCCGATCTTGAAATTCCGATGTTGTTTGCGAGATTTCTCCAATTACTTCTTATCATTCTTATATTCTCAACCTCCTGATTCGCGGTGATACTGTCAATTCCGAAATATTGAGCTGTCTGCATGGCGAGTTCAAATGACAGAGAATTGTCGGCGTCATCTATATTGATGCTTAAACCCATTCCGTATGCGGATGGATTCAGGTCGTATGCCGGCGAAAGAGTCCATCCTTTTCTATTCAAAATGAAGCCATGATTGCGTAGATGGTCATCGCAGTTGCTTATGGCTATGTTGAATACGATGCGCTTCCAAAGTTCATGAAGATCCTTTTCGACGTTACATCCATAACGTTCAATAAATTCTGCCAATTCAAGATAACTTGCATCGTGGTCGCCATCGTTTCTGCCAAGTAATGTCATGGCTGATGCAAAATAAAGACGATGCCCGTTGTTGCGGTCAAATCGTTTTGTCAGAAATGTATGATGTTTTGAAAAAAAACACTTGGCATCAAATTCACTGGTTCTCAATCCGAATTGCTTTGCCATCTGATTGCACACAAACTCCCATGCTCCGACATCAGTATCGTCATTTTTACTCGGAAACTTTGCAATCCAAAGATCGCCTTTTTCATCAATGACATTAGCCTTTGGTCTCGCGCCGCCCAACGATGATCCGGGTGCATATAACATTTTAAGCCATTCTTCGTATTCCGGCTTATCTTCGGCGTCTTCACTTTCGTATCCCAACGATGCCTGTTCCAAGGTTCTTAAAGATGTGACTGGGGGTGTGGCCATGAGACTGTCGTTGTCAAGGAATTTGCCATCCGGTTCGGTTTTAAATCTCAAAGCACCCATCCGGTTTCCATCGAATACACCGAGAAGATAATCTGATTCCATGAGTGTTTTCGGTTGATTTCCACACAACTTTGCCCTTATTCTCTCTCGCCGTTTCATAAGCATCCGACCCCATCGGTCAGGAGATGAATCAAGAAACATTCCGAAGTTTATTTTGCCTTCAGGAAGAAATTGTTGTCCGTATAAGTTTTGCAAATCAGGGTCTAAAAAAGAAAATGTCTTGTTTGAGATCCAATTCTCATTTGCGCGGAAAGAAAATACCTCCTTACCCCTCAATGACTCAACAGACAATTCGCCTATCAATAGGGGGTAATCTGTAAGTCCTTCTGCATCAATATATACGTATATTTTCATTCTTCCTTCTTTTCACTGCGTGCCCTTTTCCTGATTTCAAGTCCGGCATCTTGCAATTTTCGGCCAAGGATGTCGTCTTTCGCGAGAAGCAAAATGTCGTTGTCAAGTCCAAGCGCCACTAACACCCTGAAATAGTTTCCCATAGCGACGCTTTCGTCACCGTTTTCGATGCTTGAGATAGTATTTCGACCAAGCGACGTACGCTGCGCCATCTCTAAAGAAGTGTAGCCACGACGCAACCTTGCAAGACGAATGTTGTTTCCCATCTCAGCAAGCATTCTGCTTTGTTTGGGTAGTAGTTGTCTTTTCATCTTAATGTTTGAAATTTTGTGCAAAAATACGTAATATGTTTAATATAACAAACATTAATATGAAAAAATATTTTACGTCACATAGACCTAACACTCCGCGCTGACTGCCTCCACGAGGTTCCATGCGTCCTGATAGATGTCTTTCAGCGTGGCGTCGAGCATGAAGCACGGCGTGGTGAAGACCTTGTTCTTGATGTCGCCGACAACGCCGCCGTTCTCGGTCTCGATATGTTCCGCGCCAAACGACCTGACCTCAGCGGCCTGTCTGTTGCTCTCGCTTCCCATCGTAATCATCACGTTGCCAAGCACTTTCGCCAACATCATCGGGGCGATGCACATGGCGCCTATCGGTTTGCCCTGCTCATGGATGTCTCTGATTGCCTTCTCGACGTGTCTGTTCACCGTGAAATTCATCCCATCGATGGCGTAGGTGAAGAGGTTTTTCGCCGCGCCGAAGCCGCCCGGGAAGAACAAGGCATCAAACTCGTCGGCGTTGAAGTCCTCAATCGGCAGGATGTCGCCGCGCACGATGCGGGCCGACTCAACCATGACGTTACGCTCCTCGTTCGCCACATGGCTCGTGACGTGATTTATGACATGATGCTGATTCTCATTTGGTGCAAAACATTGATATTGAATATTATGCTGATCTAAAGCCAACAATAACGTCACGGTCTCGCTGATTTCCGAACCGTCTTTCGCACCGCATCCGGCTAAAACTACTGCTACTTTCTTCATGTTGATAGATGTTTTATGTGTGTGTTGTTTTTATCCTATGGATATGCAACCGCTATGCGGTTGTCGTGGTCATATTAAATCCTTGATTTCATCTTCGGCGTCATCGACCTTGTTGTCAAACTCCTTGATGAAAGAGTCTTTGTTGTCGGTAATCCACTCCGCGATATTCTCGGAAGTGGTGTAAAGCACCGACTTCTCGCGTGTCTCTTTGTTTATCGCGTCTTTTATTCCGAAGAAGTCGAGGATGATGATTACCACTCCGACGATGAGCAGCCCTTTCGCCACTCCGAACACGAAGCCGCCGATCTTGTCGAAGAAACCGAGGTGAAGCGACTCAACAAGTTTTGCGATGCCTTTACCTATCAGGTTGATAGCTAATGCCAAAAGGATGAAAACGATGATGAATGAGATGACCGACATCCATTCTTGGCTGACGTTGATGAGCGTGGAAAGTTTCCCGCCGACAAAGTCGGAGAGTTTTACCGCGCCATAGACTCCGCCGATGAAAGCCACTAATGCGAATGCCTCGCGGATGATGCCGTTTTTCAATCCCGCCAATGCGAAAAGCAGGAGAATGATACCGATGATAATGTCTAAGTAGTTCATTTTTTAAGTGTTTTAGGTGTTTATGTGTTTTAGATTTTCCACTTTAAATTTGTTCATGGTCGAAATGACGGCGTGCGCCAGCCCCCTTTTAACTTTTTTAAATTTGTTCATGGTCGAAATGATGGCGTGCGCCAGCCCCCTTTTAACTTTTAACTTTTTTAAATTTGTTCATGGTCGAAATGATGGCGTGCGCCAGCCCCC
>JAKSNA010000039.1 GCA_024400295.1 Bacteroidales bacterium | reverse complement strand
AATTTTTTAAAAATATCAAAATTAATTTGTTTTTTAAGACAGTTCATTGCGACCGTAGCGTAGCGAAGTGGAGCAAACTCATATTAACAAACAACTTCCTCTCGCGACCGTAGCGCAGCGAAGTGGAGCAAACTCATGTTAACAAACACCGTCGCAAACTCCCAAACACTGCCAAATGACTATTTCTTCTTCAACGGAATGTTGTAGCCGAGCTTCAACATAAACACATTAATTCTCCTTTGGCTCTTCTCACCACCGTAATAATCGTCATCATAATCATAGTCATGATGATAACTTGAATTATTGTATTCAATACCTATGTTGAAATTCCTGACAGCCAAACCGATTTCGGCTGAAAATAAAAAACCCTGTATATAGCTCATACCCCATCCATTAAAGTTATAATCGTGAATTTGGTGTATCTTTGCCATACAACCAAAACCGACATTATAATACATACATGTCTTGCTTTCCCCCAAAAAACCTTTGAAATTTAAAGTGAGTGGGATACTAATAATAGTACCACTACCTTCGGGGAAAATACCAAAGCCGGTTTTCAGCCCGATGCCCCAAGGCCTTGCGATTTGGTATCCGGCAAGGCAGTTTATATTGAAAGAACCCACATATCGCGTTCCTCCCATTCCTATTTCTGGTTGGACGAACCATCCTCCATGGAATTTTCTGAGCAATTTGCCATTGTCGTAATAGTAGGCGGTTGGGTTTCTTTCAGCAAAACCCCTTTTTTCAAGGTCTTTCATGTAGGCTTTGTCGATGCTTCCTATTTGCATTATCTTCAATTTGAATGCAGGTGTCTGGCCGAGGTCTGTCTCTTTTGTGTAGTCCCATGTAATCCGTCTTTTCTTCGAAGGCCACACTTTATAAAAATCGCCCTCAATGTACTTCGTCTGTTTCCACGTCACGCCGTTGTCTTCCGAATAGAAGAGTCCTACGGCATAGGCACTCTCCCCCAAGCTGTATTCAATCACGTATTTGTCGCCTTCCTTTGTGATTTCTCCGATGATAATATTGTCATCTTCAATGTCTTCCTTTGTATAGACCTTCTGGGTTTCTGTCTTTTCCGGCAGTTTGTCACCGGCGTCATCGTGTTCTTTTTCCGCAGCAACCACCATCTGGCCGCTTCCCTGCTGCACCGGCATCGACGATTCACCCTCAACCAGCACGAACTCCACCGTTTGCTCTTCGTTCAAGTTGATGTTCACGCGTTTGACATCCGTCTCGTAGCCCTCCTTGTTCACGGTAATCTTATGCATACCAAGACCGATGATTTCAGAAAGGTACGGTGTCCTGCCGGCAAGCTTGTCATCCACATAGACATCAGCGCCCGAAGGCGTTGTCTTCACCGTCACGAAACCAAAGGCAGGTTCGAGATTTACAACAAGTTCTTTTTTCTCATTTACGTCGAACAAGACGACATCTTCTTTCGGGTAATAATATTTGCTCTCGACCTTGTAGCGGTGCTCCGCGCCTATCGACACGGCCTTGCTCGCATAGCCCGTCCCCGCCTTCTCGTCATCGATGTAAATCACCGCGTCCGACGGAGAGGTCTTTATCACCAGCGTCGCCGTCTCCAGACCAAGCACCAGCTCGTATATCTTCTTCGGCTCGAGGTTGTAAGGCAGCCTGAACTCGCATTCACCCTGGTATTTCATCAGGATGGAACCAGGTTTCTTCGACGAGACGTAAAGGCGATACTCGCCGTTCTCGTAGGCCTTGTGCATTATCATGATGTTGCGCGGCACGAAGACAATCTTCTGCAACGTCGCCTCGTCGAAGCCCTGCGCCTTCACCTTGACCAGGCAGACCGGGTTGTTGTCGTAATCTTCGAGTTGGTTCTTTTGGAGCTTTCCTTCGTCCATGATGCCGTTCTGTATCTTGTTGAACTCCACGACATACACCGGCGACGTGTTCTGCGCCTTCGACGTGATGCAAAAAAAAGTAATGAAAATCAGTGCGATTAATGATTTGATTGAATGTGCGTAAATGTTTTTCATGATGTGTCAGCTACTTTATACTTTACAAACTTTATGAACTTTCTACTTTTCGGCGGCAAAGGTAAGAAATTTCCCCGCAGGTTGCGAAGATCCTTTAAAACTTTCCGGGCTTAATTCATTTATCATTATAATGACCCTCAAGTTCGATAACCAAAACATTAACCACGTCGTCATACACGTCATAAATCATTCTGTCACAAGCAGTCAATCGTCTTGAATAGGTTATTCCATTTCCGCCAACCAAAGCCTCAGGATGCCCTGTGCCTGTTTTTGGATGTTCTTCGAGTTCCGGCAGCAACTTGTATAATTTGTTGAATGCAATCGGATTCGACTTTTTCCATTTCTTCAAAACCTTCACTGCATCCTTTGAATACGAAATGCTGTACTTCATAGTTCGTCCATCCATTTTTGGGCTTCCGCGGCAGATTTAAATGTAACAGCCTCGCCGCTATCAAACTCACTCCTTGCCTTGTCAATCTTCAACTGCAAAGATGGCGATATTGTCAAATCTTCATTACTGACAGAAACAATGGCATAAATTTTATCACCCCTTCTGATAAAAATATTTTCTCCGGCATCCGTCATATCAAATGCGGCAGCCATCCTACTTCTGAAGTCTCTTACTGTGAGTGTATTCATATTCTTGAAATTAGGCTGCAAAAATAATCAAAAATTTTAACATAAGACATCTTTGTGTACATTTTTGTGTACATAAATAAAATTTCCCCGCAGGTCCCTCCGATTGGACACAGACTATTTTTTTCAAAAAAATTTGAAATTTCCATGTAACATTTTTCGATTTTTGTTACTATACCAACGAAAAAAAACGTACTTTTGCAGTTTGAAAAATTACGGAATGTAAAAAATGATTAATCATTATTAAACAACAAGATATGAACAGCATCTTATTATGGTCCCTTGTGATTTTGGGAGTTTTAGGAGTTATCGCGGCGGTGATTCTGTATTTCGTCGCGAAGAAGTTCAAAGTTGAGGAGAACCCTCTTATCGGGGAGGTGGAAAGTGTTTTGGCTGGTGCTAACTGCGGCGGCTGCGGTTTCGCTGGCTGTCACAACTTCGCGGAGGCCTGCGTGAAAGCCGCTACCGAGAAGAAGAGCCTCGCAGGGCTGAACTGCCCCAGCTCCGACATGACCAAGGTCGCGGGGATTCTCGGATTGACGGCCACGGTGCAGGAGCCGATGGTCGCCGTGGTGCGCTGCAACGGCACCTGTGAGAACGCGCCGAAGAGAGTGCATTACGAAGGAGCCGGTGTCTGTGCCTTCGCCACGACGCTCTACGCCGGAGGCAACGGCTGTCCCAACGGCTGTCTCGGCCTCGGCGACTGCGTGAAGAAATGCGCCTTCGACGCGCTGCACATCAACAAAGAGACGGGACTGCCGGAAGTCGATGAAGACAAATGCGTCGGCTGCGGCGCGTGCGCCAAGGCCTGTCCGCGCGGCGTCATCGAGCTGCGTCACAAAGGCAAAAACAACCGCCGCGTCTATGTGGCGTGCAACAACACCGAGAAAGGCGCCATCGCGATGAAGAACTGCAACGTGGCGTGCATCGCCTGCCAGAAATGCCTCAAGACATGCCCGTTCGAAGCCATCGAGATGCGCGGTAACCTCGCTTACATCGACTACACGAAATGCAAGCAGTGCCGCAAATGCGTCGAGGTGTGCCCGAGAGGCTCCATCCATGAAGTCAATTTCCCGCCAAGGAAACCGAAGGCGGAGACATCCGAAAGCACAGAAACAAACGTTACAAACGAAAGTAAATAATATCCTATGAATCCAGTCAAGACATTCAGATTAGGTGGCGTTCATCCGGAAGAGAACAAACTTTCGTCAGGACAACCCATCAGAGACTTTGAGATCCCGAAGCAGGTCATCATCCCGTTGGGGCAGTGCCTCGGAGCACCATCAGAGCCTATAGTCGCGAAAGGCGACAAAGTCAAGGTCGGACAGCTCATCGCCACGGCGAAAGGCTTCATCTCCGCCAACGTCCACTCGTCGGTGAGCGGCACCGTCGCAAAGATCGACGACGTGATGGACCACACGGGCTACCGCAAGCCCGCCATCTTCATCGACGTCGAGGGCGACGAGTGGCTCGAAGGCATCGACACGACCGACACCTTAATAAAAGATATCACACTCACGAGCGAGGAAATCGTGGAACGCGTCAAGCAGCACGGCATCGTCGGCCTCGGCGGCGCCACGTTCCCGACCTACGTGAAACTCATGATACCGAAGGACAAGAAAGCCGACTACGTCATCATCAACGCGGCGGAATGCGAGCCTTACCTCACATGCGACAACCGCCTTCTCATCGAGAAACCGATGGAGTTCCTCGTTGGCGTCAAGGTACTTATGAAAGCCGTCAACGCACCGAAAGGCGTCATCGGCATCGAATACAACAAGATCGACGTTGCAAGGAAACTCGATGAGATCATCAGCGGCGACAGCTACTTCAGCGGCATTGAGGTACAGCCTCTGGAGACGAAATACCCGCAGGGCGGCGAGAAACAACTCATACAGGCTGTCACCGGAAGAGAGGTGCCCTCGGGCAAGCTGCCTATCGAGACGGGCTGCGTGGTGGTCAACGTCGCATCGACATTCGCGGTTTACGAGGCTGTCCAGAAAAACAAGCCTTTGGTTTACAGAATCGTCACCGTCACCGGAAAGTCGGTGAAGAACCCTTCAAACTTCAGGGTTAGGATCGGCACGCCGGCCAATATGCTCATCGAGGCGGTCGGTGGACTTCCTGAAGACACGGCCAACCTCATCAACGGCGGCCCGATGATGGGCAAGTCGGTGAGCGTCATGACATTCCCGACAGTCAAAGGCACCTCTGGCATCCTGATGTTGAACACGAAAGACGCACAGCCGAGAGCAGTCGGCAACTGCATCCGCTGCGGCAAATGCATGAAAGCCTGCCCGATGGGGCTTGAGCCTTACCTCCTGAAACGTCTTTCGGAGACCAACAACTTCGAGGAGACAGAGAAACACAACATCATGGACTGCATCGAATGCGGCTCATGCGAATTTACATGTCCTGCCAACATACCGCTCGCCGACTACATCCGTTTCGGCAAGAACAAGACAGGTCAAATCATCCGTTCACGTAATCAGAAATAGCTATGAATCAGTTTATAATTTCAGGGTCACCGCATGTTCACGGTCCCGAGAGCACAAGAAGAATCATGCTTGATGTCATCATCGCTTTGATGCCCGCGCTTCTTGTGGCTTTGTATTTCTTCGGCTGGTACGCACTCAGGCTGACAGTCATCTCCGTTGCCGCCTGCGTCCTCACCGAATGGTTAATTCAGAAATATCTGCTGAAAGTCCCGACGACGGTCGGCGACCTGTCGGCAGTAGTGACTGGCATCCTACTGGCATTCAACGTACCGGCGAATCTCCCCGTGTGGATGATCATCGTCGGCGCGGTCGTCTCCATCGGCATTGCCAAGATGTCGTTCGGCGGCCTTGGGCACAACCCGTTCAACCCTGCGTTGGTGGGCCGTGTGTTCCTTTTGGTCTCGTTCCCGACGGCAATGACGACATGGCCTAAGGTGTCACCTATATTCGAAAACGGTTTCTTCGCCGATGCGATCACAGGTCCGACACCGCTTGGACTTCTAAAGGAGAGTACCGGCAACATCGACAAGATGGAATTGTTAGACATGCTTTTCGGCAACCGCGGCGGCGCATTCGGTGAGATGTGTGCCATCGCATTGATTATCGGAGGCCTGTATCTGATCATCCGCCGTGTCATCGATGTATGGACCCCACTCGTGATCTTCGCGACGGTGTTCGCCTTCACCGGCATCTGCCACCTCATCGACCCGACGACATACATCGCGCCGGTCTATCACATCTTCTACGGCGGTCTCATCCTCGGTGCGTTCTTCATGGCAACCGACATGGTGACATCACCGATGACTACCTGCGGGAAATGTATCTTCGCCTTCGGCATCGGCGTGATAACAGTGGTGATACGTCTCTGGGGCGCATACCCGGAAGGCGTCTCGTTCGCCATCCTGATAATGAACGCTCTCGTGCCTCTCATCAACAGAGGCTTCAGACCTAAACGCTTCGGCGCAAAGAAATGAATTGTTGAATCTTAACACATTAAAATTATGGCAAAGAAAGAATCAACATTAAAGAACATGCTCATCGCCCTGCTGGTGATAACAGTCGTCAGCGGCGGCGTCTTGGGCTTCGTATATAACCTCACAAAACCGGCGATACTCCAGGCAGACGCAAACAAGAACTTAGCCGCCATCAACGAGGTGCTGAAAGGAAGTGCAGACATCGCCTCCACGGAGGTGAAAGTCATCGACGACCTGACCTATAATTTGGCATACAGTGCCGATGGCAAATTCATCGGTGCTGCCATCAAGACGTTTTCAATGAACGGTTTCGGCGGCAAGGTCGAACTCATGGTCGGAGTGCTGGGAAATGGCAATATCAATAAGGTGTCGGTGCTGTCACAGGCGGAGACACCGGGTCTCGGCGCGAACATGACGAACGCCAGGTTCATCGGGCAGTTTGACGGCAAGAACCCGTCGAATTACAGCTTGAAAGTGAAGAAGGACGGCGGCGACGTCGATGCCATCACGGCGGCGACAATCAGTTCGAGAGCCGTGGCGGAAGCGATAAAGAAAGCCACCGACGGCTTCGAGACGAACAAAACACAATTCATGAAAGGAGGAAACAATGAGTAACTGGAAAACATTTACCAAAGGACTTCTGAAGGAGAACCCCACGCTCGTCCTTCTTCTCGGATGCTGCCCTACCCTCGCGACGACGACAAGTGCCATCAACGGCATGTCAATGGGTCTCGCAACGACATTCGTCCTGATTATGTCGAACCTCAGCATCTCCCTGCTTAAGAACTTCATTCCCGACAAAGTGAGAATACCCTGCTTCATCGTTGTCATCGCATCATTCGTGACGGTGGTACAATTAGTCATGCAGGCATACGTGCCGGCGATTTACGAGACATTGGGTCTGTTCATCCCGTTGATCGTGGTGAACTGCATCGTCCTTGGCCGTGCCGAAGCATTCGCGTCGAAGAACCCTGTGTGGCCGTCAATCTTAGACGGCGCGGGGATGGGACTCGGTTTCACCATGGCATTGACATTCCTCGGCTCGATCCGTGAAATCCTCGGCAGCGGAAGCATCTTCAACTGGCGGTTCCTGCCTGAAGACGCCAACACGATACTCATCTTCGTGCTTGCGCCCGGCGCATTCATCGCCTTAGGCTATCTCATCGCTGTTGTCAATAAAGTCAAGAAATCAAGAACTTCAAAATAACGTAGTGCCATGAAAATATTAATCATCTTATTATCGACAATACTTGTCAACAACGTCATCCTGGCGCAGTTCCTCGGAATCTGCCCGTTCCTCGGCACTTCCAAGAAGACTTCGACGGCGATGGGCATGGGCGCAGCGGTCATCTTCGTGCTCGTCCTCGCAACATTGGTGACATACCTTATCAATAAATACGTTCTCGTTCCGTTGGAGCTGCAGTTCCTGCAGACCATCGCGTTCATCCTGGTGATAGCCGCCTTGGTGCAGATGGTGGAGATCATCCTGAAGAAGATCAGTCCGTCGCTATACACCGCGCTCGGCGTCTTCCTGCCATTGATTACGACGAACTGCTGTGTTCTCGGCGTCTCGCTGAAAGTCGTCGGCGAAGGCTTCATTTATGGCGGAAACGTAGGTGAGGCTGTCGTCTATGCGGCCGGCATCGCCATCGGATTCGCGCTGGCGCTCATCATCTTCTCCGGCATCCGCGAGCACATCGAGCTTGTCGGCGTACCGGAAGGCATGAAAGGCACTCCGATAGCGCTTATCACCGCCGGAATCCTGGCCATGGCATTCATGGGATTCGCAGGGTTGGTGTAAAACGTCACTTCATAAAAGGAGGTGGAACTCCACCTCCTTTCCCAAATAAGGGAAAATTGCAATGAAAAAACATATTCACAATTTCTGACTGAAAAATGTTTTCTTTTCATCAACAATAAAGAATTTAAAATCAAACAAACATAACCAAACAGGTCTGAAAATGAGGTAAAAAAGTAGATTCCACCTCATGTCAGACAAAGTAACAGCAACGGAATCCACAAAATTCACGCTTATGAAAAAATCGTTTAAGCTTTTGTCCATCTTTGCATTAGGATTCGTCATGCTTCTTGCGGGATGCAAAAAGAACAAAATTGAAACGCCGGAGTCACTTCCAGCTTCACCAAATGAGCCCACGACCGACTTGCTGCAGGTGAAATCAAACGAAGCGGCATTTGTCATGGCAGACTGCAACTCCGAGTTCTGCAACATGATCTGCAACCGTTTCACCAACATCCAGAATTCCTTGGATGGAGACCAAACCAGAATGGTTATCATCGACAAGTCATCCGTCCAATCATTGTCGCCCGAACAATGGACGGAGCTGGCCAAAGTTTTCCATAACGACGGTGCCATAATCTACATCCAGCCCACGCTTCAAGATTTGGCCGACTTTGCCATGCAGGTCCGGGATGCTGTTTTTGAACTCGCCTATGCCCCTGACGAAGTCTGGGAACATTTAGAATGTTTAGACTATTACGGTCAATTTTCAGAAGCCAACCCTGACCTGTCATCTTATCAATATGAGGTCATTGCAATAAATAAAGATGACTTATACATCATGTCAAACCTCAACGATTACTCCGAAGTGATGTACACTTATGAGTTAGTTGACCAAGAAACGGGCGAGACAGATTCTATCGCCTACGAGTATGGCGTGTCCGGCGACCTGACGACCTACCGCATGGGTCTGTTGGCCGACAATCTGGTGTATTGGACCAACAATTACAGCAATGACAAACAAGATTCTGATTTTTCAAAACGAATCGAGGTCGATGTACCTGTAACATTCAATCCAAATGAATTCACCAGCTTGAATTGGGGATCCAGAACCGTTTCATGCAACATCGAATATACCATTTGGTCGGCTCATGACCTCGGCCGTCAACAGGACAACTACGTCATCAAACGCATCATTCAATTTGACGGCAGTCATTTAAACTGCGGTCCGGCAGAGCCCGACATGTGGTGGGTTGACAAGAACGACAAACCTGATTATTACGGGCCTTACCTCAACAACATTCAGGTACAGTCGTTCTTCAACGGCCCGACACCGGATCTCACAAACTGGGGGCCGCAGAATCAGATGACTTCAACCTCTTACAACTCCAATATCTCGTGGAACATCAACAGCGGTCTTACCATTTCGGCTTCACCGGGTCTCAACATCGGAGGCGGCGTCACTATAAACAAATCAATCACCACCAATGTGCCTGATTTGAGGATGGAAGTGTGGCACAACACCAACATTCCCAAATACGAATACGCGATCACCACTCGCCCAATAGGCCATTTCTTAAGCGGAAAACACGACATTGTGGCCGGCAACCTGCGTCAGGACATCTCGATGGAGCAGTATTACACATGGATTGTGAAACCGTCCGATGGAGTCAGTTATTCATTCGATACCGATTTCGCAGCGACCGTTGAATTTCTGCACGCCACAAAAGGATTCCTCCAGCTAAAAGACGAATATGAAACTGCCACCATATATCACAAAGGCAAAACAGTGGCGCTTCCCGCCCCTCCGCGTGCCATTCAGGAATGGCGCATGTTCTGCGAGACATCCGACCAGAATCTCATAAACTTCATCAGCAAAGCCTACGAGAGATATTTCTACGACAGGCTGTTCCAGGTCCCGGCCGCCACACAGAACGACAACGACCCTATCGACAATTTCATAAAAAACTTCGAGAAACGCCTCAACTGCGACAAAGACCTGTGGCGCGCACGCGGTTTCACCGGCGACTTCAAGTTCATCTGGCGCAAGTCCACTACAACAGAAGTTTACCACACGACAAACTTCCATGTGGATCCATAAGAATGACACGAACATAATTTATTTGTATTTTTGCAGAAAATTAATTTCTTAAAATCATGAGAACAACAAAAACATATATCGCATTGATGCTCAGCTTAGTGGCATTGATGACTTCATGCAAGAAAGACGATCCCATCAAGCCGGTCGAACCAACAGAACCGACAGAAATTCTCGTGGAGAAAGTCATTCTGTCCGACAGCATCGTGGCGCTCCTCGAAGGAGACACGTTCCAACTTTCATTCACCGTCGAACCGCAGGGTGCCGTATATGATAAGGCCATCTGGACTTCTTCTGACGTTGAGGTCGCGACAGTCGATACGCTCGGACTTGTCACGGCAGTGGCTGAAGGCGAGGCCATGATCAAAATCGCCGTCGATGGCAAAGAAGACGAGTGCAAGGTGTTCGTCAACAAGGAAGTCATCCATGTTGAAAACGTCATTTTGAATGAGACATCAATTGAGCTTTTTGAAGGCGAGACGTTCCAGCTCACATTCACCGTCGAGCCAGAAAACGCGATGTACGAAAACGTCGTGTGGTCAAGCACCGACGAGACAAAGGCCACCGTTGATGAAAACGGCTTGGTGACAGCAGTCGCGGCAGGTGCCGTCGGAATAAAAGTCGCGGTCGATGACGTTGAGGCGACATGTATCCTGTTAGTGAAAGAGCCTGCCGTTCACGTGGAAAACGTCATTTTGAATGAGACATCAATCGAGCTTATGGAAGGCGAGACAACACAGCTTTCATTCACGGTCGAACCACAAGACGCGGTCTATGAGAATGTCGCTTGGACTTCTTCAAACGCCGAAGTGGCGACAGTCGATGAGAACGGTTTGGTCACGGCGGTCGCGGAGGGAAACGCCGAAATCAAAGTCACCGTTGACGGCGTCGAGGCTGTCTGCAACGTGAAAGTGAACGCCGAGCCGGAAGGTCTGTCATTTGAGATCCAGGTCTCCAACATCACGCCTAACAACGCAAGTTTCACCATTGTACCCAACGACGACACCGAAACCTATTACGTCTATGGCATGACAAAGTCGAAGTTCGACCAGGAGAGCACATACAGCGAGCTCGGCATCTTCGGCTTCGAGCAGAGCTGGTTCCAGTTCGCATACGGCGACAACTGGATCAGCGCGATGCTCGACGCCTGCCACACCGGGACGTTCTCCGGCCAGATTTACGACTTCAACAACTTCATCGGCTACGACACGGAGTTCGTTATCTACGTTTACGGCTTTGACGAAGGCGGCGTGCCAACGTCAGAGGTGTTCACGCAGCAGTTCACGACAGCCCCGATGAACCCGTCGGGCAACGACATCACCGTCACCATCGAGAATATCTACGCCCACGGCGTCGATGCGACATTCCACACCACCAACGACACAAAATATTATGTGTCAATGCAGAAGAAGACTTACGTGAACTGGTGGATTGAGAACGACAACCTCCTCAACATGGCGTTGGACATCATCTCGGCGGATTCGTACATCCAGCTGCTGAGCGGCGACTACACGATCCATCCCGACGGCTACTACCACTGCAATTCGGCGAACACCGACTATTACCTCATCTACTTCTCGTTCGACGAGGAGAACGGCGTCAGGAGCGACATACACTTGGAGCTGTTCCACACCGCGGCGGAATAGAAACGGCGGTTTCACCTTAATTGGAGATCGTGAGAGTGCTGTTGCTTGACCTGACGATATGGTTGTAGCTTGGCGACGTGACAATGTGTACGTTATACAAATGCGTTTAAGATATTTGAAAATCAAAAGCATTTATACTAAGTGTTAAAATCATTTAATAACGATAAAAACAAGAATAATTACCGTTACAGACAGAGCATGTAAAACACAGAAATCTTATACAATATGCCCGAATCTCAAAACACAGAATATAAAAGCATTTGGAAAGACGAATATCTGAAATGGATATGTGGCTTTGCCAACGCGCGAGGCGGTACGATCTTCATCGGGAAAGATGATGTAGGAAACGTCGTTGGCGTAAACAATGCCAAGAAACTTTTGGAAGACATTCCAAACAAGATAATCACCGTGTTAGGAATTGTGGCGGATGTTAATCTGCATGAAACCGAAAATGGTGATTATCTTGAAATTATTGTTGAACCACAACTCAATCCTGTCAGTTTCAAAGGCGAATATCATTATCGCAGTGGCAGCACCAAACAAGAGTTGAAAGGTGCCGCATTAGACAACTTCCTGCTTAAAAAACAAGGCAAGCATTGGGATGGAGTTCCTATCCCTCATGTTACCGTTACTGACTTGAAACAAGAAACCTTCGATTTCTTTCGTAAGAAGGGCGTAAAAAGCAACCGTCTCAGCGAAGATGCATTAACAGACAGTAACGAACTTTTGCTTAACAACTTAAAACTGACCGATGGTGATTATCTGAAACGTGCGGCATTGTTGCTATTCCATCCCGACCCCGAGAAGTTTGTAACTAATGCATACGTCAAAATCGGATTCTTTGAATCAGATAGCGACTTGCGTTTTCAGGATGAAGTACACGGCAATCTGTTTGAGCAGGTGGAAAAAACCATGGACTTACTCTTTACCAAGTACATTAAGTCAATGATAAGCTACGAGGGCATTTATCGCATCGAGACATTTGAGTACCCCAAAGAAGCCATCCGCGAAGCCGTTCTAAATGCCATTGCACACAAAGATTATACGGGTGCGACGCCTATTCAAATCAGTGTTTACAAGGATAAAATTATGATTTGGAATTATGGTGAACTGCCTGAGAATTGGACGATTGACACCTTGCAGAAGAAACACTCGTCCGTTCCTCACAACCCAGACATTTCCAACGCATTCTTTCGCATCGGCTACATCGAAGCATGGGGGCGAGGCATCCGCAAGATGAACGAACAATGCACCGCAGCCGGCTTGCCTCAACCGCTCTATTATTACGAAAGTTCTGGCTTTTGGGTGGTGTTCCGTAAAGATTTATTCAACGAAGAAGACCTGCAAGCAAAGGGTTTGAATCCTCGTCAGATAAAAGCCGTTCTGTATGTAAGAGAAAAAGGAAAAATTACAAATAAAGAGTATCAGGAAATCAATCAAGTGTCCAAACGCACATCCACGTCAGAGTTGACCGATTTAGTAAGCAAATATAATTTATTGGAAAACAAAGGTGTTGGAGCTGGTAGTTTCTATAAACTAATTGGGCAATAATTGGGCAATTGGGGCAATAACAGAATTTGCCTCAATTGCCTCATAAATGATTCAGTAATGCCTCTTTTGCCTCAGGTATAGAGATAAGTATGGAAAGGGATTGGTCAATAATCATCTCTGGTTTTTGTAAATAACTCTAATGTAATAAATTATTTTAATATGGATGTTTCACCTTTAAATCAAAACATTGACACGTTGTTTTCAAACACAACATATTATATTGACTTTTACCAAAGACAGTATAAATGGGACTCTGTCCCGGTAATCCGTCTTTTAGATGATATTTTCTATAAGTTTACGGAAGAACACAAACGATTTGCAAATAGTTCGATATCCAGCGATAAAATCATCATACAGTATTCTTGGTACTATATGAACACATATGTTACCAATCTTGACAAGGAATCGAATAAATTGTATATTGTTGATGGGCAACAACGACTAACAACTCTCACATTGATTTTAATTAAATTGTATCATCAGGCAGATTCTTTTCAGTCAGATTTAAAAGATTGGATTGCAGACAAAATTGTTGGTCGTTCTGGATACAAAAAAACTTTTTGGCTAAATCATGAGATTCATGAACCAACATTAAAAGCGTTATTTGATGGAGCTGAATATGTTCCTACTGATACAGGGATAACAGCAATTAATTTGGCTAAAAACTATGCCGTTATTTCAAAACGATTAGATAACGAACTGAAAGACAAAAATATTTTTGAAAGATTTGTATTCTATTTTATGTATAGATTGGTTATTATCAATCTTAAAGTCGAGCAAACAGATGTCCCTATGGTTTTCGAAGTGATTAATGATAGAGGTGTTCGGCTAAAACCATATGAGATATTGAAGGGTAAATTGTTGGGACAAATTGATAAAGAAGAACTTAACACATTAAATTTCAATGAACTCTGGGATAGCCGCGTAAATGCAATCAATGCAAACAACCCTGATTTAATTGACAATTTCTTTATATATCTTCTGAAAGCAAAATTTGCAAATACTATAGGCGAAAGCAGAAAATTTGACAAAGAATACCACAGAGCCTTATTTGCAGAAACAAATTTAAATCTTGACCATAACCCTGTCAATGTTAAAAAATTCCTTCAAAATGACTTTTCTTATTATGCCGACTTATTTATAAAACTACAAGATTATTCAGCAAATTATAATAAAGATTACCGCTATACATATTACAATTCTCTTACTGATAGAGGGCAACAATTCTTACTGATACTTTCCGCATGTAAAGTTTATGATAATCAAGAACAAGAAAAAATTAAGGCTGTTTCTTATCAGATAGACCGTCTGTTTTGTTTGCTTCAATTGCAAAGAGCATATGATAGCAATAAGTTTAATGAGATGATGTACAAAATTAGCGAACGAATAAGAGAGAAAGACGTATCCGAAATAGAGCAGGTGTTTGATGATTCTCTAATCGAAATTCTGCAAGACAAGTATAGCAATTATGATCTGACATCAACATTCAGTTATGGGTATTTTAAGGAAACTGGTATTGATTTGGATAAACGTTTTAAAAGATATTTCTTTGCTCGCATTGAAGAGTTTATTGCTGAAAATACCAAAATGGATATGCGTCATAATTTATATAATTTAGTCGTAAATACTGGCAGTACAAATGGTTTCCATATAGAACACATCCTTGCCGAAAATGCAGAAAACTATGCGTTATTTGACAATGATGAGGAAAGATTCAGAAGTGAACGTAATCGGCTTGGTGGTTTGTTGTTATTAAAGGGTAAAGACAACATATCAAGCAATAACGAAACCTATGCTGATAAATTGATTTCGTATGCAAACACCTTATATTGGAATGAAACATTGAGAGCTGATAGTTACAAGTCGCATCTTGATTTTACAAATTGGATCAGTGCTTCAAAATTAAACTTCAGACCAATGGATAAATTCGGCCCAAATGAACTCGAAGAAAGACACAAACTTTTATTTGAAATAGTTAAATGTATTTGGAATAGTTAACACCTGCGCCCGCTTCAAAACAGAGCAGGTAAAAAGGTATTCCTTCCTCGCTCACTTAGGCATAAAAAACATGCTTGCAAGGGCAAGACAAGTGGCTTCAAAAAATCTCCACACCTTCGCCTTCGGCAAGGCTTCGCCAATATATGCCTACGGCTCGGGTAGACATCTCGTGCAAGCCGAACGCAGTGCCAAACTTGTTTGGGCATTGCTGAGACGAAGCCGAGATTGTCCGAAGGAAATTTTTTTCGCCACCCTTGCAAGCACCGCCATCACACTCCGCTGTTGCGCTCCAACCCATTCCGCTTCGCTCCATTAGGTGCTCACAGCGGGCGTGCTGTCTTGTTTTCTTCTGCCAAGCGTTCGCTCAGTCGTCATCCGCGGCTACTCCTGCACCCCCAACCTCAATAAGGTTTCGCTATGCTCAAATATGTATAAATGGGGTGCAGTGTCATTTCCTGATTTAGGTTGACTGTTATATGTCTTTACTCCTTGCTTAAGCTGACTCGGTTAAACGTTATTGCTTACATTGGTTGACCATTGTCTTTTATTCCTGTCCAAGGTTGACCGTCTGTCCTTAAAGCCTGCCGGTAGCTCGTCCAGCACTTGGCAATCTCGCCTGTCCGTGACGACGCATCGGCAGGCGTCATCATGTCGAGGCTCATGTGCGGGCACTCGTTGTTGTAGAAGTCCACCGCGCGGCTGACGGCACGCCTGACATCGCAGATGTCATGAAAGACCATTCCTTTGAGGAGTTCGTTCTTCATGGTGCTGTTCACGCGCTCGGCCTGCGCGTTGTCCTTCGGATCGCCGCCCTCGGTCATGCTTATGGATATGCCGCGGTCTTTCAGTTTGCCGACATACTCGTGGCTCGCGTACTGGCATCCGCGGTCGGAGTGGTGGATGGTGACAACCTGAAGTCCTTCGATGCGCTTGAGTGCCATCGTCAGCGCCTCGAACGGATACGCCGTCTCCAGTGCCGGGCCGACGCTCCATCCAATAATCTCCTCCGTGTAAGCGTCAAGCACCATCGACAGGTAGCAGAACGCATAGCCGCCCTAAAGCGTTATCATTATGTATGTTATGTCGCTGACCCACAGCTGGTTGGGCGCAGTGGGAATGAACGACTTCACGAGGTTGGGGTATGTCGGCAGACCGTGGCTGGAGTCTGTCGTGCGCGGAGCACGTATCCTGCGCCGCCTTAAGCAGGACAGCGTCCTCCGAATGCTTGTAGTATGTCTGCTTGCTCACGCCAAGCAGCCCGCACAGGATGCTCACGCGGTAGCGTGAACGGTCCCGGGCGTGCAGGTTCGTCACCGCCTGGCGCCAGCTTTTTTTCTTATCCGGATCTTGAACTTCTCCTCCGCCACGCGTATGAGCTCCTCGTACGCCTCGGCCTTTATCTCAGCCATCTCCAGCTTTGCCTTCAGCCTCTCGTACTCTGTCTTAGTAACCGTCTCGGACTCTGCTGACTCCGGTATCGTCTTCTTCTCTTTGATTCTTGTCTCAGGCATGACTCTCTTTCCCGTTTCTTTTTCTGCTGCAAAGATACGAATCCATCGGTTCACTGTGGAATGTCCGACCGGAATAATTGTGGAAATCCTGTCCTCTCCATAACCTTTTTCATAGTAGAGCCTTATCACCTCATCGAAGTACAGCTCCTGTTTCCTTGTGTGTAATTTATACATATTTGACTCTTTTGTGAGTCAACTTTTTTCAGGGTAAAACAAAGCGATGTGCGGACAAAGAACTCAATCTTGTTTTCGGTTTCGGCAACACGTTGTTCAAGCCTTTCGAACCGTTGATTGATAGAATAACCGCGAAGCAAGTAATCTTTCAGAACCTTGTTTGCCCAACGTCTGAATTCAATGCCTCTCGATGATTTGACTCTATAGCCAACCGAAAGAATCATATCAAGATTGTAGTATTCTATATTTCTTGTAATCAACCTGTTGCCTTCTTTTTGAACTGTCGCAAAATTTGCGACAGTTGCAAATCCCGACAGTTCCTCATTCAATGCGTTGTTTATGTGCTTGCCTATTGTTTTAACATCTCTGTCAAACAAAACAGCCAATTGCTGACGGTTCAGCCAAACGGTGTCATCTTCAATTCGGACTTCCAATTTGACTTCCTCATCGGGTTGATACAATATTATTTCGTTTTTGTCGCTCATAATCAGCAAACGCTATGATTTATAATATGTTAATTTAAATTTATTTCTGTTTCATTTTTCGTTTTGTAAGTTAAACAATTCTTTTTGTGCTTCAATCTCCCTGCGAAGTTCTTCTTCGGTAGGCATCAAATGTATATTTGCCTGAATCCGAGAAATTCTGCCATGATTGGACTTTTCAGAATTTCCAATTTGTCAATCTTATTGTCATTTTTGGTATTTTCAACCAATTGTGGCTGCTTAAAATGACGTTCATAATATTGGGTTGAAATATTGCGGTCAAGCGTACGGACGCTCCACATTTCCTGCGAAGCAGTAAGCATATACCACCGAGCTGCAGTTATGTCATCCACCCGTAAAACAGTTCGTATATGCGACCAAGATAAATTGTGCACACGCGTGTGCACAATTTCCAAGTCACTAAAGGTCAAGTAAAAAGAACGGAAATACTGTAAATTTCTTTTACTGAATCCTTTCCCGTACGTGCGTGTCAGTTCCTCTGAAAGTTGAGAGATTAGTTGCGTCCCATATTCGGCACGATCAGCTCCTTTCTGTTCTTGCAATACAATACGCTCGCCTATTTTCCAATAGGTTTCAATCATCAGCTGACTTACAGAAGCGTATGCTTGTTGGCGACCGCGTTCAACAATGTTCTTAACCTCCATAAGAAAGGCTGCATCAATAGGATTTCGTATTATGTTGTTTTTATCTTTCATTTAAATTCGAGAGCAAACGCTATGGTTTATAATATGTCAGTTAGAATTTATTTTTGTTTTTTAAAATCATCTGTTTGATATTAGTTTCTTAAGTTCTTCTTTGCTTGGCAAAACCGTTTCGTATTTTGCGGCAAAAATCTGATTGTTGTTTAGCGGAAGCGTGTATTCAACAACCAGGTTCTCTTTGTCAGCACAGAGCAGAAGCCCGATGGTCGGATTTTCATCTTCCAGTTTCACATCTCTGTCATAGTAATTCACATACATCTGCATCTGCCCGATGTCCTGATGTTTCAGCTTGCCTCTTTTCAAATCTATCAGGACAAAAGATTTCAGCAGACGGTTGTAAAACACCAAGTCGATATAGTAGTGTTCTTCGCTGAATGACAATCTAACCTGCCGTCCCACAAAAGTAAACCCCTTGCCCAATTCGAGCAAGAATGCCTGTAGATTGTCTATTATCTTCTGTTCCAGAGTGTTTTCCGTATAATCCGGAAGTTCAGGCAAACCTGTAAATTCCAGGATGTACGGGTCTTTCAATAAATCTTGAGGTTTTTCAATTATCTGACCTTTTTTAGACAATTGTAATATCTGTTCCTTATTCCGACTTAATGCAAGTCTTTCATACAACGAAGAATCAAACTGACGTTCAAGTTCACGTAGGCTCCAATGATTTTGGGTGGCTTCAATCTCATAGAAACTACGCTCGTCAGGGTCTGATATGCGCATGAGTTTCAAGTAATGCGACCACGACAATTGAAAATTTCGTAAACACTGTTTACGATTTTCAGGCTCTGATTTTATATCAACGGAATTCGAATAAGTAATGAAAAACTTACGCATCAAGGTCAGATTTTCCACCGACCATCCTTTCCCAAAACGATGTGTCAAACGTTTTGACAATTCATTTAACAGATTTTTCCCATAAGCAGCCCTTTCCTCTCCGCCCTGTTCGTCTTCCACTATCATCCTGCCTATTTCGTAATAGGTATATACCATAGCGGTATTTACATACGAAACGACCTTGGTACGTGCTTCCGTAATCAGCGCCTCAATGCGAGATGCAAGCACATCCACACGGCCATTTTCGTCTTGAACAATATCTGGCTTTGTGTCTTTCATAATTTGTAACAAATAGCAAACGCTATGATTTATAATATGTCAGTTAATTTTTATTCATGGTTCGCAGAAACGCTGACAGTTGCAAACTCTTCCATTTTTCGACCTGCAAAGATAATTATTTTATTTTTATGCTGAAGAATTTCTCGTATCGTATTTTTTTTTACTTTTGCGGATTAAATTTTGATTTGAATAATGATTAAAATATCAGTTTTATGAGAAACAACCATTTACGCAAATTATTCGGCATCGGTCTTATCATGCTGGGAATCGCAACGACAGCCGCCGCGCAGAATGTCCGCACATTCGAGTTCGGACATAACGGCAAGAACGGCATCAAGCTAACGGAACAGACGAGAGGCAACGTCGGCATTGAGTTCAATATCAGCGAGATGAGCCTTCAGTCATTCACTTATAAAGGTGAAGAATTACAGTCGATCGGCATTTCGGGCATCTCGCTTCCGAACGAGAAAGGACTGCCTAACGTGCCGGCATACAGCCGTTACATCGCCATCCCGCAAGGTGCGGAGGCGGTGCTTCACGTCGTCAGCTACGAACAGCAGACAATAAGGGACGTGAACATCGAGCCGTCGCTTGGCGTGCAGGCTGAAGACGCGGAACCTGACATGAACTACGTGAAAAACGAGAAAGTCTATTCACAAGACGCTTTCTATCCGGCAGAATTTGCGACAGTGAGCGAGCCGACATCGTTGCGCGGCATCGACGTCGTGGCGTTGAGCATCTCGCCTATCAGGTTTAACCCTGTCACAAAGGAAGCTATTGTCTATCATAACATTGAGATTGAAGTCGAGTTCACCGGCGGCAACGGACAGTTCGGTGACGACCGTCTCCGCTCGCCATACTGGGACCCGATTCTCGCACAGAACATTGCAAATTACAACACGTTGCCGGTCATCGACTACGGGAAGAGGATGCAGGACTGGATCCGCGATGACGCGGAGGGCGCAGAATACCTCATTGTCATCCCTAACAACGATGACTTCGAGGCTCCGGCGGAACGCATCAGGGAGTACCGCATGCAGCAGGGCATCATCACCAAAGTCGTCCGTCTGGATGAGATTCCGGCGACCACGACGGCACAGATGAAGAGCTATTTCCACAACGCATACAACACATGGGATATCGCGCCTGTCGCCGTGATGCTTCTCGCCGACCACAACACAAACATGACGCAGGGCATTCCGGCCGAGACAGTGACGCACCCTACATACGTCAGCTGTATCTCCGACAACCAATACGCTGACGTTACCGGCGACCTTCTCCCAGAGATGGTGTTCTCACGTCTCGTGGCCGCCAACGGCACGGAAGCCGAGATGATGGTTGACAAACAGATTGAATACGAGTTCACAAATCCAAATATGGATGCGCACACATACAACGTCCCAGTGACCGCTCTCGGCTGGCAGACGGAACGCTGGTTCCAGCTCTGCTCTGAAGTTGTCGGCGGCTATTTCCGCGCCCACGGCAAGAACCCATACCGCATCAACTGCATCTATGAGGGAACCCCCGGCTCACAGTGGTCAACAGCCACCAACACCTCGCAGGTTGTAGGTTACTTCGGACCAAACGGCACCGGCTACATCCCGCAGACACCGTCGGAACTCGGCGGATTCACGGGAGGACAGCCGGAACAGATCAACGAAGCCATAAATGCGGGTACGATGATCGTCCAGCACCGTGACCACGGACTCGAAAGCGGCTGGGGCGAACCGGAATACCGCAACAACAACGTGTCGCAGCTCACAAACGTCGGCAAGATGACTTTCGTCATGTCAATCAACTGCCTGACCGGTAAGTTCAACAACAGCTCACCGTGTTTCGCGGAGACATTCATGCGTCATACGTACAACGGACAGAACGCCGGTGCCGTCGGCCTCCTCTGCCCTACCGAGGTCTCCTATTCATTCGTGAACGACGCCTACGTGTGGGGAGTCTATGACCAGTTCCAGCCCGACTTCATGCCCGACTACGGCCCCTACACCACACAGCAGGGCAACTGGCAGCCGGCATTCGGCAACGTCGCCGGAAAATATTTCCTTTCACAAAGTTCATGGCCATACAACGAAAGCGACAAAGACATCACATACCAGATGTTCACCGCACACTGCGACGCCTTCCTGCGTCTTTACAGCGAAGTGCCGCAGACGATGGCAGTCAACCATCAGGAAGTGCAGCTCGCCGGACTGACGACATTCCAGATCACAGCACCGGAAGGAACGAAAATCGCACTCACAAAAGGTGAAGGCGAAAGCATTGAAATCGTCGCCGTAGCAGAAGCGACAGGTAACATCCAGACCATAGAAATCCCGTCACAGTTACCACAGACAATCCTCACACTGACAGTGACAGGTCAGAATTACCTCCGTTACCAAGCTGATATCGAAGTCGTTCCGGCAGATGGTCCATACGTTATCGTTGACGGCTTCGAACTCAGTAACGGAGCCGCACAGCTCGACTTCGATGACCAGGCAAGCCTGGATATCGTCATGAAAAACGTGGGCATTGAGACAGCACCGGCGGGAACAGCCACAATCTCAACAGAATCGGAATATGTCACAATCACCAACCCGACTGTTGACTTCGCGAGCATCGCTGCCAACGCAACGACAAGCATCGAAGAAGCATTCGGATTCACCGTCGCCAACGACGTGCCAGACAACACAAAGATCTCATTCACGGTGAACATTGAAAGCGGTGACGATGAATATGAAAGCCACATCAACATGAAAGCATACGCGCCTGTCTTCGAGATCGGGAAAGTCAGCATCGAGGAGATAAGCGGCAACGGCAACGGACGTCTTGACCCGGGTGAGACGGTGAAACTCATATTCCCGATAGATAACAACGGCGGTGCGGCCTCGAACACAGTGAAGGCCACACTCGTAATCAACAACGGCTTCATGCAGATAACGGGATCCAACACGATAACAGTGGGAAGCATTGAGGGCAACGGCAGCACGACTGTTGAATACACAGTCAACATCGGCGAGGCACCTTCAGGATTCGCTGCCGACTACACACTGGACGTGGTATCCGGGGCATACAGTGCCACAAGAGACTTCATGTCGAAGATCGGCCTTAACGTTGAAGACTTCGAGACTGGCGTGCTCAACGCCGACTTATGGTCAAACGACAACACAAAGCCATGGACATTCGACACGAACAACCCGTACGAAGGTACATATTGCATGAAATCAGGTCAGATAGGCCACAACACATCAACAACGCTGACACTCTATTTCGAGGTGAGTGAAGCCGATTCGATAGCATTTTACTACAAAGTCTCATCTGAGTCAGGCTGCGACAAGCTGAGTTTCTCGATCGACAACAGCGAGAAAGCCAACTATTCGGGAGACGTTGATTGGACACGCGCCCAGTTCTACGTGACAGCTGGCACACATACCTTCAAATGGAAATACCAGAAAGACTTCTCTTCATCGAGTGGCAGCGACTGCTGCTGGATTGACTTTGTCATTCTCCCGAGAGACAACAGGATGACGGTGAGTGCAGGCTTCGACGGTTACGCATGTTCGGAAGATCCTGTGCAGCTCAAAGGCTACGCGTCAAATTACAACACACTCACATGGACAACAAACGGCGACGGCACCTTCAGCGATGCAACAATTGCCCAGCCGGTTTACACTCTCGGAGATCATGACTTTGAAAACGGCGGAGTGACACTCACACTCACCGGAGTGTCGGGCGACGGCGAGACCATCAGCGACGATGTGACATACACCGTCAACATCATCCCTGCCACAGCCATGCCGACAGGCCCTACAATCATCGCGAAAGACGTCACCCCGACAACAGACTACACCGTTGAGGCCAATTCGGCATTCACCGAATACCAATGGTTCATCGAGCCTGAAAATGCCGGCATCATCGAGTCAGACGGCAACAACGCCACTGTGACATGGAGCAACAGCTTCCATGGCACGGCTTTTGTCAGCGTGATGGGTGCCGACGCCTTCTGCGTCAGCCAGCCGACAGGCGAACTCGAGGTGTTTGTGTCGCTGTCATCGGTGTCGGAGACAGAAGAGACAAACAGCAGCATCTACCCTAACCCGACCGGCGGCATCATCAACATCAACGTCAATGATGCTTCAGGAAAATCGTTCGTGAGCGTATATAACATCCTCGGAGAAGTCATCATTTCCAAGGAAGTATCATCAGACAACTCACAAATCGACCTCAGCAATGTCCAGGTCGGAACGTACTTCATATCAATAAAAGACAACGACAGCGTCCGGACAGAGAAGGTCGTGGTGAAGAGGTAAGATGGATAGCCTACCTGCGTTATTTTCAGACCTCGCATTAATATTAGTTACAGCGGGCATCACAACGGTTGTTTTCAAATGGCTGAAACAACCGTTGGTGCTCGGCTACATCGTCGCCGGATTTCTGATCGGACCACACTTCTCGTATTTTCCGGTCATAACCGACACCATGAGCGTCAAGACATGGAGCGACATCGGGATGGTGTTCCTCCTGTTCGCCATCGGGCTTGAATTTTCATTCAAGAAACTTAAGAAAGTAGGTGGTCCGGGAGCCATCGTGGTGATGACCGAGCTGATAATAATGTTTTCGGTGGGTTTCGTCATCGGCAAGCTCATCGGCTGGCAGAGGATGAACTGCATCTTCCTCGGCTGTATGCTGTCGATCTCATCGACAAGCATCATTGTCAAGGCCTTTGACGACCTGAAGCTGAAAAACGAGAAGTTCTCCGCCGATGTCATCGGCGCGTTGGTCGTCGAGGACCTCGTCGCCGTCGTGCTGATGGTCATCCTCTCGACGCTGTCGGTGGGCAACTCCTTCGACGGCAAGGAGTTGCTTTTCAGCATGGTGAAACTCGTCTTCTTCCTCGTCATCTGGTTCGTCTTCGGCATTTACCTCATACCCTCGTTCTTGAGGTGGATAAGAAGGTTGATGACGGAAGAAACGCTGGAAATCATCTCGATAGGGTTATGTTTCGGCATGGTCTTGCTTGCCACATACGCGGGGTTCTCCTCGGCCCTCGGCGCCTTCGTGATGGGTTCCATCCTCGCGGAGACACTCGAAGCCGACATCATCCACAGGCTTGTCACACCGATAAAGAACCTCTTCGGCGCGATATTCTTCGTCTCCGTCGGGATGATGGTGAACCCTGAAGTCTTGGTGCAATACACATGGCCTGTCGTCATCATCGCCCTTGCGGTGATGATTTTCAAGACGTTGAGTGCGACAATAGGGATGTTCATCTCAGGTCACGACGCGAAGACCTCGTTCAACGCCGGCTTCTGTTTCTGCCAGATCGGCGAGTTCTCGTTCATCATCGCGTCGCTCGGGCTGAGCTTCAAGGTCATCGACGACTTCCTCTACCCTATCATCGTGACGGTCTCCATCGTGACGACGTTTTTCACACCTTATGTAATAAAGGCGGCCAACCCGCTTTACAACTGGCTGAGTCCGCGCATACCCGAAAAGTGGCTCAAATCGCTGACCAACACAGAAAACGGCTTCAAGGCTAATGACCACAAGACGGTGACAATCAAGAAGTTCCTCACGTCACAGCTTCAAAATGTCATCATCTACGCATGCATCATCATCGCGATAACAATCATTTGTTTCTCAACTATCGGCGCACTTTCCGTGAGATTCATCCCGGGGATATGGGGGCAGATTACTGGGGCGGCGTTCACCCTGGCCGTCGTGGCTCCGTTCATCTGGGCGATGGCGTTCAAATACAACATGAGCAAGACCAACAAGAAACTGCTTTCCAACACGCCGTTCAACAGAC
The DNA here is from genome assembly GCA_024400295.1 of Bacteroidales bacterium. Lineage (GTDB taxonomy): Bacteria > Bacteroidota > Bacteroidia > Bacteroidales > F082 > Limimorpha. Next base: position 3,104 of record JAKSNA010000039.1, on the reverse strand, counting down.
ATGTCATCGTCTCTATATTCATCATCAGATACCTCGCGGCACTCACCATCATCTTCGTCATCCTCCATCACTTCATCAGCATCAACAACTTCGCGATCATCGGGATCTCTCTCGTAATCTCTTTCATACTCGCCTTTTCGGATGGGATAATGAAGTTTTACGGCAGGCTTGAAGATAACTTTATGAAGAACCTGAACAAACGTCAGGAGCAGGCGTCGTTCGTGATCCCTGAGGTGCTGCAGCAGAACTTCCACCTTGAGAAACTCACCGTAAGCCCAAACAGCCAGGTTGTGGGCAAGATGTTGAAAGACACGGTGTTCCGCAGCCAATACAACGTCAGCGTGGTGAGTATCGAAAGAGGCAACAACACGTATGACCTGCCAGACATCGACGCCGTCTTCTATCCTTATGACATAATAACCATTGTCGGAAATGACGAGAACATAAACAAAATCAAGCCGATAATCGAAGTGGAAGACACCGTCCTGATCAGGGAGAGGGAGAACCACGGCATGAGGCTTCACAGCATCCGGGTTGCCGCGACGAACAGCATCTGCGGCATCACCCTGAGAAACTCGAAATTCAAAGACAAATACAACGCGATGGTCATCGCCATCCAAAGAGACGAAGATTTCATCCTTAGCCCTTCCGCCTCATTTGTCTTCCAAAACGGCGACATCATCTGGTTTGTCAGCTCAGATGAAGCATACGCAGAATTAAAACAACACGAGCACATACCTCAACACGCATAACGATGAAAAAACTTTTATTTTCAGCTATCATTATCTTATCTTTTCTTGCAGCCGAGGCGCAGACTTTCAGAATCACGAACAGCACCCGTTCAGGGTTAGAGCTGAGTCTTGACATAGAACACTATTATTTTGAAAATGTCAGACACGAAGGTGTTGAAGGTCAAGCCATTGTCCTTGACGGGATATTCCTTCCGAACCGCGCCGGGATGCCCGACCTGCCTGTCGTATCGAGATACGTCGCGATTCCGAGGGGCGCTGAAGTTTCTGTGAGCGTGAAAAACGTCACGACGGAGACTGTTGGGAACATCAACATCATGCCGGCGCCCGAACTTCCGCTTGACGATGACAAAACGCCCATGAAATATGAACGCAACGAATTGGTTTACAATACTGACGCGTATTTTCCAGAGCAGACGACACTTGTGTCTGAGCCTACAAAAATCCGTGATGTCGATGTGGTGATCCTCAGCGTCACACCTTTTCAATACAACCCTGTGACAAAGGAGCTGGTTGTCACGAGACACATTGACATCGAGCTTAGTTTTGAAGGCGGAAGCGGCGACTTCGGCGGTGACCCGCGTTACATGAGTCCGGCTTGGGAGCACATCATCAGCGACATGGTCATCAACGCCGACGCCTTGCCGCAGCATGACTATCAACGTTTTATCAAAGAAGCCGTTCAACGTGACGCCGAGGGTTGCGAATACCTCATCATCACGCCCGACAACGCCGACTTCATCCGTCTCGCCGACTCCATAAGGCTTTTCCGCAACCAGCAAGGCGTTCTCACCGAGGTCGTCACCCTCGACGAATGCGGCGGCAACAACAGCGCGGCGATTCACGACTACATCAAGAACGCCTACAACAACTGGGAGATCCCGGTCTCCGCCGTCCTTCTGCTCGGCGACCACAACGCCGACGAAACGCAAGGCATCGTTTCTTACACCATGAACAACCACCCAGGCGGACAAGGCTACAACCCATACATCTCCGACAACAGATACAGCGACATGAACAACGACGACCTGCCCGACATCGCAATCGGACGCATCACCGGACGCGACTTCGACGAGCTTTATCACATGATAAACAAAGACTTGCAGTATGAGCGTCATCCGACGACGAACCCGCATTTCTACGACAGGCCCGTCACCGCGATGGGGTTCCAGCTTGAGAGATGGTTCCAGCTCTGTTCGGAAGTAGTGAACGGTTTCTGGGAATACGGCCTCGGCAAACATCCCGTGAGACTCAACGCCATATACGAGGGTCATCCGGGAAGCCAATGGTCAACGGCAGAAAACACTTATTCCGTCGTCAACTATTTCGGTCCCAACGGTTTAGGTTACATTCCGCAGACGATGTCTCACCTCACCGAATGGGACGCGAAGGCCTCCGACGTCAACGCGGCTATCAACGCAGGGGCGTTCATCGTGCAGCATCGCGACCACGGGGCTGAAGAGCTTTGGGGCGAGCCTTCGTACGGCATCGGAAGCATCAAGAAACTCGTGAACCCCGACCTCACATACGTCATGTCGAACAACTGCCTCACCGGAAAATTCAACTACGGCGGGCAGGACGGCTGTTTCGCGGAGGTATTCCATCGTCATCAGCACGGTGCGCTGGGACTCATAGCCGCGACGGAGGTGTCGTACTCCTTCCTCAATGACGTCTATGTGTGGGGCGTTTACGACAACATGTGGCCCGACTTCATGCCCGACTACGGCGGCACGCACCCGCACGACTTCATCCTGCCGGCCTACGGCAACGCCGCCGGAAAACATTTTCTCCGACAGTCGAACTGGATTGCGTGGGAAGACGGCAAGGAAATAACATATTACCTCTTCCATCATCACGGCGATGTGTATATGAATCTTTACACCGAAATGCCTCAAAATCTCACTGTTACGATGCTTCCTGTTGTTGTTGAAGGAGCAACGCAATACAATGTCACCGCCGACGAAGGTGCCACCATCTGCCTTTCGGCTAACGGAGAAATCATCGGCCTCGGAACTGCGACAGGTGAGTCTCAAAACATCGAGATAATCCCACAAGAGGTTGGCACTGAAGTACTTCTGACAATCACGAAACAAAACCATTACAGATATTCAGAAGAAATAGCGGTCATTCCTGACGAAGGTCCGTACTTGATTTTCAGTGATTGCATTGTTGACGATGAGAACAGCAGACTCGACTTCAACGATGAAGTGCCTTTGAACATGAGCCTGCACAATGTCGGTTTTGAGAGCCTGAACAACGTGAATGTCGAGCTGACGACAACATCGCCATACATTGAAATACTGGGCTAATGGACAAAAATTAGGCTGAAATCTTCCGAAAGCATAGTAATAACTA
>JAKSNA010000038.1 GCA_024400295.1 Bacteroidales bacterium | reverse complement strand
GCCGTCAGCGTTGTTGAAGAAGCCGTCCGACTGCCCGTGGGCCGCCGGCGGGAGTATCAGCGCAAGCAGCAGCGCCGCCGCCGACATGATGCACCTCATCTTTTTGGATCTCATCTCATTTAACTCCTTTCTTTTTATTGGTTAATTTTGTTAATTTCAGTTGTCTCAGGTATTCAGGTTCTGACGCATGAAAACGCCGAAAGGCCGACAGTCACTGACTGACGGCTCACATTTTTATCTTCAAAAAATCTAACTGATTGATTTTCAACAACTTGCGCACGGGGGGGTAATCAGAAAGTTCACCGGCGCGGTCTCACGCGCCGAAAGCCACTGTGTGCAATTTTTCTTCATTGATTCTTTCATACGGGCGGCAAAGGTACACTATTTTTCGATACCGTGAACAAAAATCTTTCTTTTTACCACGATGCTGCCTGTTATCACAAAAATGCTGTCCGATGTGCCGTAGAAGTATTTGAAAATATTAGGTCGCCGGGGATGGTTTGTTAAGTTATTTTTCATATTTTTGCGCAAAAATTTCACACGATATGGCAACAATGTTACCGATAATACTTGGGATAGTCATCTTGTTGGCTGTCATGGGGTTATGTGCAGGAGTGAGCAACGACGCGTGTAACTTCATGTCGTCGGCTGTCGGCACCAAGTCGGCGTCATACCGCGTCGTGACGATAATTGCCTCCGCGGGCATCTTGGCTGGCGCGGCGATAAGCAACGGGATGATGGAGATAGTGACGGAGATGAGGCACATCCTCAGGAATACTGTCAAACTCAACGAGAAGATTTAACTTATTGTTTGTCAATTTGAAAGAAGATAAAAAATTAATAATAGATGAAAAAGTTTTTGTTTTTAGCTGCGTTAGCAATGTTTGCATTGACGTCATTCTCGCAGGAGAAAGAGAAGACAGGTTTTCAGATCAGCAATCTGGCACTTGAGGTCAGGGCTGATTTCGACTATTACAACATGAAGCAAGATGCCGATGCGACCGACATCTCCGGTTTCTCGGGCAAGTACTTGAATTTCAAGATTGCGGGCAACATCACCGACAGGTTTTTCTACGCTTACCATCAGCGGCTCAACCTCAAAGGGCTTGACACCGCGAGCGACTTCTTCAGCAAGACCGACTACATGTACCTCGGGTGGCAGGCGACCGAGTGGTTTGCGCTGTCGGCTGGCAAGCAGGTCGTGGCGATGGGCGGCATAGAGTACGACCTCGCGCCCATCGACGTGTATTTCCACACCGAGTTCTGGAACACCGTGGCGTGCTATCAGTTCGGCGTCAACGCCATCTTCAAGACAAGAGACAAGAAGAACACGTTCACGGCGCAGTTCACCAACTCGCCTTTCGGCGGCGAGGGCCTCAGCGGACTTTACAACTACAGTGCACACTGGCGCGCCGACTACAAGCACTTCGGCCCCGTGTGTTCCGTCAACTTCTATGAATACAGCGATGGCAAGTTCCTGAACGTCATCGCGTTGGGCACGGCATTCAGCTTCGGCCCCGTCTATGGCTACGTTGATTACACCAACCGCGCGTCTTCCGGGCAGAAAAACCTCCTCTTCGACGACATGACGATTGACGGCCGCATGGGGGTTTATTTCCTGAAAGACAAGATGTCGGTCTATGTGAAAGGCGGCTACGACGTCAACAAGGCGCAGGGAGAGGAAGTCTTGGCGAGCAACAGCCTCGACGAGGTCTATGACCATTTCATCCTGCCCGGCACCGACATCACGTTCTACGGCGGCGGCGTGGAGTTCTTCCCGATGAAGGGCCGTCAGGACGTCCGCCTCAACGCCTTCTTCGCCGTCAACGACACGAGATGCCTCACGGAATACAGAGACGGCATCTTCTGCTTCACAAAAGACAAGCTCACATACCAGGCCAACGTCAGCCTCACATGGAGAATCAATTTCATAAAAAGATAAAAGACACGCGTCATGAATCATGATAACAACAACAAATTATACAATCCCAATATGAAACTCAACATCAAAAAAGTTACGATGCCCAATTTCTTCAAGCGTCGCGTCATTGAGGCATTGGTATTTTTAGTGATACTCGGTCTTTTCTTCGGGTTCCTCGGCATGAGGATGGGAGCCGCCAACATGCTCAACACTGTGATGCAGACGGCCTACCACCTGCTTCTCGAGACGGTCTTCTTCCTGATGGCGGTATGCGTGCTCACCGGCGCGCTCGGCAAGCTGCTCGTGGAGTTCGGCGTGGTGCGCCTCGTGGAGTTCGTGCTGCGCCCGCTGATGAAGCCGATATACAACCTCCCTGGCGTCGCCGCCCTCGGCGGGATCCTCACGTTCCTGTCAGACAACCCGGCGATCATCACGCTGTCGAAGGACAGATATTTCTCGAATTATTTCAAGACATACCAGCTCTGCTCGCTGACCAACTTCGGCACGGCGTTCGGCATGGGCCTGGTCGTAGTGTTTTACATGTTAGGTCTCGGCTTCCTCAACGGCGCGTTGGTGGGGCTCATCGGCGCAGTCATCGGGAGCATCGTCTCGACACGCCTGATGCAGCGTTTCACGCTGAAGTCGTTCCCGGAGCTCGACAGGTTCGAGTCGCAGCATGAGCTTGAGGCCAACGAGAACATCTCGTTCAAGAGCAGCGGCAACGTGTTCATGCGTTTCCTCGACTCCGTCCTCGACGGCGGCAAGGAAGGCGTGAGCATCGGCCTCGCCATCATCCCCGGCGTGCTGATCATCTCCACCGTGGTGATGATGCTCACCTTCGGCGCGAGCGGCGTTGACGGCGCATACACCGGAGCCGCATACGAAGGCGTGCCTGTGCTGCCTTACCTCGCCGGGAAGATCGACTTCGTGTTCAAATGGCTGTTCGGCTTCGAACACCCTGAACTCGTGGCGTTCCCGATAACGTCACTCGGCGCCGTGGGCGCGGCTCTCGGCCTCCTCCCGAAGTTCATCGCCGAGGGCTTCATCGACAACAACGCCATCGCCGTGTGCACCGCCATCGGCATGTGCTGGAGCGGATTCCTCAGCACACACACCGCCATGCTCGACTCCCTCGGACACCGCGAACTCATCTCCAAGGCCATCGGCGCTCACACCATCGGCGGCCTCGTGGCCGGCATCAGCGCACACTGGCTGTACGTGCTCCTCGCATTGATATTCTAATCTTTAAATATTGAATCTTTAAATTAAGACAATGGACCTCGTAAAGTTAGGAAACACAGGTTTCACGGTGAATAAGAACGGCTTCGGCGCACTGCCGATACAACGCATCAGCAGGGATGAAGCCGCCCGTCTCCTGAGAAAAGCATACGACAATGGCATAACATATTTCGACACCGCGCGTTTCTACACCGACAGCGAAGAGAAGATAGGCTACGCGATGGCCGACATACGCGAGAAAATCATCATCGCGACGAAGACCGGAGCCACCACCGCCGAGGCGTTCTGGAAAGACCTCGACACGAGCCTCGGGCTGCTCAAGACCGACTACATCGACCTCTACCAGTTCCACAACCCGTCGTTCTGCCCGAAGCCGGGCGACGGCAGCGGACTCTACGAGGCGATGCTCGAAGCTAAGAGGCAAGGCAAGGTGCGCCATATCGGCATCACCAACCACCGCCTCAACGTGGCAAGGGAAGCCGTGGAGTCGGGACTTTACGAGACACTGCAGTTCCCGTTCTCATACCTCGCGTCGGACAAAGACCTTGAGATCGTGAACCTCTGCAAGGAAGCGGGCATGGGCTTCATTTGCATGAAGGCGCTGTCGGGCGGACTCATCACCGACTCGGCGACGGCCTACGCCTACCTCAACCAGTTCGACCACGTGCTACCGATATGGGGCGTGCAGAAAGAAACGGAGCTCGACGAGTTCATCTCCTACCAGACAGAAGCTCCGGTGATGACCGACGAACGCCGCGAGAAGATCAGGAAAGACAAGGAGATGCTCTCCGGCGACTTCTGCCGCGGATGCGGTTACTGCCTGCCATGCCCCGCCGGGATTCACATCCCCGACTGCGCGAGGATGAGCCTCTACCTACGCCGCGCACCGCTCAGCGTGTATCTCGGCGACGAATACAAGGAGAAGATGGCGAAGGTCAAAGACTGCCTCCACTGCGGACAGTGCAAGAAGAAATGCCCCTACGGCCTCGACACGCCGACACTGCTCGAAAAGAACTACGAGGACTTCCTGACGTTTCTGTAAGAAAGCAGAAAGCGAAACACATCAAAAAACAGTCAACAAACATCACACATGAAGAAAAATCTGATTCTATCGTTAATCATCACTCTGTCAATGAGTTCATTTTCGCAGGTTGAAGATGAATACAAGAAATTCGTAGAGGAATACAACCAAGGCATCGAGGCCATGCAGAAAGAAAGCGACGACTTCAAAGCCAAAGCCATGGCGGAATTTGCCGATTTCGTCGCAAAGGAATGGAAGCTTTTCAACGACTTCAAGGCGGAACAACTCGCCATGAACGTGCCGAAGCCGAAGGAGATTCCCATGGCAAAAACCTCAAAAGAGACAGTCTCCTCACGCGAGTGCGGCGTGGAATATGTTGAGGTACAAGATCTTCCGGCAGTGACCAACTCGGTGGCGGTGGCTGGGAAAAACAGCAGCCTTGCCAACAGCTACGTCATCAGGAAACGGGCGGGAGGCGAAGACACGACGGTTTACAACAGGCTCGTTACAAATTACACGATGAGAGCGAAGACACCAGAGAGCGACATCCTTAACATCAACTTCTACGGCTGTATGCTGAAGATACACTTCGACAGCCATCTGCGCGTCAAGACGGCAGGCACAAAGGAAAGCGACATAGCAGAATACCTGAAGAAGATGTCGGCCAACGACAGCTACGCCCAAGGCCTCTGGGACGAACTCACCGCCATCGTTGACAGCTACGGGCTTAACGAATGGGGCTATTACTGCCTGCTGCGCTCCGTCGCCGACAATGTGTTCACCGACAACAACGACAAGGTGCTTTTCTGTTTCTACATGCTCCGCAACGAAGGCAACTTCAAGACCAAGGTGGCACGCGGCAAGGACTCCGGCGCACTGTCGCTGCTCATCGCGATAGACAACAAACTCGAGGTCTATTCCTACAATTTCTTCCGTTTCGACGACAACGGCGGCAAGGTGAAATACTACACCGTCTTCGGCGGCAACGGCAACGAGCCGGTCTATTCGTATGACTTCTGCGAACAAGACGCCGAGAAACGGCAGATGTCGCTCGACTTCAACAAAAACCTCAACATGGGCAAATGCGACATCGTAAGGACACTCAACCTCACGAGAGACAGACAGGTCACACTGCCATACAACTCATCGCACATCGCGTATCTCAACGACGTTCCGATGACAGTGTTCCCGATCTATTTCGCCTCACCTATCTCCATCGAGGCGCAAAATGAGCTCAACACAAACCTCACGGCGATGAGAGACGGAAAGTCGCCTTACGAGTTCATCGACATACTGCTGCATTTCGTGCAGAACGCCTTCGACTACAAGACCGACGACGACCAGTTCGGCTATGAGAAATATTTCTACCCGGAGGAAGTGATTGCTTATCCGTACAGCGACTGTGAAGACCGCGCCGCACTGTTCTCATGGCTCGTTACCACCTACACCGATGCGAAAGTCATTGGCCTTCAATACGAAGGACATGTGGCGACGGCGGTCTGCTTCGGCGATGACTTCAAGACAAAAGGCGATGCGTTCACCTACGGCGGCAAGAGATATTACGTCTGCGACCCGACATACATCAACGCGTCGGTCGGGATGACGATGCCGCAGTTCATCGGGAAGACCCCGAAAGTCATAAGGCTGAAGAGAGCCGCTAATTGATGAGGTCAGGCTCCTCCACCCTCTTGAAGACGTGGTTCACGCCATAGTCGTCGTTGTATTCGAGGATGTCGAGTTCGAGCTGTTTCATGTTGTACATCTTCGGCACCACACCGCCGATTTCCATTATATAGTTATGAATGAAGAGGTTATGACGCAGCTCCCAGCTGAGCCTCGTGCCTTCGCTTTCGGCGATGTCGTCGGCCACGTCCCATGTGACGGCGCTCCCGTCATCGTTGTAACGGTAATACACAGAGCTTTCGTTCCACAGCCCGATGAGCAGGTCGGAGTCGAACTCAACATCCTCAAACACCTCAGGCTCAATGCGTTCCGGCTTCACATATTTTGATTCATTGATGATCCAGATCGCCGCGGCGGCGCATATTCCGACAGCAACGACGATGGCGACGATAATAAGTATTTTCTTTTTCATGGCGATGATTATTTATTTCCCGAAAAACGTTTCATCACGACGTAGGCGTCGGTTATGCCGAGTTCGCCGGCCTTGCTCAAGTCCCTGACAGCCGGCTCGTTCCTGCGCAGATAGAGCAGTGTCAGGGCGCGGTTGTAGTAAGCCTCACCGAGACGCGAGTCATATTTTATGGCCATCGTGAAATCGTCGATGGCGCGTTCAAACTGTTTCATCTGAAGGTGCACGTTGCCGAGGTTGTACCACAGATACGGGTTTTTCCTGTTGGCAGAGAGCAGCGTCTCCAAGGTCGAGGCCGCGAGGCTGTAGTCGGGTGCGGCGTTCTGTTCGGCGAAAGTCTTGTCGTGCGACTTCTTCTGCGTGATATACACCGAGTTGTCATAGCTGCGGTCAACGAGCACGAGTTCGGCCTTGGCGTACTGCACGGCGGCGAGGTTGATGCCGGCATAGACGCCGAGGAGCGGATGGCCGAGGAGCGAGCGGAATATCACCTCGCTGCGCTGGTAGTTGAACATCTCGAAGTTGTTCATGCCTTCGAGGAACTCCCCGACTTTCACATCATCGACTTCGGCTATCACCGAGTCGTTGAGGAGCGACACATGGCTCTCCTCTTGCAGGTCGTTGATGACGTATGCGATTCTTCCGTCGAGGCCGGCGAGTTCGGTGACCTGGCTCAACACCGCGTCGTAACGCGTGGCGTTCTTGTCTGTCAGATTCACTATCAGGCTCTTGCACGGTCTGATGACGATGTCGGAGAACTGCGTCAGTGAGTTCTGGCGGTCGCCGTTCACGAAGTCCGACTCGAAACGGATGATCTTGTTGTAGTCTTTATTCGCGTAGTTCTGATACAGCGAGTCGATGTTCGACTCGTTGTCATTCACGAGTGCCATGATTTCGCGTGCGTGCCAGCGGTCCATCTCGGCGCCGCGGATGTCGTTTTTCTCGAACCTCACCGCCGCGCGGTTGACCCATGCGTCGATGAAGTCGGGGAAGAGGTCGATGACGGTGCTGAAGTCGTCTTCCGCCGCGTCCCAGTCCTCGAGGTTGCAGAACAGTATGCCTCTGTTGAAGTAGGTGTAGATGTTCTGCGGGTTGATCTCGATGGCCTTGTCGTACAGGGCGAGTGCCACGTCGTAATCGCCTATCATCGTATAGATTATGGCGCGGTTGAAGTACGTCAGCGCATTGCGTTGGTCGAGGTTGTTGACCTTCTCGTAGTCTTTGAGTGCGGCTGTGGTGTCGCCGAGGTTGAGGAAAGCCGCGGCGCGGTTGAAGTAAATCAGCGGGTTGTTCTTGTCGAGTTTTATCGCGGCGTTGAAGTCGTCCATCGCGGCCTGGTAGTCCTCAGCCTCTATCTCGAGCATCCCGCGCCGGATGACGGCCTCGATGTTGAAGAAGTCGTTATACACGGCGAGGTTCAGGTCGTTGATGGCGCCGTCGAGGTCGTCGATGTATCTCTTCGCCACGCCTCGTGAGATGAAAGCGTTGGAGTTGTCGGGGTTGATTATCAAGGCGGTGTCGAACTCGGCGATGGCACCGTGATAGTCGTTGAGGTGCATGAGCGTCGAGCCGCTTGCGAGATGCAGTTCCTCGTCATACGGGTCCATGCCGATGGCCTTGCGGAAGTCGTCCATCGCGGCGGAATAGTTCGAGAGCTGGTCGTTGGCGACACCGCGGTAATGGTAAGCCCTGACATAAAGAGGATGAAGCTCGATGGTCCTCGTGAAGTCCTCCACCGCGCCGCCGTAGTCGGAGAGACTGTATTTCGCTATCCCGCGGAGGAAATAGCCCTCAAAATCATTCGGCTTGGCGAGTATCGCAATGTTGAAATTCTGTATCGCATCGGAGTATTTCTCATTCGACAGGTCGATCTTCCCCATGAGGATGTAATGCTTGTGGTTGTATTGCGCCTCCATTTCCCGCGAAGGCAGCAACGCAAGCAAAAAAAGAAAAACCGTCAGAATCCTTTTCATCTTCATTGTTTTTGGCCTGAATATTTCACGAAGGCGTCGATAATGGAGTCCTGGTAGGTTTTGGTCACCGTGATGCCTTTTATGCTCGTTGTGTCGAACTCGATGCTGATGTCGGTCTGGTCGTGTTTTATCGAAAGCACATGTACGAGGTTTATCATATACGAGCGATGGCAGCGTTTCAGTGGCGTGTTAGCCATGTCTTCCTCCACATTCTTGAGCTTGTTCCTGAGTATGAAATCAGAAATCTTGTCGTTGTTCACGTATTTGATATTCACGTAGTTGTCAGCCGCCTCGATATAAAGGATGTTCTCCAACGCCGTCGAGAAGCGGATCTCGCCGCGTTCGTCCTTGAACTGTATTATCCTGCCGGCGGGTTTGTTCTCGCTTTCGGCGAGACGTTTCTTGATGTCTTCATTGCTGAGGTACAGCAGCGAGATCGTATATGGTATGAGCAGCATCCAGAACGTGTTCGCCGCCGCTTTCTTATATATGTCGAACATCGCTATCCAAAACGTGGTGCCGGGATTTTCCGTCATGTAATTCTCCACGAAGCCGACCTCATGTCCGATGAAGACATAGAACGCAGCGAGGAGAATCGCCTCAAACACCAGCCACAGTATATATTCGAAGAAACCCAGCTGGACTTTTTTCACAAAAAGACGCATCAGCACACGACTCAGCGAGACGACGACCATGCCGACGATGACTAAGATCGAAGAATACAGGAAGTAGCTGCTGCTGTTGATGTTAGGTATCCAGTTCTCGGAATTGAACGGGCGGAAAACGTTGATAAAAACCAAGGAATAGAATGTCGTGAAGACTATCATCCTGACGACGTTGCGCCGTTCGAGGAAATATGCCGGAAGGTCTTTGTTTCCGAAGAGTTTGAAAATATATTTGTTCTTTTTCTCCACTTTTTATTTTCGTCAAAAAAACGTACAAAGATAACAAAAAAACTCCACTCTCAGCGCTTAACTCTCAAAACTTTTTTCTGCTTCCCTGATGGTCCTTCAGAATGTAGCTCATGACTCCGTCTCTGTCAGATTCAGCCGCAGAGATAGCAAATAATCCGGTCGCGGAGGTGAGATAATGGATTTTTTGGGGGAAATGCTCTTCATGCGGGAACAAACGTAAAGACTTCCCCGAAAGCCGTAATGGATTTCGGGGAAGTCTTGAAATGAATAAATGGAATTCTCCTATCTGCGCTCCTTTTCGACAATTATCCTGTCTTTCCGGATAAGACGGCGTTCCCTGCGGAAATACAGCTTGTCTCCGTTCAGATATTCCGCCGGTATCGTGTCCTGATAATTGTACTCGACACCATCAATGAGAATTGGAATGCTCAACTTTGCATGCAAATTAATCACAACAATGCTGTCACATACATATTCTTCCGTACAATAATTACTATCAACCACAAAATCTCTTTTGCGTAATTTTAAATGCTTGTAGTAATTTTCTGAAATTGGAATTTCATCGATAAGAAAAGTGTATTCTGCTTTCTTCCCTTCATTGTGAATTTTATGTGTATAGAATTCATTAGCAAGTTCCCAATAACTCATTGTACTCGACTTTAGTTCAAACTCTATTCCTTCATAAAAATAACAAGTTGAAACATAACGGCCACAAACAAAATCTTGTCCGTCAACTACGAATGACGCCATTAACAAGCAAATAAGAAATAATGTTTTATTCATGTTTTAATATTTAATTGAAAACAAAAAACCGAAATTATATCGAAGCACAGGTGGGCTTATTATTGAGTAGGTCGAAAGTGGGCCTATAAAACTTGCATCAAAACAATACGAACCACCACAGTAGTACGATGCGTCGTATCTGTTCATAACAATAGATTGGATTCCACCACTATTGTACATATCGCTCGGGCTATGATACCTTTCCGTGATAACTGGATTTTTCCAGCCAGTAAAACTATCGTATTGATAATTGCCGTTATCATCACAGACTCTTGACACATTAGGTCTGTCCCAGTGTGTGTACCTGTTGAAGTTCTGCGGGTTGTCGGGGCACTGGATGAAGTTGTCGGGCGAGAGGAACGACGACATCTGCGGGTCATAGACGCGTCCGTTCATGTTGATGATGCCGAAGGCGTCGTAGTGCTCGTGCATGGTGTAGCCGCGGTCGAACATGGGCTCGTCGGTGCAATCAGTGTCGTATATGAACATCTCTTCAGGAATCATCCCGGTCTTTTTCTTTTGCGGTGCAAAGTTAGCAAAATTATCGTACGCGCGGAGGTGGTGACAGATTTTTTCCCGAAAAAATATTTTTCTTGCGTGATGCAGCGAAAAAGAACTTCCCCGAAAGCCGTAATGGATTCGGGGAAGTTGAGGTTTGATTACTGGAGTACCAACGGCAGAACTCTCTGTTCTATACCAACATATCATTCCAAAGAACAATCATTTGGTGGACAAATGCTTGGTCTTTCCAAATATTGAATCGTCACCGGATCTGAATAAATGGTGTCGTTTGGTTCATCCACAAATGCCGCCAGTATCGTATATGACCCGTAATCATCATTAGGGTAGTCTTGCTCATCTCTTATAAAATGATTCATGTAGAAAGTATGACAACTTTTAATTGTACCAAACCATAACAAATGTTTCCGTGGCAATTCATGCTTGTACAGAATCACAGATTCATTATATCTGTACTCAACGCTTTCATGCGTGACGAGCAAGAACAACTCACCATTTTTAACTCCTTCTTTAACAGTGTTTTCAGAGATGCATTTGTTAGTAAATACCATTTTCGGCAATAAACATTTATTGACAATTGTAACGCCTATTTCAAAAGCACAACTATCATTGTAGCAGGTATCAACAGAAAGTCTGGCTTTAATTTCAATACCCTTATGGCTATGTTGACCAAAACAACTGATTTGCAATAAGACCAAAAGTCCTAAAAATAAATAATACTTCTTAACCATTCGACAAAAGTGTATTTGGGTAATTCTCCAACCGATATTTTTAAAGCATCTGCGCAATCTAATGTCCTTTTTATCAATTCTTTATGTTGTAAAAATGTTAGTCCGTTTTGTTTTGCATTGCGCAATTCTTCACAATATGCATAAAAATCAAGTAATGAATTCTCTGCATTTCCATTACCTAAACTAATATCAAGGTAATGTTTATACTCATGTTGCAACGTGGATTTAGCCCATCCTTTTCCTTTGTTCAGTCCATTCCAGCCAATAGTGATTTCTTTAGTTTCCTTATTAAACTGCCCCTCACCATGGAGGTTCTTATCATAAGTAACTTTTACATTCTTGTCCTCAATTGATTTTTTTATTACCGCCAGCTTTTCTTCAGGTGTCAGCAAATCCCATGTCACTAGACGATACAAATCACACAGATTTGTGATAGCTCCCAAGGTATATCCGATGTTGTCCATCAAGCTGTTCCCTTCCTTCCCAAGGTAACCGAACTCTCCTTTCGAAAAGTTGTATGAAGCTACACCCATGCTGACGACGAAATCGGTCTTGCCATCTGTGTACAAGTATGTGAGGCCGGAGTTCAATGTTGACGCGGTCACGATACTTAACGTGTTACATAACGGAATGCCCGTTCCGGCCACGACAGCTCCAACATAACCACTAATTGCTCCTGCAAGGGAACCACATAACATATAACCCCAAGTCTTATCTGAACTCCAATCCCAATCTATTGGGTTGTATGTGCCATTGGCGATGACCCCACCTGAATATGTCCCGATAACGGCACCAATAACCACTGCTGCAACGATAAAACTTTCCCCGCTCGGGTCGGTGTACTTCAGCGGGTTGTTGAGGCAATACGCGTATCTGTTGAAGTTCTGCGAGTTGTCGGGGCACTGGATGAAGTTGTCGGGCGAGAGGAACGACGACATCAGCGGGTCATAGACGCGCCCGTTCATGTTGATGAGGCCGAAGGCGTAGAGGTGCTCGTGGCCGGTGAAGCCGCGGTCGAACATGGGCTCGTCGGTGCAATCAGTGTCGTATATGAACATCTCTTCAGGCATGTTTCCTGTCTTTTTCTTTTGCGGTGCAAAGTTAGCAAAATCATCGTATGCGCGGAGGCGGTGACAGATTTTTTTCCGAAAAAATATTTTTCTTGCGTGATGCGGCGAAAAAGAACTTCCCCGAAGGCCGTAATGGATTCGGGGAAGTTGAGGTTTGCATCATTCAGGGTTCAGTCTGTACTCCTGCTCCTTTCTCTTTTGGACCTCGTCGTACAACATTATCAGACCGCCTTGAAAATCCTCCCAGTGGTTGTTAACGATTTCCTCTAATGGGAACATTTCCGAACCCCAACGGGTATCTACCACGACATAGATTCTGTTTTCTTTCAAATTTACACCGTAAAGGTAACAGTTCTGATTATTAGGCAGTCCTCTGGCGATATGGTCATCAACATAAAAAAGACAGTCAAGCTGATGAGTGAACAAAAAAGCCGTCGGATCGGACCACACGTATACTAGTCTGTCTCTCACGGGGACCTTGCAAAAAACATCGCCAAAATTACCGCAACCATGTATTATCCCCCTGCTATTTGTGACGGTAAACCATTTCGTCTTCAGTATTGATTTGGTTTTCTGCTTAGCATACCTTGAAGTGTTATGTATCTTCTTAAATTTATGATGCTGGACAATCTTCCGTGGGCCGCCAATCAATCTCCGACATTCATAAACGAAATTCATACCATTTATAAAAGAATAATCCAAATAATCCTCTTTTTCATGATGGCGATCATCACGAAAATAGTAGCAGACAAAAACCCTGAAATCGTTTCTCTTCTCAACATTCGAGTTCATTTCCACTTTCTTTAGGACAACCTCATTTATTTTTGTCGTATCAATGGAATATTCTTTGACAATATCTAAAGGATTCTGGGCTGTCACACCATCCAATGTCAATGTAATCAACAAAATAAACAAACATTTTTTCATGCTAAAACCTCATTCATTTGTATTTTATTATAAACATCTTTTTAATCATATTCAACGAGACTGCTTTATCCGAAATAAAGCCAGTGGTAGGATTCTGGACAAACATTTTTACTGGACCACACAAAATCGGATGAGAATTTCGACCCCATGAATAACGTATTCCATACTCGACTTTTCGGAGTAACAAAGAATGCGTGGTAACGGATTCTCCCTGATCGAGAGCCATTAATATATCTGCTCCATCTATAAAATCAGCCACAGCTTCAAATTTATTATTGGAAGCAGACCAAGTCGCATTTTCACCCTTACAATACAATTCCAAATAATCCTCTGTGATTATCGGGTCTGTATTCCCCTTTATCCAATATTCATCGCGTAAATATTGTTCAGTTGCATTTCCTTCATGATAATGGTTTATTGCTTTTGTATTAAACAATAAACAGTCATTACTACCTTCAGGTTGCCTGTATTCTAATCCACAAGGATATGGTCTCTCCATCATATGATATTCACTTCCATTCCAGAAGTTTCTCCCATCCATCGCGGCGCTGATGCCTCCTGAAACTCCTCCTATCAGACTGCCGCTGAGACAGCCTATCAGACCGCTTTTCAAGCCTGAGACAAGACCGTCGCCGAAGCTCGCGCCGCCAATCCATGCGTTTCCGCAACCGGTGATGAAACCTCCTGAAAATCCTGCACCTGCACCAATAGCCGCCCCTGACGCAAAACTCGTAGTGGCCGTACTGCCGGCACCTATCAGTCCGCAGCCGAAGCCTGTCCCCGCTATCGCGGAGCTTATTCCGGAGCCTACCGCGCCTCCAACCAATCCGGCCAAAGCTCCCACTCCCATAGCGGCGACAAAATCACCGACATCGGTGATATTTCCGGCCAGCCCCTGGACTGAAAGATTCACCACCGCACCTATCGCCGCCGCAATCAAAAGTTCGGTGAACACCTCCCCGCTCGGGTCGGTGAACCTCAGCGGGTTGTTCAGGCAATACGCGTATCTGTTGAAGTTCTGCGGGTTGTCGGGGCACTGCACGTAGTTGTCTGGCGATAGGAACGACGACATCAGCGGGTCGTACACGCGTCCGTTCATGTTGATGAGGCCGAAGTCGTAGAGGTGCTCGTGCATGGTGAAGCCGCGGTCGAACGAGACGCTGACGTTGTCGTACGAGAGCGTCTGCGGGTTGCGGCGCCGTCCCCACGCGTCGAAGCCGTAACGTTCCGTGACACGGCCCGTTACCGCCGCATACATGCTTCCCTGATGGTCTTTCAGAATGTAGCTCATGACTCTGTCTTTGTCAGATTCAGCCGCAAAGATAGCAAATAATCCGGTCGCGGAGGTGAGATAATGGATTTTTTTAGTCGTCCCTTTTTCAGTCACCTCTTCGTACAGCGGTGTGAAGTAACGCTTAGTCTTTTCGGTGTTGTTGGTGCTGATGGTCTGGCGGACACGCTGCCTGTCTGCACCATAGCAGATCTCCAAAGAGTTTTCGCCTTGCGATATGAAAATGGCCTTGTCAAATGACGAATATTTCACATCTTGCGGCTCAGCGAACAACGTGATATCGTTAACATCATAGATTTTATCAACGGCGTAAGGGTTGGCCGCGTTGCCGTACCTCATCGTTCCCGCGTCGTATTTCGATTTCACGTTCCCGAGGTTATCATACAGTATCGAGTACGTCTCACATCCGTCTGTTTCAATGTCAGACAAGCGGTTGAACTTGTCGGTCGCGTCCGCCGTCCACAAGACGCCGTTTCCGTCAAGGTCCTTCACCGACAGCATGTTGCCGTTAAGAAGAGATTTTTGAAATGTCAAGAAAAATTAAAAAAAGATAACAAAAAAAAAGAGACATATAGCATGTCTCTTTCATATTTTTTCAAGTATCTGTCTTACTGTAGTTTGAAGACGATCGGCACCATGTACTGCACGCGGACCGGTGCTCCACGCTGCTTGCCGGGTTTCCATTTAGGCATGCTCTGCACGACGCGGACTGCCTCTTCATCGCAGCCGCCGCCGATGCCGCGGAGGACTTCGACATGTGAGATTGAACCATCAGGCTCAACGACGAAGTTGACATATACCTTACCCTGAATGTCGCTCTCGCGGGCCATCATAGGATATTTGATGTTCTTTCCGATATATTCAAGGAGCTTTGCCGTTCCGCCCGGGAACTCAGGCATCTCTTCCACCACCTTGAAGATCTCGGCTTCAACGATCTCTTCTTCTTCCATTTCGGGAGCTTCGTAAACATATTCCTCGATAACCTCGTCCTGTGAGACCTCGGCGTTAAGGTCGATTTCATCTTCAACCTCAACGTCGTCTTCCACGACCTGAATCTGTGTTACCTGTGGCTTCGGAGCCTGCACCTGTGGCTTGGGCTGCTCCTGTTTTGTGATTTCAACCATCTCTTCCTCGATGACTTCCGTCTGTCTCTGGAAGACTTCCGCTGTCTGTTTGTCATAGCTCTTGTACTCGAACACGCGCCAGATGATGAACAATGAGACTACCAATCCGATGAGAGTGAACGTCAATTTCTTGCCGTCAAGATCTGCTTTGGGTGATTTTTTTATTTCCATATTTTTTAATTTTTATTCCGTTCAAAAACGCCGCGAAGATAACAAATATTATTGAACTAAAGGCGATTTTTTTTTATTTTTTTTCGATACGACATTTTAAAAATAAAAACTCCTAATACACAACCGATTACATCAGCATAGAAATCGAACAGCGAGCCGTTTCTGCCTGTGAAGACATGTTTCTGCAGCAGTTCGGTGAGGCCTCCGTAGACGGCGGCGACCAGCAATGACAGACAGAGAAGCTTTTTCCTGAAGGCATCGTCACGCTGACGGTAGTCGGACCTGTAGCCGAACGGTATCAGGAACGCCTGCAACCCGAACATGACAAGGTGAACGATCTTGTCAGGACCGAGCCATTCCCAGAATGTCTTTACCGTCGGGAAACAAGACCCCGGCAGTCCCACGAGTATCATGATGACGATACCGCAGATCAGGCCGGGGTAGATATTTCTTGTAAGGTGCCTCAATGATTAGCCTATGAGAGCGTTGTATGCTTCCGCGCTGAGAAGACCTTCGATGTCGGCTGCGTTGCTGACTTCAACCTTGATCATCCAGCCTTCGCCGTACGGGTCTTTGTTGACGAGTTCCGGAGCGTCAGCGAGTGCTTCGTTGAATTCGACGACTTTGCCTGCCACCGGCATGAAAAGCTCTGATGAGGTCTTCACTGCCTCGACTGTGCCGAATGTCTCTTCTGCATCAAGTGTTTCATCAACTGTGTCAACGTCAACGAAGACGATGTCACCTAATTCATGTTGTGCATAGTCTGTGATACCGACGTATGCTGTTTCACCTTCCAAACGGATCCATTCATGATCCTTCGTGTACTTTAAATTTGATGGAGTATTCATATTTTTAAAAAATTATTTTTCGCGCTGCAAAAGTACAACTTTTATTTAATCACTTTCAAATATTTAGAAAATATTTTTATTGTGTCAGGCTGAACCTCAAAGTCAGGCCCGCGTATGTGTTTGTCGTCTTGTACGAATTGGCGACGTACGGGTTTGACATGTCGTATTTGAAGAAGGCCTGAGCCGACAGACGCTGGCTGAAATTGTAGTCGGCGGTGAAATAGACGTTCACTTTCCGCTGTCCTGACGAGATCTGGCTGTATCTCTCGTTGATGCTGCGCAGTGTCGTCTTGTCTCTCCTGAATCCGATGTCGAGTTTCAGCGTGAGGTCATTGCTGATGCTTCTCTTGTTTGACCCGTCGAGGAGTGTTATCGAGAAGCCGAGGTCTTTGAAGGTGTATCCGCATCCGATGACGATCTCACGGCCTTCGACCTCAGTGACCTGGTTGTTGCTGAACGTCAGAGTCAGCGTCCTCGACTTCTTGTAGTCGAACGACGGTGCCAATGTGTTCTTGAACGTCAGCTTGACGCCGATTAGCGGGGCGTACTGTTCGCTCAGCGTCACCTGCGACATGTCGAACTCCGGAACCCTGAGGTTGGTGCCTTCATATACGGCGAGCATGTTCTGGGCATCGTAGTTCACATTCGACACCCATTGCGAGATCGAGTACGTCGCCTTGTACGAATGTGTGATGTTGACGGTCTTGAACACTTTCTTTATGGCAGGTATCTTCGTGAGGCCGGTGAAGTTCAGGGTCCAGTTAGGCAAGGCGAATTTCTTGAAGAGTGTCAGCGAAGCCTTGTTTCCATTCTGTCCCGAGTATGCTCCCAGGAATGAATACAGCAGCACTTCCTGTGATGTCGCGCCATAGCCGTATGGATACAGGCCGTGGCCGATGCTGTCGTAAACCATCTTGTGGTCACTGTCCAACGCCATCCACGCGCTGTTCTCCTGCGCGAGGCGCATCGCCACATCCTGGCGGTTTCTGAGCATGTCGTTGAACAGTTTGCCGCCATCTGCGAATGATGTCGAAGCCATCAGGTACGAGATGCTGTAATTGCCGCTTGTCGTAGGGGTGTAGAACTGGAAGTTGCCGAACATGTCAGAACGGAAATACTCCTGGAAGTTCTCGGCATACGTCAGGTTACCTGTGACATCAATCTTCAGGTCGGCGTATGGTTCGAGTTGCACCTTATAATTATACTGGTCGCTCATCTTCTCCGAATACGGCGAGTTGAACGTCGAGTCGGTGGTGAGCCAGCCGTTTGTGATGGCTCTGTTGAGGACATCGGCTTTCTGTCCGATGATGAACCCGAAGCCTGGAGCGTTGGATCCGTTCGACATTCCGAGGTAGTCGGGGTTCGGCATGAAGCCAGGCAGCGTGACGCCTGAGCTTTGCGAATAGCTGAACGTCACTTTCTTCACCATGCATAGGATATGTATTCCGGCTTCGCCGACGGCCTTGCCGACATTGACCTTCTCTTTATCCTTCTTCACAACGGTGTCGTTCTTGTCTTTGTCCTCATCATCCTTTTTCGGTCTGCCCTTACTGTTGTTGGCGCGTTTCGGGGAGAGCACTTTCTTCAGGTAATCGCTCTTGTTGTAAAGTTTCGAGAAATCAGCCGTGGCTGAGAACTGCACTGTGTTGTCGTTCGATGCGGTGTTGCCGAGTCTCTTCTGCAAGTTGTGCGAGTTGGCGGTCCAGCGGTAGTTGCCCGTGTAGTTTACCGTCGAGCCGAGCCAGTCGCAGAACGGCAGTTTGTTGACGGGGATGTTATAGCTCACCTTCACCGACTGCTGGAAGTTGTCTATCGAGCCGAGTCTGCCCAGTTCTCTTCTCACGGTATCGCGGTTGAGTCTCCACTCCTCGGTGCCTGTCTCCGGCGTTCCGGAAGGTTCGTAGATATAAGCGTTAGCCGTCGCGTGATACGTAAAGTTCAAGCCTTTGGAGATGTCCCAGCGGAAGTCGTAGTTACGGCTCCAGTCCCAGTCCTTCGCCACCGTCGGCTTGATGATCAGGAGGCCTGACGACTTGTTACGCATCTTCTGCTGTTGGATCTGACGGTACATCTCCGTGTTGAAGCTGAAGCTCTTGGGCATGTAGTAGAGGTTGAAGTCCTTGATGAGCTGCAGGTATTTCGACGACGCCCATTTCGCGTTCGCGAACGGCTCCCAAGGCTTCGAGTTGGTGGTGTAGGCATAGCCGAGTCCGCCGCGATGTGACTTCTGCGAGTTGTATTCGAGGTCGGGGCTTGCGTGTTCCTGGTCGGTATATGCATACGAAGCGTTGAGGTTCTCTACATCCCAGAAGTGCGGTTTCCTGCTGCCGACGCGGTTTTTCTTCAGGTTAGTGACGTTGAAGTTCGTCTGCGACGTGACATCACAGGCGAGTGCCTTGAGCGAGTCTCTGCCGTGTTCGTTGAGATCATTCAGTGCGGTCTTGAGTTTGACATCGGGGTCGAGCGGGTTGTATTCCGGAGAGAGGGTGGTCTGGTTTCTGTCGAAGTGGACAGGCACTGACATTCCCGACTTCTGCGGTGCCATGAACTTGCCGAGGTCGATGTCGGCCGACACATTATAATATTTAGTTGACTGCATCTGGTTCTGTGTGACTTTGGTCTCGAGCGAGCCGTAGCCCGCCGACTGGTATGTGCCTGCCACGGCGACACGTCCGAGGTCGGCGAGTGTCACTTCGGCGCGGCCTGTGGCGGCGATGCCGCCTTTGTTGTCGAGGTCCGTCATCCTGAGTTCATTGACCCAGACGATGACGCTCTTGTCTTCCGGCACCTCGCCTTCTTTCTTCGGGTTCCTGATACCAATCATCATCGAGCGCACCTCGCTGATCGTCGGGTTTCCCAACACCTTTATGTAGTTCTTGCCGTCCATCTCGGTATAGAGGCGGTTTGTCTTGACCTCCCTGTTGCCGTTGGCGATGGCCCTGTTACGGTTCACCTTGACATCAACGACCCTGTCGAACACTATCTCCATGGTGTTGCTCTCCGGCCAGATGCCGTATTCATCGGTGACCGACGTGCCCCACGGCGTGATCTGCAACGGGATTTCATATTCGTAGTAGTTATCGGTGAGGTCGGAGCCGAAGCGCACGAACGCGGTGACATCGCCGTCCTTGACGTCATCGCTGAAGTTCATGCTCTCCGCGTGGATGAACATCTTCAGCTTCTTGTAATATCTGAAGTCGAACTCGGTTGACTTATATACGCCGCGTGCGTCGCCATCGACGAGTTTCTTCACGGCGAGCTGCAATGCCTGTTCGTTCTGTTTCACCGTTGATGTCATGCCCGTATATACCTCCTGTTCCACTCCCGGGGGGATGCAGTAAGGCACCGGCGTGCGGCCGCTGTTCTCCTCAAGGTTGACAGCCGACATCTCGAACACCGTCTCGTTGCCCAGGTCGCCAGGCTGGTATTCGCCCGGGGCCTGTATCGCATTGGTGTATGTGCGCCACTCGCCTCTCACGAGGTCAAGGGTGGCGAAACGTATCACGACGTCGCTCTTGAATCCCTTGAGGAACATCCTGAAGAACCTGATGGAGTTGAATCCTTCGATGTTGCCTATGATGTTGTCAGGTTCCCTTACCGGAATGCGGAACTGGTACCATTTCACCTGCTTCGTCTCGCCGTTGGCGGTCTGCACCGTGGCGTTGCGGATGTCGGCGATGCGGTTCTGTCCTGTCGTCATCATCTTCGTGGGGTCGAGGTCGATGACGTACTGGTAGTAATTCTCCGACTCGCTGAGTGTGTTGTCTTTGTTAATGTCTTCGACATCAGGCAGCGTGGTGTTGTTGGTTGTATAGCCGTCGGTGTATTGTGTCTCCGACGGCGAGTTGCCTTCGTTGCCGTTGTATCTCTTGTAACGTTCCAGGATGCTGGAATATCTGTCATCGACATCATAGTCTGAGCCTCTGAAGTAGTGGTAGTCATCCGACGAGGGGTCTTCGTTGAGTTTCGCGAAGGCGTCGCCTGTGAGTTTCTGTCTCATCGTCTCGAGGAAGGCTGCGTGGAACGAGCGTTCGTCGGAGTCGGAGAGGCCGTCATAGCCGACATCCTGGTACTGACGTGAGTCGGGGTTGTTGTCGAACGACTCAACTAAAGCCTGAAGCGACGGCACGCGTCCCCACACCGTGGTATCGACGTTCACCACATCAGCCGTTGTAGGGAAGCCGTTCTCGTACGACTTGCGGCCGTCACGGAGGATATCCTCAGAGATGTCACCGAGGTTGAAGTACAGCTTACCGGTGTTGGTCTGGTCCATGCCGTCACAGAACGGATCCATCATCCAGAACTCGATGTATTCCACGTTGGTGGAGTTGAAGTCGGTCGATTCCATGGCACGCATCATGCCGCCCCATCTGTCGGTAGGGTTGCTGAACGTCCCGTCCTCGTTGACGTTCTCTGTGTCGAAGTTATATGCGCCGCGTTCCTTCGGGTAATATGCGAGGTTGAGTACCGACATGTTCGTCGATGTCCCCGACTCGATGTCGCGGTTAGGATATATCTCTGTCAGCAGCACCTGACGGACACGGTTGTCCGACAGTTCGTCGTTGGTGATGTTAGGTGGCAGCAGGTTGCCGTAACGGTCGTAGAACACCGACTGGTCGATGATGAACCACGAGAGTTTGGCGCGGTTGAAGCCGTTCTCCAGGCCGACGGAGTTGCCTTCAGGGAAGAGCGCCGGCTGATGCTGAGGCGTGCTCGCCAGGCGCCAGTAATGCCACTGCCGCAGGTCGATTGTCGATTTCGCGCCCTCGAAGTCGTCGATGTACGATGTCCCGACATCCTGACCCGCCGCCTTGTTGATGCCCTGTATGAACTGCGCGAACTCGCCGTAGAGCGTTATCCTCGACTTCGTGCTTGTCTCGTAGAGAGGCAGCTTGTCGAGGACATCGGTAAGCCATTGTGACTCAGTCTGGTAGTTTATGTCGAAACCGTAGATGGTGTTTGACACCGGCTCGTTGCTGTAATTGACCTTGGTGGTGTATGACCTTTCGGAGAGATGAAGCACGGTACCGCCGACGATGAAATTAGGGTTAAATTCATGTTCGACACGCGCCCCGAGGAAATTCTTGCGCATGGTTGACATCGAGGTGTTGTTTTCCAGCGACACGTTGATGGCGGTGCCGGAGTTGAGCAGTGCCTCGTTGAGGATGGTCACGCGGCCGAGTGTGTAGTCAACGGTGTAATCGACATTCTCGACGAGAGGTATGCCGCCGGCGGTGACTGTCACCGAGCCAGGCTCCACGTTGAGTGCGTTGAGGTTTATCTCGCTTCCCGACGATGAGGTGTAGCTGCCTTCCATGCGGAACTTGTTCTTCTCGGCGTATTGTTTCGCCATGACTTTCGTCATCGTGTAAAGTGAGTCGAAGGCATATTTGTCGGCCAGGACGGGGTCGTCCCTGAAAATGTCCCTGATACGTCCGCCGAAAGGCTCCAGCACCGTGAAATAGATACGGCCTGTCGCGGCGTTGATGGTGCCTCCGTTAGTCGTTGCCCCGTTGATGAAGTCGAACATTCCGTCGCCGCCGTCAACAGGGTTGTTCTGGTTGTTCAAACGGTCCATCCCCATGAGGTTCAGCAGCGAGCGTCCCTTCACGTCGTCTTTCGCGTCGGCGAAATAACCGGTGGCGACACCGTTGCTGTTGCCGAGATACAGGATGTTCATCGTGAACTCATTGCCCGACACCTGATATGCACGCATGTTATAGACGTTCTTCATCATCAGGTCCCACATCGGCATCTTGGTGTTGACGGTCGTGCTCTTCAGCAGCTTGGCAACCAGCAGGTTAGGCTCGCCTATGCCCTGGTCGGAGAACTCACCGACCTGAAACACGCCCTCCTGTCCGATGACGGTGTATTGGTATGCCACCGCCAGCGACTGGTTTGAATTCAGCGTGATATTCAACGTGATGAAACCCAGTTTCGGGTTGTAGGAATATTCCGACGCCGTCAGTTTCTTGGCCCGCTGTATCTTCTCGAAGTCGAGACCTGAGGTGTAGCCCTCGTTGGTGAGATATGACGTGACGCTGTTGAGGTTTCTGATCTGGTTAATGTCCATGTTTTCGAGGAGGCTGTTGGAGCCGTTGTCAGGGAACTCCTTGCTGGAGCCGTAGCTCGGATGCACCTTGTGGCGGTTATAGATCCAGTCTTCATGATATTCGCCCAAGTCGGTGAATGCCACGATGTTGCGGTTGTTGTCGTACGACGAGCTTGTGTTTGTCACCCACACCTCCAGCTTGGTGATGTTGATGCTTGACGTCACTGTCGGGAGGTTGGCGAGTGCTTCTTCGTAATGGTCGCGGAAATACTGGCTGAGGAAGAAGTGTCTGTTTTCCTCGTAATCGACGCATTCGATGTCGAACTCTTGTTTCAACGCGCCGCCGCTCACCGCGATGTTCTGCGTCTCACTCTCCTGATACGACGCTATCGCCGTGACTGTGGTCTTGCCGAACTTCAGCTTTGTCTTGAAGCCGAACAGCGACTGTGTTCCGGTGATGAGCGACGAGCTGAGCGGCATGCTGACGTCGCCGGCTTCGAGAAGTTGCAGGATGTCATCCTCATCGCCTTCGTACCTCAAGGTGAATTTGTTGTCGAAAGTGAACTGGCTCTCGGTGTTGTAGCTCAGCTTGAAGTTGATTTTCTCGCCTATCTTCGCCGACGCGCTTATCTGCATGTGCATGTCGAAGTCGAAGTTCGCCGTGTTCTGCTGTGCTGTCGTCAGCGCGGGGTCTTTGCGTTTCTGTTTCTTGTAGCCGAAGGTGACGTCAGCGGAGCCTTGCAGCTTGATGTCGATGGTGTTGCTCCCGAAGATCTTGTCGAACACCTTGCCGCCGACGTATATCGTCGGGATGAGCTGGTTGCCGTTGTTGTTGCCCATCGAGGCATCGCGGCGTTCCTTCCAGTAGTCGCGCAGTTCCTTGTCGCGGTAATACTCGAAATACTGTTCCTGCGTCATGGTGTAAGGGTCGCGGTAGATGAAGTCGCCGATCTTGTTCAGGAAGATATACTGTCCTGTCGCCGGGTCGTATTCGATGGTTCGTGTGATGTTCGGCGGATCCTGGAATGCGATGCCGGTGCTTTGCCCCTCTTCGTATGGGTTGCCGCTCCCGACCTGCGCCTGTGCCACGATGCAGACACAGAGCAGGACTGCGGTCATAATATAATATCTTAACTTTTTCAAAATCATATCTTTAATCAAAATCACAAAAGTCTGAGAGCTTCTTTGATGAGGTCTTCCACCGAAGGGTTCGTCATCTCCTTGAGGAGTTTGTCGAGTGCTTTCTCGATGCTCACCTTGTTGAAGCCCAAAACCATTAAAGCAGATAACGCTTCATCTTTCAATGTATTGTATCCGGCCGGTGAATTTTCGCCGGCGCCGGCCTCCATCTTCCCGACCTTGTCGTGGAGGTCAACGATGATGCGCTGCGCGGTCTTCGCGCCGATGCCTTTCACCGACTGTATCATCTTGATGTTGTTGGTCGCGATGGCATCGACGGCTTCCTTCACCGTCATCGACGAGAGGATCAGCCGCGCCGTGTTGCACCCTACGCCCGACACCGTTATGAGCTGGAGGAACAACGCCCGCTCCTTCTCGGTGTAGAAGCCGTACAGGAGATGCGCGTCTTCGCGTATCGCGAGATGCACGAAGAGTTTCACGCGCTCCTGCTCGCCTATCGCCGTGAATGTGTTCAAAGTAATATTAATTAAATACCCAATACCTTGATTATCAAGCACTATATAAGCGGGATTCTTCTCCACTACGGTTCCGGAAATGAAGCTATACATACGTTAATATCAGCGTTGTTAATAAAACTTGCAAAAATAACTAATTTTATCAAACGAAGTCAAAAAATTTTTTACTTTTGCAACCTCGAAACTTTACAAACTTTACAAACTTTATAAACTTTTGAACTTTTGAACTTTACAAACTAATAAGGTATGCAATCAATAGTAATACTCGCGGGCGGCGGCCCGGCACCTGGCATCAACACCGTGATCAGCACAGTCGCCAAGACATTCCTGAAAGACAACTACCGTGTCATCGGACTTCATGAAGGCTACAAAAACCTCTTCAAGCCGAACCCGAAGACCATCGACATCGACTTCCTCTATGCCGACCAGATCATGAGGATGGGCGGCTCGGCGTTGCAGATGAGCCGTTACAAGCCGAAAGATGAGGAGTTCAACGTCGATTTCTTCGTGAAGAACGATGTGAAGCTCCTCGTGACCATCGGCGGCGACGACACGGCATCGACGGCTAACCGCATCTCCAAGTTCCTGAAGGCCAACAACGTGGAGGTCCAGAACATCCATGTGCCGAAGACCATCGACAACGACCTTCCGTTGCCGGAAGGCAGCCCGACATTCGGCTATTATTCCGCCAAGGAAGCCGGCGTGAAGATCTCGCAGACCGTCTATGAGGACGCGCGCACGAGCGGCAACTGGTTCGTCGTCTCCGCCATGGGGCGTGAGGCCGGACACCTCGCCTTCGCCATGGGCGCGGCGTGCCACTACCCGATGATCATCATCCCGGAGATGTTCCATAACACAGAGGTCACTTTCGACAAGATCCTGCGCTTAGTAATCAGTGCGATAATAAAACGCAAGATGATCGGCGTGAACTACGGCGTGGCCATCATCAGCGAAGGCGTGTTCCATTTCATGACCGACGAGGAGATCAAGAACTCCGGCGTCAACTTCACGTACGACGACCACGGGCACCCGGAACTCGGCAACGTGAGCAAGGCACACATCTTCAACATGTTGCTGCAAGACAGACTCAAGCAGCTCGGCCTCAACGTGAAGAGCCGCCCGGTCGAGGTCGGCTACGAGATACGCTGCGTCGATCCGTGCGCCTTCGACCTCTACTACTGCTCCATCCTCGGCTACGGCGTGAAGAAGCTCTACGACCAAGGCGTCAGCGGCGCCATGGTGACCGCCGACCACGTCGGTGACATCAAGCCGCTGTATCTCAAGGATGTGGAAGACGAGAACGGCAAGGTGAAGCCACGTCTCGTGAACATGAACGGCGGCAAGGCGCGTCTCGTGTTCAACGAGTGCCTGCAATACATCACGCCCGACGACTACGAAGCCGCGAAGAAATACGTCGAGAACCCTGAAGACTACGACTTCAGGAAGATACTGAACTGGTAATCATAAAGTTACCGGATAAATGACAATCTGACGGAGCAAGGTCTGGGGAACGGCCTTGCTCCTTTGTCTTTCAATTGCTTACACGAACCTTATCCTGTCGGCGAGCATCAGGAAATAGTCGTTCGACCAGATTTCGAGGTCGCGGGGATTTTTCACGAAACCGGAAACATCCTTCTTAACCATGTCAATGTCGGTCTTTGAAAGTTTCTCACGCAGGATTTTCATAAATTCATCCTTGCTTATCTCAACGCCGTCAAACTGCCGTATTCTTTCTTGCAAATGATTGAAATCCAATGGGATATTACATCTGACGTAATATTCAAAATCGTACCAGTCGCGACCTTTCACGCGGTTTTGCCACTGACGGTAAACGAGCGCATGCATCTTTCCGGCATACAGACAAGGAAGCGTGAAACATCTCGTCATGAAGGATTCCGGCACAAGAAGGAGTTTTTGCTCCGTATCAAACCTCATAGACGGTTGAGTATCAACCTCTATCTTTATTTTCACAGACTTTTCCGTCTGAAATGTCAGGTCATACACATCAGTGTTATCTTTCAAGAATGCTGATTCAACTCTGCCGAAAGTCCTTTTGTCCTTCTTTTTTATCTCAACAGTCCTGCCGACGATGGCAAACTCATCAATTATCGGCTGGAAATATTTCGTGAAATCAAAATTATCGTCCGGACGCAACAACGAGAAATCCATGTCTTCGCTGAACCTTTGCAAGCCATGGAAAATCCTCAGGCACGTCCCACCGTAAAAAGCCGCCACGTCGAAAAAACCACCGTGATAGAGTCCGGCAAGTATTATCTGCTGATTGACTTCAAATGTTGCATTACGCTTTTGCGCCTCCGATGTGATGTCATACTCGGAGAGCATTCTTTGATAAATTTCGTTCATATTCCAAATATTTTAAAATTGTTTTTATTGAGTTAGACTTCTTCCCGACTTCAATATATTGTTTGAAAATCAATGAGTTCATATTCAAAAAACCGTCCATGTCAAGCCTGATGTCTTCTTCAAGATATTGCTCGGCATCTGTAAGAAAACGCAAATTCACATTTGGCGAATTGGCGACCAAATCACACAGAGCCTTTTCCGGCAAGGCGATTACAAACGAAAAACTGCCGTTATTAATGTACGTCAACCCAATTTGAAACGACTCC
This sequence comes from Bacteroidales bacterium, assembly GCA_024400295.1. Classification (GTDB taxonomy): domain Bacteria; phylum Bacteroidota; class Bacteroidia; order Bacteroidales; family F082; genus Limimorpha. Next base: position 1,472 of record JAKSNA010000038.1, on the reverse strand, counting down.
CGCGACATTTGAGTGTAATCAAAAAAGCCAACCGGCGTTTCAAAATTACGCGAATGTTTTATCGTCATCGACTGTGTCGTATAGACAGCTTCCGGTATCAACCCGTAATATCTCAATGCCGATGACATTGAGATGTATGACGGTGCATATAATTGATTTGCAATAAGTTCTGTAGAAACAAGAGTATCTGAGACCTCCGGCGAAACGACATACAAACCTCTTTTGAGACGTATGATCTCTCCCGTCTTCTCCAGATTTTTGATCTTCTGGTTCTTGCCGATTATATTAGGATAAAGCGAAGAAACCACAGAAGTCGTCACCGGGACATTCCCTAATGTTGCCAAAATATTTTTCATGCTGCAAAAATAGTAAAATTTTGTACAGTAAATAATGTTTTTTATCATTTTCTGTACAAAATATGACGGTTTTATGTGTTTTTTATGTTTGGGAATGCAGTAGAGACGGGGCATGCCCCGTCTCTAAATTTTAAAAAACCGCCTTACGGCGGTGTCGGGTGCTGACGCCTGTGGGCTTGCCCGTGAAAACCTCAGGACGCCGGCTCGGTGGCCCGCCCTTGTGGGGCGGGCGCCGGCGCCCAACGGTTTTCACACCGTACCCTTTTTACTGTACTTTTTGTCCTCTCCCGTTGGAAGAAGGGAACTCCTGCAAGAACTACCGGACGAGGCGAACCGAGTAGCCGTAGCGCCGATTGTCGTCGCCCACGTACACGTCGCCCGAACAGAAGGACACGCTGTACGCGTCGTCCTCGTAGTCCTCGCTGGGAGTACCCGACCAGTAGAAGCCGTACGAGCCGGCATCGTAAACGTCCGTACCGTAGCGGTAGCCTGCGGCGGGGAGGAAGACAGCGCCGTATGTTTCAAGGTCGGCTGTCGAAGTTATGCTGCTCATCACAGAGGCATCCGTGCCGTCCGGAAGAATCACAAGACCTTTTACATTGTTGCCCAAATCCTTCCACGCACGGAGGGACGAGGCGTCGGTGCGGGTATTCAGCAGATAGCCCATCTCGTCATTGCTCAACGTGCGCCATGTTCCAGCCGTCTCACCTGCCACCTGGAAAGACGAACTGTTCGTGAAGAACACGTCGGACGTTGTAGTGCCGCTTTCACTGTAGCTTCCAGCGTATGCCACCGATGCCGTCTTGCTCCAGAAGAAATGGCTCACGTGGTTTGCGTTCCATGAGCTTTCGAAACTCCACTGGTTTGCCTCGAACCTGAACGCGCTGCCGTCCCAGTACAGGTTGCCCGGCGAGAACTCGACAGTGGTGCCGTTGGCATCGACGGTGAAGTCACCCAGGTAACACGGCGGCGCAGCCGCTTCCAGCGTCACCGTCAAGGCGTCTTTCATGCCGTAGAACTTGTTCTCGTGTATGCCGGCGAGGAAGGTCATGCTTCCTGCTGCGTCGCCAGTGAAAGCCACATCCACCCTGTCAGTCCCTGCCGTCGGGATGAGCG